>NZ_JBHVSQ010000024.1:0-27402 GCF_042885055.1 Isoptericola sp. NPDC058082 | reverse complement strand
ACGCTGCCGCACTGCCCATCCCGCCATCCCCCACCCCCCCCTCCCCCCCCCCCCGCGACCGCCTGACGAACCCCGCACGATCGGAAAGAGGACATGGAGATGGCAGAGCTGAACGTGGACCTCGTCGCGTCCGACCGCAAGGTCTGGTCCGGCGCGGCGCGCGAGGTCAGCGCCCCGTCCGTCGAGGGCCAGGTCGGCATCCTCGCCGGCCACGCCCCGCTCCTCGCGGTGCTGCGCCCGGGCACGGTCAAGGTGTCGACGGCCCAGGGGACCGCGGTCGAGGCGCACGTCACCGGCGGCTTCGTCTCCGTCGACGGCGACCTCGTGACGATCGTCGTCGACGAGGTCTCGGAGCTGTCCGGCCGCGAGCCGGCGCTGCGCTGAGGCAGGTGCCGGTGGCGTACGTCGTCTGGACCGCGGTGGCTCTCGTCGTCGCGCTCGGACTGGTGCTCGCCGCCGGCGCCTCCCGCCTGCGGACCCTCTCCCGGAGGGTCGGCTCCTTCCCCTGCCACGCCCGGCCCGCGGACGACCCGCAGGCCGCGTGGATGGTGGGGATCGCCCACTACGCCGTGGGCCGTATCGACTGGTGGCGCGGGTGGTCGCTCGCCCCGCGCCCGGCGCGCGTCTGGCGACGCGACGGGCTCTCGATCACCGGCCGCGCCCCGCTCGACCAGGCCGGCCAGCCCGACCAGGTGCTGGTGCGCTGCCGCTACGACGGCACCGACTTCGAGCTGCTGATGTCCTCCGGTGCCTATGCCGGGCTGGCGTCGTGGCTCGAGTCCGCGCCCCCGGGGCGCCGCGACCTGGTCCTGTAGGGTCCTGGGGCGCCCTCCGCGGCGCCCGCTCCGCAGCACCCGCCACGAACGAAGAGGGGGACCGTGCGTCTCGTCGTCGCCCGCTGCTCGGCCCGGTACACGGGCCGGCTCACCGCCCACCTGCCGCTGGCCACGCGGCTGCTTGTCGTCAAGGCCGACGGCAGCGTGCTGCTGCACTCCGACGGCGGCTCGTACAAGCCGCTCAACTGGATGAGCCCGCCCTGCTCGACGGCGGTCGGAGAGCCCGACGACGAGGCGCGCGAGCGGGGCGTCACCCAGGTCTGGACGGTGCAGCACCAGAAGTCCGACGACCGGCTCGAGATCGAGCTGCACGAGGTGGAGCACGACTCGGCCCACGACCTCGGCGTCGATCCCGGCCTCGTCAAGGACGGGGTCGAGGCGCACCTGCAGGAGCTGCTGGCCGCCCAGATCCACCACCTCGGCGCGGGCCACACGCTGGTGCGGCGCGAGTACATGACGGCCATCGGGCCGGTCGACATCCTCGCCCGCGACGCGTCCGGCGCGACCGTGGCGGTCGAGCTCAAGCGCCGCGGCGACATCGACGGCGTCGAGCAGCTGACGCGCTACCTCGAGCTCCTCAACCGCGACCCGCTGCTCGCCCCCGTGCGCGGGGTGTTCGCGGCCCAGGAGATCAAGCCGCAGGCGCGCGTGCTCGCGACGGACCGGGGGATCGAGTGCCTGGTGCTCGACTACGACGCGATGCGCGGCGTCGACGACGTGGACTCGCGCCTCTTCTGAACCCCCCGGGGGTTTGTCAGGAAGGTTTCGCAATTCGTTCGCCGTGCGGCAGGATTGGCCCATGAGCGCTGCCACTCCCACGGTCCCAGTCTCCGAGCCCGGCGCGCCGGTCGCGCTGCGCGGCCGTGTCGTGACCCCGCAGGACGACGTCGAGGACGGCGCGATCGTCCTGGAGGACGGTCTCGTGCGCTGGGTGGGACCCGCTGCGGCGGCCGAGCACGCCGACCCCGAGGTCGCCGCCGCGGTCGCCGCGGCGGTCGTCCCCGAGCCGGGCACGGTGCTGCTGCCCGGCCTCGTGGACCTGCACAACCACGGCGGGGGCGGAGTGGGCTTCCCCGACGCGACGACGGCCGACGAGGCCCTGGTCGCGGTGCGGGAGCACCGCCGGCACGGCACCACGACGATGCTCGCGTCCCTCGTCACGGCCGACCGCGAGACCCTCCTGGCCCGGGCCGCCCTCCTGGCCGACCTCGCCGACGCGGGCGAGATCGCGGGGATCCACGCGGAGGGTCCGTTCCTCTCGCACGAGCGGCGCGGCGCGCAGAGCCCGGACGACCTCCTGCCCGGTGACACCGGCCTCGTGCGCGACCTGGTCGAGGCGTCGCGGGGGCATCTGCGCACCATGACCGTGGCTCCCGAGGTCGACGGCGTGGTCGGGCCCGACGGCGCGGCCGCGGCACTGGTCGCCGCGGGGGTCGTGCCGTCGCTGGGGCACACCGACGCCACCACGGAGCAGGCGGAGGAGCTCGTCGCGGAGGTGGCCGCGGCCCTCGCCGCCGCCGCCGAGGCGGGCGAGGCCCCGGTGCGCGAGATGACCGCCACCCACCTGTTCAACGGGATGCGCCCCCTGCACCACCGGGCGCCGGGGCCGATCGCCGCGTGCCTTGCGGCCGCCGCCCGCGGCGAGCTCGTCGTGGAGCTGATCGCCGACGGCGTCCACCTGGCACCCGCGACCGTGCGCACGGTCGTGGAGACGGTCGGGGCCGACCAGGTCGTGCTCGTGACGGACGCGATGGCGGCCGCCGGCATGGCGGACGGCTCCTACGAGCTGGGGCCGATGGCGGTGACCGTGCGCGACGGCGTCGCCCGCCTCGCCGACCCGGACGACCCGGACGGCGGCGCGATCGCGGGCGGCACGGCGCACCTCGTCGACGTCGTGCGCGACGCCGTCGGGGCGGGCGTCCCGCTCGTCGACGCGGTGCGCTCCGCGTCCTGGGTGCCGGCGCGCGTGCTGGGTCTCACCGACGTCGGCGGGCTCGTCGTGGGGCGGCGGGCCGACGTCGTCGTCGCCGACGGCGACCTGCGGGTGCGCCGCGTGCTGCGCTCGGGCGTCGAGGTCAGCTGAGCTCCGGTCCCGTAGAGCCGGCCCCCCAGCACGCGGTCCGGCGCGCCGTCCCGACCGATGGCGCGTCGGCCCGCGTGCCGAGAGGGCTTTGCTCTCGGGGGAGGTGAGTCGGTAGCGTTGTTGAAGCGCTTCGACAGAGAGGCGCGACCCGAGCCGCACCGCCGCGGCGCCCCGAGGAGGACCCGTGGACGTGCCTGCCTTCCGTGACCCCCGCCTGCCGGCGCCCGAGCGCGCCCGCGACCTGCTGTCCCGGCTGTCGCACGACGAGCGCGTCGCGATGCTCCACCAGCACGCGCCCGCCGTCGAGCGCCTCGGGCTCGCGCCGTTCCACACCGGCTGCGAGGCCCTGCACGGCGTCGCCTGGCTGGGGGAGGCGACCGTGTTCCCGCAGCCGGTGGGGCTCGCGGCGACGTGGGACGTCGACCTGCTGCGCCGGGTGGGGGACGCGACCGCGTCCGAGGTGCGGGCCAAGCACCGCTCGGACCCGTCGGTGAGCCTCAACGTCTGGGCCCCCGTGGTCAACACGCTGCGGCACCCGGGGTGGGGGCGCAACGAGGAGGGCTACTCGGAGGACCCGCACCTCACCGCGCACCTCGCGACGGCGTACGGCCGTGGCCTGCGGGGCGAGCACGAGCGGGTGTGGAAGACGGTCCCGACCCTCAAGCACTTCCTCGCGTACAACAACGAGACCGACCGGTCGTCGACGAGCTCGAACCTCGACCCGCGCACCCTGCACGAGGAGGAGCTGCCCGCCTTCCGGGAGCCGATCGAGACGGGGGCCGCCGGCGCGGTGATGCCGTCGTACAACCAGGTGAACGGTGTGCCGGCGCACCTCCAGGGCGAGCTGTTCGACGAGCTGCGGTCGTGGGCGCCGGGTTCCGTCGCGCTGGTCTCGGACGCCGCGGCTCCCGCCTTCCTCGTGACGCTCCAGGACGCGGCGCCCGACCGGGCCGCGGGGAACGCCGCGATGGTGCGGGCGGGGGTCGACTCGTTCACGGACGACGACGCCGATCGCGCACCTACGGTGCAGCGGATCGAGGAGGCCCTCGAGCGCGGCCTGCTCACCACGGACGAGGTCGACCGGGCCGTCCTGCGGCTCCTCGAGCTGCGGATCCGGACCGGCGAGCTGGACGGCGACCAGGATCCGTACGCCGCCCACGGCACGATCGACCCGCCCGAGCACCGACGGCTGGCCCGGGAGGCCGCGGCCCGGTCCGTCGTCGTGCTGCGCAACGACGCCGGGACGCTGCCGCTCGCCGCCGGGTCGGTGGCCGTCGTCGGCCCGCTCGCCGACGACGTGCTCACCGACTGGTACTCGGGAACGCCCCCGTACGCGGTCACGCCCGCCGACGGGCTGCGCGACGCCCGCGGCGTCGACCGGGTCGAGGTCGCGACCGGGGCCGACCTCGTCGCGCTGCGCGTGGCGGCGACCGGCCGCTATGTCGCGGTGTCCGAGGACGGCGGCCGCGTGGTGGCCGACGCGGTGGCCGCCGACAAGACGGCGCACCTCGCGGTGACCGACTGGGGCGACGGCGTGCTGACGTTGCGCTCCGGTGCGTCCGGCCGGCTGCTGACCGGCGCCGCCTGGCCGTTGCGGGCCGACGCGGACCGGGTGGGCGGCTGGGAGGTGCAGGAGAGCTTCCGCCGCCACGTCCACCCCGACGGCTCGTGGTCGCTGCTGCACCTCGGCTCGGGCCGCTGGGTGCGGGTCCAGCGGGACACCGGGGTGCTGTGCGCCGAGGGCCGGACGCTCGACGACGCCGCGCGCTTCGTGCCCCGGGTGCTGGAGTCCGGGGCCGCCCGCGTGGCCGAGGTCGCCGCGCGCTGCGACGCCGTCGTCGTGGTGGTCGGCAACGACCCGCACCTGAACGGCCGGGAGACGCAGGACCGTCCCCACCTGAGGCTGCCCGACGCCGCCGTGGAGGTCTGGCGCGCGGCCGCCGACGCGAACCCCCGCGCCGTCCTCGCGATCGTCTCGAGCTACCCCTACGTGCTCGGGCCCGGGTCCGACGACGCGGCGACGGTGGTATGGAGCAGCCACGGCGGGCAGGAGCTCGGGCACGGGCTCGCCGACGTGCTGACCGGTGCGGTGGAGCCCACCGGCCGCCTCGCCCAGACCTGGCCGGCGCGGCCGGAGCAGGCGGGGGACCTCTTCGACTACGACGCCCGCCGCCAGCAGGTCACCTACCGGCACCTGCCCGCCGGCGACCTCGGGGTGCCGGCGTTCGCGTTCGGCCACGGGTTGACGTACGGCGACGTCGCGTACGACGGCCTCGACCTGTCGGCGGACGCCGTGGTGGCGCCCGCGCCGACCCGCGACCACCCGCCGCTGCACCCCGCGGACCCGTCCGCCCCCGGTGCCCTCGTCGCGCGCGTGACGGTGCGCAACGCCGGCGACCGGCCCGCCGAGGAGCTGGTGCAGGTCTACTCGCTGGGCGCCGAGGCGGTGGGGACCGCCACCCCGGTCCGCCTGCTGCTGGGGTACCGGCGGGTGCGCCTCGCGCCCGGCCAGGAGGCCGTCGTGGACGTCCCGGTCGACGTCGCCCGCCTCGCCGTCTGGGAGGCGCGCCCCGGCGGCGGGCCGCTCGACGGCGCGCTCCGCGTCCAGCCGGGGGAGTACGTCCTGGCGGCCGGGCCGTCGAGCGTCGACCTCCCCGCGCGGCGGCGCCTCACGGTGCAGGCCCCGACGGCGGACGACGGGTCGGTCGGGGGACGGGCACGGTGAGGATCGACCCGGAGGGCCGCACGGCTCAGGGCATCACCACGTTCGTCCTGTTCGTGGTCCTCAACGTCCTGTACCTCCTGGCCTGCCTGCCGCTCGTGACGATCGGCGCCGCCACCAGCGCGCTCCTCGAGGTGACGCTGCGGTACGCCGACGACGAGCGTGGGCACCTGGTGCGCGGTTTCGGCGTCGCCCTCGTGCGCAACGCCTGGCGGGGCACGGCGGCGCTGGTGGCGCTCGGGCTGCCGGCGGCGATGCTCGTGTACAGCGGGGTCTTCTGGCTCTCGCTGCCGAGCGTGCTCAGCGCCGTCGCCGGGGCGCTCGCGCTGCTCGGCGCCTGCTACCTGCTGGCGGCGCTGCTGTACGCGCTCGCGCTGGTCGCCTGGTTCGACGCGCCGCTGCGGCGGACGCTGCGCAACGCGCTGCTGCTGCCGCTCGTCGAGCCGGCGCGCACCCTGCTGCTGGTGCTGGTCCCGGTGGGTCCGGCCTGCCTGGCGCTGGTGGCACCGCAGACGCTCTTCCTGGGAGCGACGATCGGGTTCTCGTTCGGTGCGTACGTCTGCGCCTTCGTGCTGCACGGCGTCTTCCGTCGCCGCCAGGCGGACCCGTCGGAGCTCGAACCGGTGAGCCCGCACTCCGGGCAGTGATCCCGGCACCCCGCCGGGGACGACGAAGGGCTCGGGCGCCACGCCCGAGCCCTTCGCCGTGCGGCTACCGGTGACCGGTCACCGCCGCGGGGCCGTCACCCGAACTCCTTGGCGACCGCCACGCGGGCGTCGTTCTGCGCCTTGGCGTTCGCCATGTCGAACTCGAGCACCTTGGCGTAGCCGAGGCCCTCGACGGTCTTCTGCATGTCTGCCAGGAGCGAGTCGAACTCGGCGTCGCTCTTGGCGAAGACCATCTTCCAGGAGTGCTCGATGATGGCGGCCTTGACCTGGCTGCGGATCGCCTCCACCTCGGAGTCGTCCGTCGGGGCGGTGAAGCTCGAGCCTGGCGCGACGACGAGCTGGTCGTTGGCCTGCAGGTACTCCATCGTCGAGGTGGCGTCACCCATCCGGGCGCTCCAGTCCTCGGTCAGCGGGTTC
Organism: Isoptericola sp. NPDC058082; assembly: GCF_042885055.1. Classification (NCBI taxonomy): domain Bacteria; kingdom Bacillati; phylum Actinomycetota; class Actinomycetes; order Micrococcales; family Promicromonosporaceae; genus Isoptericola; species Isoptericola sp. NPDC058082. The sequence continues at coordinate 20,676 of NZ_JBHVSQ010000024.1, read as the reverse complement.
GCGACCTGCTCCTGGTAGCTGGGCCAGAACGTGTAGTTGTACGGGGCCTCGGTCTCCGGGTTCACGTCCTTGGGCAGGACGGTCGACACGTTGAGCGTCGAGACGCCGTCCGTGTACGCGCCGCCGCCCCACTCGGCCGGCACGTCGGCGCCGCCCTCGCGGAAGACCTTCGTGCCGAAGTCGGTGAGCGCCGGCTCGCCGTCCTCGCCCAGCTCCCACGTGAGGCCCTCCGGCCCCGCGGCCGCGCCGGTCTGCGACGCGTTCATGTTGACGCCCTCGGGCGAGTACAGCCAGTCGATGAACGCCGCCAGGCGGGCCGGGTCCTCGGCGCCCGAGCCGATCCCGAGGATCTGCTTGCCGCCGTACACCTCGGCCCCGTAGGAGAAGACCTGCTGGTCCTGCAGCGGCGCGAGCTCGAAGCCCTTGCCGGCGCCCATGTTCTCGTCGGTGTTGTAGGCCGACTGCCCGAGCCACGGCCACCAGGAGAGCAGCACCTGCCCGTTCTGGTACTTGGTGAACATGGTGTCGTAGTTCTGGGTGGTGGACTCCGGGTCGACGAGCCCCAGCTGGTTGGCGTCGAAGTAGAACTTCAGGGCCCGGACGTACTCGGAGTCGGGGTCGACGATGCTCTGGTAGTCGGAGCCGTCGGCCTTCGCCAGGACGAAGCCCATCTCGTCGTACCCGTAGAGGGTGGCGGGCTGCTTGGCCGTGACCATCATGTTGCCGTCCCAGTCCTTGAACAGGGAGATGGCGTAGGCCTTCTGCCCGTTGTCGGCCTTGGGCTGCGCGTCCTGCATGTCCTTCAGGACGGGCAGGAGGTCCTCGAGCGTCCCGATCTCCGGGTAGCCGGCCTCGCCGTACAGGTCCCACCGCAGGTAGGGGCCGAACGTGGGCTCGAGGCCCTCGGACGGCTCGGTCGGCTTGAGGCTCGACACGGAGGTCGGGAAGCCGTAGACGCCCTCCTTGCCCTCGTTGAGGTGCTGGACCGCCGGGTCGAACTGCGCGACGTTCTTCATCGACCCGTAGTAGTCGGCGGCGTCCAGGAGGAGGCCGCCCTCCACGAGCTCGTCCATCTGCTGACCCTTGTCGACCACGACGAGATCACCCAGCTCGCCGCCCGAGACGCGGGTGTTGTAGAGGGTGTCACCGCCGCCCGCGACGTTGGGAGCGATGATGTTGAGCTCCATGTTGAACTTGTCCTTGACGATCTTCCCGAACCAGCCGCCCTGGGTCCCCATGTAGTTGGCGAGGCCGTCGTAGACGTCGACGGTGATCGGGTCCGCCTTGGACCAGTCCTGGTCGAGGCTCGCGGTGGTGGTCGAGTCGTCGTCCGACCCGCCGGGCGAGCAGGCCGCGAGCGACAGCACCCCGACCAGCGGGGCCACCACCATGGCGACCGATTTCCTGAGTTTCATGACACCCCTTCGTGCGTGCGACGAGACGCGGTCAGCCCTTGACCGCGCCGAGCATGATTCCCTTGACGAAATAGCGTTGGAAGAGCGGGTAGATGAAGAGGATCGGGAGCACCACGAGCACCGCCACCGTCATGCGGATCGACGTCGGCGTCTGCGTGGTGGCCGCCGTGGCCAGGGCCCCCAGGTTCCCCTGAGCGTTCTGCGCCGCCTGCGCCAGGCTGCTCGCCTGGTTGGTGTACGTGTAGAGCAGGTACTGCAGGGAGTAGAGCTTCTGGTCGGTGATGTACAGCAGCGTGTCCTGGAACGAGTTCCACTGGGCCACCGCCGTGAAGATCGCCACCGTGGCCAGGATCGGCGTCATGTTCGGCAGGATGATCCGGAAGAAGACCCGGAGGGTGCCCGCCCCGTCGATCTCGGCCGCCTCCTGCAGCGAGGCGGGCATCGACTCCACGTACGTCTTGACGAGGATGATGTTGAAGGGCTGCACGATGGCCGGGAGGATGTAGACCCAGAACGAGTTCGTGAGCCCCAGCGTCTTCATCGTGACGTACATGGGGATGAGCCCCGCGCTGAAGTACATCGTGAAGATGACGAGGCGGTACCAGAGGGAGCGCTTCCACATCCGTTCTTGAGTGAACATGAAGCCGAGGAACGCCGACGCCAGCACCGTGCACGCCGTGCCGATCACGGTGCGGGCCACGGACACGATCGCGGCGGCGGACAGTCCGTCGAGCTGCAGGATCTGCGAGTAGTTCGACAGGTGGAGACCCTCGGGCCACAGGCGGACCTGACCCAGGGCGCTCATGTCGTTGGCGCTGACCGAGTTGATGATCAGGAAGTAGAACGGGTAGGCGCACAGGAGCGCGAAGAGCAGGAAGCCGGCGTAGTTGACGAGCGCGAAGGGGGCGTCCCCGCGGGTGCGCTTGAGGGCAGGGCTGGTGATCGACACGGTCTCTCTCCCCGTTCAGATGATCGACGTGCCGCGGGCGCGCTTGGCGATCGCGTTGGCCGTGACGAGGAGGACGACGGAGATGACGCTCTTCAGCATGCCCAGCGCCGTCGCCATCGACAGGCTGTTCCCGGTGATGCCGATGTTGTAGACGTACAGGTCCAGCACCTGGATGTGCTCCTTGTTGAAGGCGTTCTGGAACACGTAGTACTGCTCCATGCCGTTGTTGAGCATGTTCGCGATCGAGAGCACGAGCAGGACCACGTAGGTGGGCATCAGCTGCGGGAAGGTGATGTACCGCATGAGCTGGAATCGTCCGGCGCCGTCGATGCGTGCGGACTCGTAGAGCGCCGGGTCGATCGACGTGATGGCGGCGAGGTACATGATCGCGCCCCACCCGAGGCCCTTCCACAGGCTCCAGAGCAGCATCGTGAGCCACACGTGCTCACCGGTGTCGAGGAACTTGATCGGTGTGGTGATGATGCCCCAGTCGTTCAGCACCGAGTTCACGAGACCCGAGGTGGAGAAGAGCGAGAAGGCGATCATGTAGACGAGCACCCACGAGATGAAGTTCGGGAGCGTCGTGAGGGTCTGCACCGCGTTCTTGAACCACGGCGCCCGGATCTCGTTGAGGAGCATCGCGAAGAAGACGGGCAGCAGCGAGGTCGCGATCCCGAGGAAGCTCATGGCGAGGGTGTTCGCCATGACCTGCCCGATCTGCTGGAGCTGGGTCGGGGAGGACACGAGCATCCGGAACCACTGGAACCCGACGAACTCGCTGCCGGACAGCCCGAGGGCGGGCTTGTAGTCGTAGAACGCCGTCGCCCAGCCGGCGAGCGGCAGGTAGGAGAACACCACCACGAGGACGAGGAACGGGAGCACGACGAGGAACATCGCGGGCGACGGCTTCTTGCCGCGGTGTCTCCGGTGTCTCCGGTCGCGTCCCCGGCGTCGACCCCGGGGGTCGTCCTCGCTCCGGCGGTCGCGTTCTCGGTCCGGCACGTCGGCGGGTCCGCGGTCGAGCAGCGGCGCTCCCTGGGTGAGGCTCACCTGTCACTCCCTCGTGATGGGTCTCGCGCGCTCGGTGGCCGCCGGTGGCCACCGTGTCGAAGCGCTTCGAATTGATATCACCCCCGTGACAGGTTGCGCAATGGTGTGCGGCGATCCGGACGGGTGCGGTCCCGCGACGTCGCGGGCCGGTCGGTCAGCGGCGGGCGGTGCTCCCGCGGGTGGTCAGCACGGGCGTCAGCAGCCGGGTCTCGGCGTGCTGGCCGCCGTCGAGGCGCGCCATGACGATGTCCACGGCGAGGCCGCCGATCGTCGACGCCGGCAGGTCGATCGCGGTCATCGGGACCTGCTGGGCGAGCGCGACGTCCTCGGGGCACAGGGCGACGACGGACACGTCCTCGGGCACGGACCGGCCGGAGTCGCGCAGCCGGGACAGCACGTGCGGCAGCGCACGCTCGTTGTGCACGAAGAGCCCGCTGGTGCCGGGGGCCTCGGCGAGGAGCTCGTCGACGACGCGGGCCACCTCGGCGGGCGCCCCCGGGCAGGCGACGACCTTCGCGTCGAGGCCGTGCTCCGGTGCCGCCTGCGCGAACCCGCGCATCACCCGGTCCACGTACGACGTGTGCCGGTCCACGACCTCCGGAGGCGCGCCGAGCATGGCCACCTGCCGGTGCCCCAGCTCGGACAGGTGCTGCGCGGCCAGCCGGCCGGCGGCCTCGAAGTCCAGGTCGACGCACGACAGCCCGGACGCGTCCCGCGGCAGACCCACCAGCACGGACGGCTGCCGGGACCGGGTGAGGATCGGGATACGGGGGTCGTCCGCCTCGACGTCCATGACGACGAGCGCGTCCACCATCGAGCCGTTCGTCGCACGCTCCAGGCCCTCGAGGTCGTCCTGGGTGAGCAGCAGCACGTCGTGCGCGTGCTCCCGCGCCCGCGTGACGACGCCGCCCGCGAACTGCATGATCACGGGCACGTCGATGCCCGAGCGCAGCGGGATCATGAGCCCGATGACCTCGGTGCGCGCCGACGCGAGGGCGCGCGCGCCGGCGTGCGGGCGGTAGCCCAGCGTCGCGATCGCCTGCTCGACGCGCCGACGCGTGGGCGCGGAGATGGACCGCTTGCCCGAGAGCACGTAGGAGACGGTCGACGCCGAGACTCCCGCCGCCTTCGCGACGTCCTCGATGGTGGCCACGGCTATCTCCTGGGTGCGTGAGGGACGGCGGCGCCCACGACCGGGAGGTCGCCGGGCACGTCGAGGATCACGGTAGCGCCCGCGGCGACCGAGACCGGGGTTCCCTCGGTGGCCACGCCGCCGTGGCGCACCACGACGTCCAGCGCCCGGTCGCCCGGCGCCCGCAGCCGTGCGCGGGTGAGCTCGCCGTCGCGCCAGGCGAGGTCGACCTCGGCGCCGCCGCGGGCCCGCAGGCCGGTGATCTCGCCGTCCGGCCAGGCCGGGGGCAGCGCGGGCAGCAGGTCGAGGCGGACCGCGCCGTCGTCCCGCCGGTGCGACTGCAACAGCATCTCCGCGACGCCCGCGGTGAGGCCGAGGTTGCCGTCGATCTGGAACGGCGGGTGCGCGCTGAACAGGTTCGGGTACAGCCCGCCCCGGTGCCCGCCCGGGTGCCGCCCGTCGGGCCCGTCGGCGGGGCGCAGCGACAGCAGCACCTGGTCGTGGGCCCGCCCGCCCTCGCCGAGCCGCGCCCACAGCGAGATCCGCCAGGCGAGCGACCAGCCCGTGGACTCGCGGCCGCGCAGCTCGAGGCTGCGTGCGGCGGCCCGCGCCAGGGCGGGGGTCGTCGTCGGGTCCAGGTCGCCGAGGGGGTAGAGCCCCACGAGGTGGGACAGGTGCCGGTGCTCCGGCTCCGCCTCGGGGACCTCCTCGCCCCACTCCAGCAGCTCCCCGCGCGCCCCGATCGCCGGGTCGGGCAGCGCGGCGACGACGGCCTCGAGGCGGGGGAGCCACGGCTCGTCGGCGTCGTCGAGCCCGAGCGTGCCGGCGGCCTCGCGGCAGCCCGCCGCCAGGGCGCGCAGCAGCGCCACGTCCATCGCGGCGCTGGTCGTGACCGCGGCGGGCGCGCCGTCGGGTGCCACGAACTGGTTCTCCGGCGACGTCGACGGGCTGGTCCAGGCGCGCTCCGGCGCGCCGTCGGCGCCACCGGCCGTCTGCACCCAGGAGAGCGCGAACTCGCCCGCCCCGCGGAGCGCGGGCCACGCGGCCCGCAGCCCGGCGTCGTCGCCCGTGAACCGGTGGTGCTCCAGGAGGTGCTGGGCCAACCAGGTGCCGCCGTGCGCCCACGCGGACCACTTGGCCTCGCCGCGGCCGTTGCCGACGGGCGCGGCGTGGCCCCACGCGTCCGAGTTGTGGTGCGCCGCCCAGCCGGCGGCGCCGTACAGGTCGTGCGCGACGGCGGCGCCCGGCCCGGCGGCGAGGCGGCGGACGTAGCGCAGGAGCGGTTCCTGGCTCGCGGCGAGCCCGGTCGTGCCGGCCGCCCAGTACGCCATCTGCAGGTTGATGTTCAGCGTGTAGCCGCTGCTCCAGGGGCCCGGCAGCCACGGGTTCCACAGGCCCTGCAGGGTGGCGGGCAGGCCGCCGGGCCGGGAGGACGACAGCAGCAGGTAGCGGCCGAGGTGGAACGTGAGCGCCGCCAGACCGGGGTCGGGGCGCTCGGCGGCGGCCAGCACACGGCGGTCGGTCGGCAGGTCGACGGCGTCCGCCGGCGACGGCAGCGCCAGGTCCACCCGTCCGTACTGCCGGGCGTGCTCCGCGACGTGCGCCGCGCGCAGGCGCTCGCGGAGCCCGGCGGCGTCGTCGGCCGAGATCCGTTCGCCGCCGTCCCGGTGCGCGGGCGCCGCGTGCGTCGCCAGCTGCGCCGCGAGCCGGTCGGCCGGCGGCGCGGCGTCCGGCTCGCCGGGCGGGTCGGTCGTGGCGGTCGCGACCAGCAGCACGTGCGTGCGCGCGACGCCGGTGCGCAGCGTGCCGTCGTCGACGACGACGGCGTCGTGGTCGGCGGGCGCGCTCACGGCGACGACGCCGGCGCGGCTGAGCGCGGTGTCGTACCGCAGCTCGCCCTCGGGGTGGTGCGACGGCGGGACGTCCACGGGCAGGTCGAGGGTCCGCACCAGCACGGCGGGGCCGGCAGGGCCGTCGGCGTGGATCGGGTCGACGGCCGGGCGGGCCGAGACGCGCAGCAGGCTCTCGACGCGCACGACCAGGCGGACCGGTCGCGCGGCCCGCACGGTGTGCACCACCGCGCCGCCCCGGGAGTCGGCCCAGGTCTCCTGCACGACGCGGCCCGCCACGGGGTGCTCCCACGCGTGGGTGGCGACACCGGTGCGCAGGTCCAGCTCGCGCCGCTCGATGCCGCGGGGGTGCCCCGCCGGCGCGTCCCCGGCTGTGGAGGCGGACTCGGAGGCGGACTCGGGGGCGGGCTCGACGGCGACGTCGAGCTCGGCCAGCGGGAGGTAGGCCTGCGCCCAGGGTGTCTGCGTCTCGGCGAGCAGCGCCTCGGCGCCGCGCACGTCACCGGCCTCGACGGCGGCGCGCACCCGGGCGAGGTGCTCGGGGCCGCGGGCGCGGGCCCCGGCCAGCGGGTCGGCGGGCGGCGGGCCCGACCAGGCGGTGCCGTCGTTGAGCCAGAGGTGCTCGACCCCGGCCCGGCCGGCGCACATCACCCCCCGGTGGCCGTTGCCCACGGGGTAGGCCTCGACCCACCGGGCGGCACTGCGGTCGGCGTGCAGGACGTGCGTCGTCGCGGGGAGTTCGCCCATGGTCGGAGAGCGTAGTGGGCGTGGCCGAATCGCTTCGACCGCCACGACGGTCGTCGGTCGTCGCGTGACCACCGGTCGGAGCGTCCCTGCTTGACGACCGTTCGTTCGAGGTCGATACTCGCCGTCGAAGCGCTTCGACTTGCGGGTCGGAGCGCCTCGCCGCGGCCCCGAGCGGTGCCGCCGCGGCGCTGGACTCGACGAGGAGGACCCCATGCTCCACCGCGCACGCACCCTGTCCGCGGCCGCCCTGATCGCCGCGTCGGCCCTGACGCTGACCGCCTGCGTAGGCGGCGGGGGTGGCGGCGGCACGACCGCCGGGGGCGGCGACACCGACGACAAGACCCTGACGATCTGGCACTACGAGAACGACGACTCGGCGATGGGCCAGGCCTGGGCCAAGGCGATCGAGATCTTCGAGGCGGAGCACCCGGACGTCACGGTCGACGTCGAGAAGCAGACGTTCGAGCAGATCCAGAAGAACGCGAAGATCGTGCTGACCGGCGACGACGTGCCCGACGTCATGGAGTACAACAAGGGCAACGCGACCGCCGGGCAGCTCGCCGCGCAGGGCCTGCTCGCCCCGCTGACCGACGCCGCGGAGGAGAACGGCTGGGCCGACAAGCTGTCCGGCTCGCTGCAGACCACCGCGCGCTACGACGAGAACGGCCTCATGGGCTCCGGCGACTGGTACGGCGTGCCCAACTACGGCGAGTTCGTGGGCGTCTACTACAACAAGCAGATGTTCGAGGACGCGGGCCTCGAGGTGCCCACCACGCTCGACGAGCTCGAGCAGGTGATGGAGGCGTTCAAGGACGACGGCGTCACCCCGCTGGCCGAGGCGGGGGCCGAGTACCCGATGGGCCAGCTCTGGTACGAGCTCGTGCTGGCGAACGCCGACCGGGAGCTCGTCGACCGGTACCAGCTCTTCGACGGCGACGTCGACTTCCACGGACCCGAGATGACGGCGGCCACCGAGCAGCTCGACGACTGGATCGACAAGGGGTACGTCGCCGGTGACTCCGCCGGCCTCACGGCCGAGGACATGGGGGTCGCCTTCATGAAGGGCGACTACCCGATGATGGTCTCCGGCTCCTGGTGGTTCGGCCGCGTCACGGCGGAGATTAAGGACGACTGGGGCCAGTTCAACTTCCCGGGGAACGCGCTGCACACCGGCTCGTCGGGCAACCTGTGGGTCGTCCCGACCAACGCGGACTCGCCGTCGCTGGCCACGGAGTTCATCGACACCACCCTGCGCCCCGAGGTGCAGGACGTGCTGGCGCAGACCGGCGGCCTGCCGGTCGCGGGCGACGCCTCCACCATCACCGACGACAAGACGCGCGAGCTCACCGAGAACTTCCAGGCGATCCTCGACGACGACGGCCTGGCGTTCTACCCGGACTGGCCCGTGCCCGGCTACTACGACACGATCGTCAGCCAGCTGCAGTCCCTGATCAACCGGTCGAAGACGCCGGAGCAGGTGCTCGACGGTCTGGAGTCGGCCTACACGGACGGCAAGGCCGACCTGCTCGGCGAGTGACGACGTGACCGCCACCCTCAGCCCGCCCGCGGCGGCGTCCCGGGCCGACGCCCGGACGCGCCGCCGCCGGCGGGGCGCGACCCTGCCCTACCTGGCGTACCTGCTCCCCGGCGCGGTGCTCTTCGTGCTGGTCATCGGGTACCCGCTGGTGACCAACGTCTACATCAGCCTGTTCTCCTGGCGCGGCGGCCTGGCGCCGCTCACCTGGGTGGGCCTCGACAACTACACGGAGCTCTGGCACGACGCCGCGTTCTGGACGTCGTTCCAGAACTCGGTCGCGATGATCGTCGCGATGGTGCTGGTGCCCACCGTGATCGGCCTGCTGCTCGCGGCGGTGCTGTTCGACTACCTGGGCCGGCGGTTCGGCGGCCGCGTCGCGTCGGTCCTGCGGGCCACGTACTACCTGCCGCAGATCCTGCCCGTCGCGGTCGCGGGCGTGCTGTGGAACTGGATCCTCAACGCCCAGACCGGCGCGCTCAACGAGATCCTGCGTGCGCTCGGCGTCGCGGACCCACCCAACTGGCTGGGCGACCCGAGCACGGCGCTGCCGAGCGTCATGCTCGTGCTCATCTGGGTGCAGATCGGTTATCCCGTGGTGATCTTCATGGCGGCGCTGCAGCGGGTCGACCCCGAGCTGTACGAGGCCGCGGAGCTGGACGGCGCCGGCTGGTGGCGGCGGTTCCAGGCCATCACGATCCCGCAGATCCGCCCGGAGACGTTCGTCGTGACGCTCACCTGCACGGTCGCGGCGCTCAAGGTCTTCGGCCCGATCTACGTGCTGACCCGCGGTGGCCCCGAGAGCTCCACGCTCGTGCCGAGCTACTACTCGTACCTGAACTTCTTCGACAAGTCGCGGGTGGGCTACGGCGCCGCCGTCGCGACCGTGCTCACGGTGGTGATCCTCGTGGTGGCCGTGGTCATCCTCGCGCTGCAGACGCGCGCCGAGCGGGCCGAGGAGGTGGGGCGCTGATGGCCGCGACCCTGGCGACGGTCCGGGCGCGCAGCGGGAACCGCCACCACCGGGGCGCCGGGCGCTGGTTCGTGCTCGCGGGCGCCGTCGTCGTCGCGCTGCTCGTCGTCGCGCCCCTGCTGGTGATGCTGCTCAACGCGTTCAAGTCGCCCGACGACTACACGCAGCACGGGCCGCTCAGCCTGCCGACGAGCCTCTACCTCGACGGGCTCGTGAACTTCTGGCAGCGCACGGAGTTCCCGGTGAAGCTGTGGAACTCGTTCTTCATCTCCGCCGTCGTGGCGGTGGCGGCGTGCGCGCTCTCGCTCCTCAACGCCTACGCGATCGGGATCGGCCGGATCAAGGGCCGGATGTGGGTGGTGCTGCTGTTCCTGCTCGCGAACATGCTGCCGCAGGAGGCGCTGATCTACCCGCTGTTCGACATGGCCCGGCAGGTGGGGCTGTCGAACTCGCCGTGGTCCGTGATCATCATCTTCACGGTCATCCAGTCCGCCTTCGGCACCTACCTGCTGGCGTCCGTGCTCGGGACGTTCCCGCCGGCGCTGCTCGAGGCGGCGGCGCTCGACGGCGCGGGCCGCTGGCGGATCCTGTGGCGGGTCGTGTTCCCCATCGTGCGGCCCACGCTCATGGTCCTGATGATCTTCTTCTTCATCTGGACGTGGAACGAGTTCTTCATCCCGCTGGTCATGCTCACGACCAACGACACGCAGACGATCCCGATCGCGCTCGCGTCGCTCCAGGGCGACCGGATGATGGACGCCCCCACGACCAACGCCGGGGCGCTCGTCTCCCTCGTCCCGGCCCTGGTCTTCTTCCTGATCTTCCAGCGCACCCTCACCCGAGGCGTCACCGCCGGCGCGGTGAAGTAGCGCACCACCCCACCCTCGTGCGGCGTGCTCCCGGGCGCTCCGCCATCATCGACACGACAGCTCGGAGTAGGTGCACCTGATGAAGTTCACCGACGGCTACTGGCAGACCCGCCGCGGCATCGCACCGTTGTACGCGGTGGAGGTCGACGACGTCCGCGTCGACGAGGCCGCGGGCACGATGACCGTGTACGCCCCCACGGCGCCGGTCCGGCGACGTGGCGACACCCTCAACCGGCCGATGCTCACGGTCACGTACTCCTCGCCCGCGCCGGGCGTCGTGCGGGTGCGCGTGGAGCACTTCGCGGGGGCCGCGCGCCGCGGGCCGGAGTTCGCCGTCCACGGCGAGCCGGGCTTCCTCCCGGTCGTGAAGGTCGACGAGACGGAGGGCGTGCTGGAGACCGGCGGGCTCTCGGTCCGGGTGCACCGGGGCGGCGGCTGGCACGTGGACGTCGAGCACGACGGCAAGGTGCTCACCTCCAGCCTGCCGAAGTCCGTGGGAGCGATGAGCGCGACGTCGGGCCCGCTCGAGGGCGGCGCCTGGGTGCACGAGCAGCTGACGCTCGAGCCCGGCGAGCACGTGTACGGCCTCGGCGAGCGGTTCGGGCCGTTCGTCAAGAACGGGCAGTCCGTCGACGTCTGGAACGAGGACGGCGGCACGTCCAGCGAGCAGGCGTACAAGAACGTGCCGCTCTACCTGACCAGCAAGGGGTACGGGGTCTTCGTCGCGCACCCCGAGCGGGTGTCGCTCGAGGTCGCCTCCGAGGTGAACACCCGCGTCCAGTTCTCGGTCGAGGGCCAGTCGCTCGAGTACTACGTCATCGCCGGCCCCGCACCGAAGGACGTGCTGCGCCGCTACACCGCGCTCACGGGGCGACCGGCGCGCGTGCCCGCCTGGTCGTACGGGACCTGGTTGTCGACGTCGTTCACGACGGACTACGACGAGGCCACGGTGACGAGCTTCGTGGACGGCATGGCCGAGCGCGGGCTGCCGCTGAGCGTCTTCCACTTCGACTGCTTCTGGATGCGCGAGTACCAGTGGTGCGACTTCGAGTGGGACCCGCGCGTCTTCCCCGACCCGGAGGGCATGCTCGCCCGCCTGCACGACCGGGGGCTGAAGGTCAGCCTCTGGATCAACCCGTACATCGGGCAGCGCTCGCCCCTGTTCGAGGAGGGCCGCGCCCAGGGCTACCTCCTGCGCACCACCGACGGCGGGGTGTGGCAGTGGGACCTGTGGCAGGCGGGCATGGCGCTGGTCGACTTCACCAACCCCGAGGCCGCGGACTGGTACCTCGGCCACCTGGAGCGCCTGCTCGACCAGGGCGTGGACGCGTTCAAGACCGATTTCGGGGAGCGGGTGCCCACCGAGGACGTGGTGTGGCACGACGGCTCGGACCCCCGCAAGATGCACAACTACTACGCCGAGCTGTACAACGAGCTGGTCTTCCGGATGCTCGAGCGACGCCGGGGTCGCGGCGACGCCGTCGTCTTCGCGCGGTCGGCCACGGCCGGCGGACAGCAGTTCCCGGTGCACTGGGGCGGCGACTGCGACTCGACCTACGCGTCGATGGGGGAGTCCCTGCGGGGCGGGCTGTCGCTCGCGCTGTCGGGCTTCGGCTACTGGAGCCACGACATCGGCGGCTTCGAGGGCACGCCCGACGCCGGGGTGTTCAAGCGCTGGCTCGCGTTCGGGCTGCTGTCGAGCCACTCGCGCCTCCACGGCTCGTCGTCGTACCGCGTGCCGTGGGCCTTCGACGAGGAGGCGGTCGACGTCGCACGCCGGTTCACGCACCTGAAGATGTCGCTCATGCCCTACCTCGCGCAGGCGGGGGAGGAGGCGCACGCCGCGGGCACGCCGATCATGCGGCCGATGGTGCTGGAGTTTCCCGGCGACCGGGCCACCTTCGGCGTCGACATGCAGTACATGCTGGGCGGCTCGCTGCTCGTGGCGCCGGTCTTCCAGGCCGACGGCACGGTCGAGTACTACGTGCCCGAGGGCACGTGGACCCGCCTGCTGGACGGCGCGGAGACCGCGCACGCGCAGACCGTGACCGGGCCGCGCTGGGTCACCGAGACCCACGACTTCGACTCCCTGCCGGTGCTCGTGCGCCCCGGCACGGTGCTGCCGGTCGGGACGCGCACCGACCGGCCCGACTACGCGTGGGCCGACGGCGTCGAGCTGCGCTGCTTCGGTCTCACCGACGGGCACGACGCCGTCACCGTCGTGCCCACGGGAGGGCCGGACGGCGAGGCGGCGCGCTTCCGCGTCCGGCGCACCGGCGACGAGGTCGTCGTCACGTCCGACGACGCCCCCGGCGCCTGGACCGTCCGGGTGGGGGAGCGCACGGCAGCCGCCGCCGGCCCGGGCACGGTCAGCCTGCGCCTCTGAGGGCGACCCGCGCGCCCGCGCGCTGCCGGTGGCTACACTGCCGGGACAGGGTGGGAGCGCTTCCACACAACCGCCGCACCGACCACCACGACGCCCCGTGACTCCGAGCACCGAGGAACGAACCCATGACCAGCACGACCACCACGCCCGCCACCCAGCCCGACGTCACCGCGACCGTCGCCCGCACGTTCCCCGCCGACTTCCTCTGGGGCACCGCGACCGCGGCCTACCAGATCGAGGGCGCCGCCGCCGAGGGCGGACGGGGGCCGTCCATCTGGGACACGTACTCCCGCACGCCCGGTCGCACCCGTGACGGCGACACCGGCGACGTCGCGTGCGACCACTACCACCGCTGGGCCGAGGACGTGGACCACCTCGACCGCCTCGGCGTCGGCGCCTACCGCCTGTCGATCTCCTGGTCGCGCGTGCAGCCCGGCGGGAGCGGCCCCCTCAACCCGGAGGGCGTCGCGTTCTACCGCGACCTGCTCGACGCGCTGCGCGAGCGCGGCATCCGGCCCTTCGTCACGCTCTACCACTGGGACCTGCCGCAGGAGCTCGAGGACGCCGGCGGCTGGGCGGACCGGGCGACGTCGGACGCGTTCGCGCAGTACGCGCGGCACATGGCCGTCGAGCTCGGCGACCGCGTCGAGGCCTGGACCACCCTCAACGAGCCCTGGTGCTCCGCCTACCTCGGCTACGGCTCCGGCGTCCACGCGCCCGGCCGCACCGAGCCCGCCGTGGCGCTCGCGGCCGTCCACCACCTCAACCTGGCGCACGGTCTCGCGGCGCAGGCGATCCGCGACGTGCTGCCGGGCGCCCAGGTGTCGATCACGCTGAACCTGCACGCGATCCGCCCGGCGGACGCGGCGTCCGAGGGCGACGCCGACGCCGTCCGGAAGATCGACGCGCTCGCCAACCGGGCGTTCCTCGGCCCGATCCTCGACGGCGCGTACCCCGACGACCTGCTGGCCGACACCGCGCACGTGTCCGACTGGTCGTTCGTCCGCGACGGCGACCTCGAGCAGATCCGCCAGCCGCTCGACGTCCTCGGCGTGAACTACTACTCCACGGTCACCGTGCGGCGGTTCAGCGGGGACGGGGAGCGGTCGGAGAACGACGGCCACGGCGCGTCGAGCCACAGCCCGTGGATCGGCGTCACCGACGTCGAGTTCGCCGAGCAGCCCGGCCCGTACACGGCGATGGGCTGGAACATCGAGCCGTCGGGCCTCACGGAGCTGCTGCTGCGGCTGCACCGCACCTACCCGGGCCTGCCGCTCGCGGTCACCGAGAACGGGGCCGCCTTCGACGACGAGCTCGTCGTCGACGACGGCGAGCGCCGCGTGCACGACGACCGCCGGGTGGCCTACCTGCACGACCACGTCGAGGCCGTGGGCGCCGCGCGCGACGCGGGCGCGGACGTGCGCGGGTACTTCGCCTGGTCGCTCATGGACAACTTCGAGTGGGGCTACGGCTACTCCAAGCGCTTCGGCATCCTGCACGTCGACTACCCGACGGGCGAGCGCACCTGGAAGGACTCCGCCCACTGGTACCGCCGGCTCGTCACGTCCGGCGAGGTGCCGCCGGTCACCGCCGCCACCCCCTGACGCCGACCGGGCAGTGCCTGTTCGGCGCTACCGTGCGGAGCATGACCGCCGCGCGTCCCGTCCCGCCACCCGCCTCGCTCCCGCCCGAGGACGCCCCGTCCGCCGGCGTCCGGTTCGACGACGCGCTCCGTGCGCGCTGCGGGGAGCGCCGGGTGCCGGCGCTGTCCGCCGCGGTGGGGCGCGCCGGCGCGGTCGCGTGGACCGGCACCGCCGGGTGGGCGCCGTCCGGCCCGGGCACGGCGTTCCGGATCGGGTCGATCACCAAGCCCATGACGGCCGTGGCCGTGCTGCGGCTGGCGGTCGCGGGGCGGCTCGGCCTGAACGACCCGGTGGGGCGGTACCTCGCGGACGCCCCCGCCCCGGACGCCACGGTCGCCCAGCTGCTCACGCACACCGCGGGCCTGGCGGCCGAGCCCCCGGGGCCGTGGTGGGAGCGGCACGGCGCGGGGTCGTGGGCCGAGCTCGTCGCCTCCGGCGTCGAGCGGCTGTGGGAGCCGGGGGAACGGCACCACTACTCCAACGTGGGCTACGCCGTGCTGGGCCGCCTGGTGGAGGAGGCGCACGGCCGGTCGTGGGACGCCGTCCTGCGCGACGAGGTCTGGGCGCCGCTGGGCATGACGGGCACGGGCCGGACGCCGCCGGGCGAGGCCGCGGTGGGGTACGCGGTGCACCCCGACGCCGACACCGTCCTCGTCGAGCCGGTGGCCGCCTACGGCGCGATGGGGCCGGCGGGGGAGGTGTGGTCCACGCCGGCGGACCTCGTGCGGTTCGGGTCGTGGCTGGTGGACGCCGGCGACGACGGCGGAGCGGGTGACGACGTGCTGCCGCTCGCGTGGCGCCGTCGGATGGCGACGCCCCGGGCGGTGGTCGACGACGACGTGCCGTTCACGGCCGCGTGGGGGCTGGGCGTCTCCGTGCACCACGGGCCCGGCGAGGGCGGGCGGAACGCCCGCCGCACCGTGGGGCACGGGGGCTCCGTGCCCGGCTTCACCGCGACGCTGCGGGCCGACCCCGCGACGGGGGACGTCGTGGCCGTCTGCGGCAGCTCGACCGCCGGGTTCGGCGACGCGTCCTTCCTGCTCGACCTCCTGGGCGTGCCGGGCCCGGCCCCCGACCCCGCCGTCGTGGGCGGCGCCGGTGGCACCGACCCGGACGCCCTCGCGCTGGCCGGGACCTGGTACTGGGGCCCGATGCCGTACACGGTGTCCGTGCGCGCCGACGGCTGCCTGGACCTGGGCTCGCCGGACGGGCGGAGCACGGTGTTCGACCGGACGCCCGAGGGCTGGGTCGGCGTCGCGGGCGGCTACTGGCGCGGCGAGCGGCTGCGGCCCGTCGCGACCGGCACGCCCGCGGAGGCCCTCGACATCGGCACCTTCCACCTCACGCGCGCGCCCTACGACCCCGCGACGGCGGTGCCGGGCGGCGTCGACCCCGCGGGCTGGCGCGCCGTGCCCGTGTCGCCGTCCGCCGCCGAGCACGAAGCAGGGAGCTGACCGGTCCGCGCGGTGTGCGACACACCACCGCGAGCGACACGCCGATGACATCGAAGAGTTTCCGAGCAGTTCGGTGCCAGGAATGTCCGATCTGCCGGGCCGCTTCCCGACCGGAGCCCGGGACCCGGCCCGGCTCCGGTCCCGATGGACGACGACCCGTCGTCGCACACACGCTGTGGACGCCCGTCGCCCACCGCCTGTGGACAGCCCGACGCGATCCGCACGGTGCTGCGGAAGGACGCCCCGAGACGGTGTTGACGGAGCCTCGCCCACCCTGTGGACGAGGAGTGTCGGACCCCCGTGGGAGGCTGTTCGTGAGCGCGTGCGGCGAGGGGTGTTCGACGAATGACAGCGGTGTCAACCACAAGATGTCGGTCCCGCGCGCGCCCTGACCACTAGGTGTAGTGTTTGGAGCACGCGGGGCGCACAGCCCTTCGAACAAAGCACACCGGCGTAGTTCCACGGGCGTCATCCCTGGTCCGGGCCCTTTCGAGGCCCGTCGAGGGGACCGGCTCGCAGGGTCGCGACACCGGTCGGACGAAGCCCCCGGTGGGGAGCGCAGAGAGGGAGAGACACATGAGCATCACGGTCTACAGCAAGCCGGCCTGCGTGCAGTGCGACGCGACCTACCGCGCCCTCGACCGCAAGGGCGTCGAGTACTCCGTGGTCGACATCACGCAGGACGCCGAGGCGCTCGAGATGGTCCGCGGGCTCGGCTACCTGCAGGCCCCCGTCGTCGTCGCCGGCGACACCCACTGGTCGGGCTTCCGCCCGGACCAGATCGCCGCGGTCGCCGCGCAGCAGGCCGTCTCGGCCTGACGCCGACCGCGACACAGACTCGACAACAGGCGGGGCCCGCAGGCAGCGGCCCCGCACCCCACGAACGGCCGGCGCCCCGGGCTTCGAACCCGACCCGGGGCGCCGTGCGTCTTCGGCGACGCAGCACGTCGGTCTGGTAGCAGCATCCGGGGGGAGGCTGAGCATGAGTTCTCTCGTCTACTTCTCCAGCGTGTCGGAGAACACCCACCGGTTCGTCCAGCGACTCGGGCTGGAGGAGCTCGGCATGTCCGTGCACCGGATCCCGGTGCGCAAGACGGACGGGTCCCTCACGGTGACCGAGCCCTACGTGCTCATGGTCCCGACATACGGCGGGGGCAACGAGGGCGGCGCCGTGCCTCGGCGCGTGCGCGAGTTCCTCAACGACCCGCACAACCGGTCGCTCGTCCGCGGCGTCATCGCCGCGGGGAACACCAACTTCGGCGCTGCGTACTGCATCGCCGGCGACATCATCTCCGCGAAGTGCCAGGTGCCCTACCTGTACGCCTTCGAACTCCTGGGGACGGCTGAGGACGCCCGGCGCGTCCGTGACGGATTGGGACGATTTTGGCAACGACAGTCACTGATCTCGGCGTGAGCTCGACGACGGACCCGGAGCTCGCGGGGGCCACCCCCGTGCCGCTGCAGGGCGTGCAGCTCGACTACCACGCGCTGAACGCGATGCTGAACCTGTACGGACCGGACGGCAAGATCCAGTTCGACAAGGACCGCGAGGCCACCACGGCCTACTTCGAGCAGCACGTGGTGCCGAACACCATCCAGTTCGAGACGCTCGACGCGAAGCTCGACTACCTCCTCGAGAACAAGTACTACGACCCTGCGGTCCTCGAGAAGTACTCGCGCACCTTCGTCAAGGAGCTGTTCCGGCTCGCGTACTCGAAGGACTTCCAGTTCGAGTCGTTCCTCGGCGCGTTCAAGTACTACACGTCGTACACGCTGAAGACGTTCGACGGGAAGAAGTACCTCGAGCGCTTCGAGGACCGCGTCTCGATGGTCGCCCTCGGCCTGGCCGACGGCGACGAGCAGGTCGCGCGGGACGTCGTCGAGGAGGTCGTCTCCGGGCGGTTCCAGCCCGCGACGCCGACCTTCCTCAACGTGGGCAAGGCGCAGCGCGGCGAGCCCGTCTCCTGCTTCCTGCTGCGCATCGAGGACAACATGGAGTCCATCGCGCGCGGCATCAACTCCGCCCTGCAGCTGTCGAAGCGCGGCGGCGGCGTGGCCCTGCTGCTGAGCAACGTCCGCGAGCACGGCGCGCCGATCAAGCACATCCAGAACCAGTCGTCCGGCGTCATCCCCGTGATGAAGCTGCTCGAGGACTCGTTCTCGTACGCCAACCAGCTCGGCGCGCGCCAGGGTGCGGGCGCCGTGTACCTGCACGCGCACCACCCGGACATCATGCGGTTCCTCGACACCAAGCGGGAGAACGCGGACGAGAAGATCCGCATCAAGACCCTCTCGCTGGGCGTCGTCATCCCCGACGTGACGTTCGAGCTCGCGAAGACGAACGCGGACATGCACCTGTTCAGCCCGTACGACGTCGAGCGCGTCTACGGCAAGCCGTTCGCCGACGTCTCCATCTCGGAGAAGTACGACGAGCTCGTCGCCGACGACCGCATCACGAAGACGACGATCAAGGCCCGCGACTTCTTCCAGACCATCGCGGAGCTGCAGTTCGAGTCCGGGTACCCGTACGTGATGTTCGAGGACACGGTGAACAAGGCGAACCCGATCAAGGGCCGCATCACGCACTCGAACCTGTGCTCGGAGATCCTGCAGGTCTCGACGCCGTCGACGTTCCACGAGGACCTGTCCTACGACCACGTCGGACGGGACATCTCCTGCAACCTCGGCTCGCTGAACATCGCCAAGACGATGGACTCGCCGGACTTCGCCAAGACGATCGACACCGCGATCCGCGCGCTCACCGCCGTCTCCGACCAGACGAGCATCGAGTCGGTCCCGTCGATCCGCCGCGCCAACGACCTCGGGCACGCCATCGGCCTCGGCCAGATGAACCTGCACGGGTACCTCGCGCGCGAGCGGATCTACTACGGGTCCGCCGAGGGCGTGGACTTCACGAACCTCTACTTCTACACGGTCGCGTACCACGCGATCGCGGCGTCCAACCGGCTCGCGATCGAGCGCGGCAAGGCGTTCGGCGGGTTCGAGGACTCGAAGTACGCCACGGGCGAGTACTTCGACAAGTACACCGACGGCGAGTGGAAGCCGGCGACCGAGCGCGTCGCGCAGCTCTTCGCGGAGGCCGGTGTCGCCATCCCGACGCAGGACGACTGGCGTGCGCTCAAGGCGTCGGTCGTGGAGCACGGCATCTACAACCAGAACCTCCAGGCCGTGCCGCCCACCGGGTCGATCAGCTACATCAACAACTCGACGTCGTCGATCCACCCGGTGCCCGCCAAGATCGAGATCCGCAAGGAGGGCAAGCTCGGTCGCGTGTACTACCCGGCGCCGTACATGACGAACGACAACCTGGACTACTACCAGGACGCGTACGAGATCGGCTACGAGAAGATCATCGACACGTACGCCGCCGCGACGCAGCACGTGGACCAGGGCCTGTCGCTGACGCTGTTCTTCCCCGACACGGTGACGACGCGCGACGTCAACCGCGCCCAGATCTACGCCTGGCGCAAGGGGATCAAGACGCTGTACTACATCCGTCTCCGCCAGATGGCCCTCGAGGGCACGGAGATCGAGGGCTGCGTCAGCTGCATGCTGTGATCGCGTCGGGCAACTACGGAATGTGTGGAGAAGAGAAGACATGGCGCCCACGGGGAAGCTCAAGCTCATCGATCGCGTGACCGCGATCAACTGGAACCGTCTGCAGGACGAGAAGGATCTCGAGGTCTGGGACCGCCTGGTCGGCAACTTCTGGCTGCCGGAGAAGGTGCCGGTGTCGAACGACATCCAGTCGTGGCACACGCTCACCGACGCCGAGCGGCTCATGACGACCCGCGTGTTCACCGGCCTCACGCTGCTGGACACCATCCAGGGCACGGTCGGCGCGGTGTCGTTGATCCCCGACGCGCTGACCCCGCACGAGGAGGCGGTGTACACCAACATCGCGTTCATGGAGTCGGTGCACGCCAAGAGCTACTCGTCGATCTTCTCGACGCTGATCTCGACACGGGAGATCGACGAGGCGTTCGCCTGGTCGGAGCAGAACCCGCACCTGCAGCGCAAGGCCGAGATCGTGCTCGACTACTACCGCGGCGACGACCCGCTGAAGCGCAAGGTCGCCTCGACGATGCTCGAGTCGTTCCTGTTCTACTCCGGCTTCTACGCGCCGATGTACTGGTCGAGCCGCGCCAAGCTCACGAACACGGCCGACCTCATCCGCCTCATCATCCGTGACGAGGCCGTGCACGGGTACTACATCGGCTACAAGTACCAGAAGGGCCTGGCGCAGGTCAGCCAGACCGAGCAGGACGAGCTCAAGGCGTACACGTTCGAGCTGCTCTTCGAGCTGTACGAGAACGAGGTCGAGTACACCGACGCCCTGTACGGCGAGCTCGGCCTCACCGAGGACGTCAAGGCGTTCCTGCGGTACAACGCCAACAAGGCCCTGATGAACCTGGGCTACGAGGCGCTGTTCCCCAAGGAGGACACGGCCGTGAACCCGGCCATCCTCGCGGCCCTGTCGCCGAACGCCGACGAGAACCACGACTTCTTCTCCGGGTCGGGCTCGTCGTACGTCATCGGCAAGGCCGTGGCCACCGAGGACGACGACTGGGACTTCTGACCCCTGCCGAGGTAGCACGAGAGGGCGGACCGCAGCAAAGGCGGTCCGCCCTCTCCTTCTTCCTCCGCGAATCC
>NZ_JBHVSQ010000023.1:45590-47917 GCF_042885055.1 Isoptericola sp. NPDC058082 | reverse complement strand
GCAGAGGAAACAAGAGAGGGCAACCCACCCCCTCCCCACCCCCCCCTCTCGTGCTACCTCGGCGAGTCCAGGGCGGCGTCGACGACGAGCGTCAGGGGCGGGCGGGGGTCGGTCGGGTCGTGGCGGGCGATCGCGTGGAGCAGCAGGCCCTCGTAGGCGCCGGAGACGGCGATCATCGCCGCGCGCGCGTCGGCGGCCCCGAGGCGGCCCACCATCCGCTCGCCCCAGTCGAGGAGCGCCTCGCGGCCGCGGTCGACGCGCCCGCGGAGGTCGGGGTCGTGGCTCGCCTCCAGGAAGAGGACGAGGCGGGCGGTCGTGGCGGCGCGGTCGGGGCCGGTCGCCTGCGCGAAGCCGGCGCACAGCATGTCGACGAAGTCGGCCGCAGACCGGGGTTCCGGTGCGGCGGACAGGCCCGCCAGGTCGCGGGCGGCGAGCTCGTCGGAGACGCCCGCCAGCAGCGCGGCGCGGGTGCGGAAGTAGTTCGACGTCGAACCGCGGGGAAGCCCGGCGCGCTCGTCGACGCGTCCGTGGGTGAGGGCGCGGAGCCCCTCGGTGCCGAGCAGGTCCACCGCCGCGTCGAGCGCGCGGCGTCGGGGCGGGATGCTGGTGGTCACCACGGCACCCTAACCCCGGTACTACAGATCTAGTGACATGGCACTATGAACGTAGTACCGTCGAGGGATGGACGAGAACGTGGTGGGCGAGGGGCGGGCCGCCTCGGCGCGGCCCGAGGCGTCGGCCGAGGTGCCGATGCCCGAGCTCGCCGGCGTCACCCACCGGTGGGTCGACGTCGACGGGCTCGCGATGCACGTCGTCGAGCAGGGGACCGGGGACCCGGTGCTGCTGCTCCACGGGTTCCCGGAGCACTGGTGGGAGTGGCGCGGCGTCATCGGACCGCTCGCCGACGACCACCGGGTCGTGTGCCCCGACCTGCGCGGGTTCGGCTGGACCGACGCGCCGCCGGACGGCTACACGCGCGACCGGCTCCTGGCCGACGTCGTCGGCCTGCTCGACGCGCTCGCCGTCGACCGGACGCACGTCGTCGCGCACGACTGGGGCGCGCTGGTCGGCTTCCACCTGTGCCTCGAGCGACCCGACCGCGCCGTCTCGTTGCTGAGCATGGGCGTGCCCCACCTGTGGCTGCGGTTCGACCCGCGACTGCTGCTCATGATGCGGCACACCTGGTTCCAGGTGGTCATCGCCTCGCGACTGACCGGACCGCGCGCCCTGTCGCGGGGCCGGCAGCGGCTGCCGCGCCACCTGCTCCAGGAGTACGGCAGCGACGCGCCCGTGATGACGGAGGCCGACGTCGAAGCGTACCTCGCGCCCTTGCGGCAGCCCGCGGGCGCGCGCGCCGGCTCGGCGCTCTGTCGAGACTTCGTGCGTCGCGAACTGTGGGCGGTGCTGCGCGGCGCCTACCGCGACCAGCACCTGGCCGCGCCGACCGTGGCGCTGCTCGGCGAGAACGACATCCTCAGCGACCCCGCGCTGCTCGGCGGCTACGAGGAGCACGCCGACGACCTCACCGTCGACGTGCTCCCCGGGGTCTCGCACTTCATGGTCGACGAGCGTCCGGACCTCGTCGTCGACCGCGCGCGGGAGCTGTTCGCCCGCGCGGCGTGACGGTGCTCAGCTGCTCAGACGTCGGCCGAGTGCGCGCCGGTGACGGGCGGGTCGGCCGACCACGGGAACGTGATCCACAGGTCGGTGTCCCGCCAGGAGTAGTCCGGCCGGATGATCGTGCGGGGCTTGGTGTAGAGCACCACGGACCGGGCGTCGGCGCCCTGCTTCGCGAGCATGTCCATGACGAGCGCGAGGGTGCGGCCGGAGTCGGCGACGTCGTCCACGACGAGCACCTTGGACCCGGGCAGCTCGGACGTGTCCATGAGCGGCGGGAGCACGCGCGGGTCGTCGAGGGTCTTGCCGATGTCGGTGTAGAACTCGACGTTCATCGTGCCCACGCCCTTGGTGCCCAGGGCGTACGCCATCGCGCCGCCGGGCACCAGGCCGCCGCGCGCGACGGCGATCACGACGTCGGGCAGGAAGCCGCTGTCGACGACCTGCTGGGCGAGCTCGCGGATCGCGACGGGCAGCAGGGTCCAGGTGAGGACCTCGCGCTCGGGGGCGACGTCGGCGTCGGCGGGCACGGTCGCTTCGGCGGGGGTGGGCTCTGCGCTCATGGCACCCGAGACTACGCGCGACGGCGGGGAACAGGCGCCAGCGGCAACACGGCGGTGGGGGGGCCAAACGGGGTGTAACCCCCGCCCCCCCCCAACCAACCCGCCCCCCACCCTAGCCGCAGTCGCCGCACCGCCCCCCCCACCAGC
>NZ_JBHVSQ010000023.1:0-45580 GCF_042885055.1 Isoptericola sp. NPDC058082 | reverse complement strand
GTTTTGGTGGGGGTGGGTTTTTTACTCGTGGCACCCGAGACACCCCGCGACGGCGGCCCCTTGTGACCGGGGGCCCGCCGTCGTGGTGGGGCCGACCTGCGGCCGACCTGCAGCCGACCTGCGGCCGACCTGCACGGCCGTCGTCGTGACGTGCTCGACGTCACGACGACGGCGGGAGGTCACTGCGCGTCGAGGATGTCCACGACGAAGACCAGCGGCTGGCCGGCGAGCTCGTTGTCGTCGCTCTTCTCGGCGCCGTACGCCTGGTCGGCGGGGATGACGAGCAGCACCTGGCTGCCGACGGTCTGCCCGGCGAGGCCGTCCGTCCAGCCGGCGATGACCTGCTGGAGCGAGAACGAGCTCGGGGTGCCGCGGTCCCACGACGAGTCGAACGACTCGCCGTCGAGCGTCCAGCCCGTGTACTGCGCGGTGACCGTCTGGTCCTTCTCGACCTTGGCGCCGTCGCCCTTGATCAGGGTCTGCGCGACGAGGTCCTTGGGCGCCTCGTAGCCGTCCGGGATCTCCACCGAGGGCTTGCCGGAGTCGTCCAGCGTGACCGCCGGCAGGCCCTTCTCGGGCTCGACGGCCGTGCCCTCGGCGCGCGTCGGGATCTTCGTCGCGTCCGTGATCTCGACGAGGTTGACCATGGTCGCCGTCGAGCCGTCCTGGCCCTGCACGGGGTTGGCCACGAGGAGGCGCGTCCCGACCTTCTGCCCGGTCAGCGGCTCGGTCAGCACGCCGTAGTTCGCGTCGCCGAGGATGAAGCTCTGCGGGGTCTTCTGCTCCCAGGTGGAGCCCTGGGTGGAGCCGTCGGTGCCGAGGAAGGCGACGGTGTCCATGGTGATCTTCATGCCCTCGGTGAGGTCGGCGCCGTCGCCCTCGTCGATCACGCGCGACGTGGGCACCGAGACCTCGAGCGGGGTCTTGAAGGTCACCTTCGGCTCCGCACCGGCCTTGCCCTCGACCTTCACGGTCTCGAGCGCGGCGACGTCCTCCTTCGTCGGCTCCGGAGCCTCGGTGGCCGGGGACGACGACGCGGAGGCGGACGGCGTGGCGCCGTCACCGGAGGAGTCGTCGGCGCAGGCGGTCAGGGTCAGGGCCGCGGCCAGCGCCAGCGCGGCAGCGGCGGCGGACGTGCGGAGCTTCACGGGGAGTCCTTCGGTCGGCGGGGACGAACCGGGCCACTGTAACGGCACGACCTGACCGCGCCGTCCAGGGTCCGCCGGGACCACCGCCGTGCGGACCGGCCGGCCCTCGCCGGGCGACAATGGGTGCCATGCCGTCCCGCCGACCCTCCCGCAAGCGCCCCTGGGGCGCCGAGACCCCGCCGCTCGACCTCGACCGTGCCCTCGGCGGCGTGCGGCGGGAGAGCGCGGCGGACGGCGAGTGGACGGTGCGGCGGCTGCGCGGCGGGGACAAGGCGTACCGGTGCCCCGCGTGCCGGCAGGAGATCCCGGCGGGCACCCCGCACGTCGTCGCGTGGCAGCGCGACGCGGTCGGGGGAGAGGCCGCGGGCCTCGAGGACCGCCGGCACTGGCACTCCTCCTGCTGGGAGCGGCGCGCCCGGCTGCGCTGAACGCCCCGCAGGACCGGCCTGGAACGCCCGGCCGAACTACGCTGGAGGCGATGAACGACGACGCCACCGGCCACCAGATCCGCTCCCTCACGATGCTCCCCGCCCGCCGTGAGGACGTCGAGCTGCACACCGCGGACGGGCTCACGCTCGTCGGCGAGCTCGCCCTCCCGGCCGACCGGGACCCGGTCGCGACCCTCCTCACGTTCCACCCCCTGCCCACGCACGGCGGTTACATGGACTCGCACGTGTACCGCAAGGCGGCCTGGCGGCTCCCCGCGCTCGCGGACCTCGCCGTCCTGCGCTTCAACACCCGTGGCACGTCCTCGCCGCGCGGCACGTCCGACGGCGCGTTCGACGGCGGCGAGGCGGAGCGCTACGACGTCGCCGCCGCGATCGAGCTCGCAGAGTTCCGCGAGCTGCCGCGGCCGTGGCTCGTCGGGTGGTCGTTCGGCACGGAGCTGGTGCTCAAGCACGGCACCGACCCGGCCGTCGAGGGCGCGATCCTGCTGTCGCCGCCGCTGCACCGCGCCACGGACGCCGACCTCGACCGCTGGGCCTCCTTCGGCCGCCCGCTGGTCGTGCTGGTGCCCGAGCACGACGACTACCTGCGTCCCGACGAGGCCCGCCGGCGGTTCGTGCGCGTCCCGCAGGCCGAGGTGATCGGCGTCGACGGCGCGAAGCACCTGTGGGTCGGGGAGCCGGCGGTGCGCCGGGTCCTCGACGAGATCGTCGGGCACGTGCTGCCCGGCCACGCCCCGCTGCCCACGCACTACGACGGCGAGGCGCAGCAGGCAGAGACGGTGCCGCGGTGACACGGCACACCACCCGCAGCGGCCGGCTCGGCCCGCCGAGGTGAACCGCTGACGACACCCCTGACGACACCCCTGACGACATCCCTGACGACACTGCTGACGACGAGGAGTCGACGATGACCACCCCCTCCGCGCTCCTGGCGACCTACCCGCTCCACGACGGGGCGGGCACGCCGGTCCTGCTGCTGCACGGCTTCCCGCTGGACCACCGCATGTGGGCGGCCGCGGCGCAGGCCCTGCCCGAGGGGGTGCGCGCCCTCGGCGTGGACCTGCCCGGTCAGGGGCACTCCGACCTCGGCGGCATCCCGGCGCGGCTCGAGGACGTCGCCGACGCCGTGCACCGCACCATGCGGGAGCAGGGCGAGGGCAACGCGGTCGTGGTCGGTCTGTCGATGGGCGGCTACGTGGCGCTCGCCCTGGCGGAGCGCCATCCGGGGTTCGTCGTCGGGCTCGGGCTCGTCGACACCAAGTCGACCGCCGACCTCGACGCCGCGCGCGCCAACCGGCTGCGGATCGCCGACGCCGTCACCGCGGGGCAGACGCTCGACCCGGTGCTCAGCATGCCCGGCGCGCTGCTCGGGCCGACGAGCGTGGAGCGGCGGCGGAACCTCTTCCCGCTGCTGGAGTCCTGGATCCGTGCGCAGTCGCCGTCGGGCGTCGCCTGGGCGCAGCGCGCGATGGCGGCCCGTCCGGACCGCACCGACGTGCTGCGCACGTTCGACGGCCCCGTCTCCGTGGTGGTCGGGGCGGAGGACCAGGTGACCCCGCTCGTCGAGGCCGAGCACATGGTGCACGCCGCGCGGGACGGCGCGCTCACCGTCGTCCCGGCCGCCGGTCACATGAGCGCGGTCGAGGACCCGGCGACCGTCGCCGCCGCGATCGCGCTGCTGCACCGGCGCGTGGCCGAGCGCACCAACCCGCCCCGCTGGCCCTGGCAGTACCGCCCGGCCCCGACCAGCTGACGCGCCGGGCGGACGAGACGCCGCGGGCCCGCCACCGAACGGGGGGGGGGGCGGGGGGTGGGGGGGGGGCCAACGGGTGCCGCTCGAGGCGAACGGTGGCGGGCCCGCGGCGTCGGGGCGTGGTCGCTCAGGCCTTGGACGGGGCCGGAGACTCCTCCTCGACGTCGGCCTCGGCCTCGGTCGTCGCCTCGGTCTCGGTCTTCGCGGCGGTGTCGTCGCCGTCGGCGGTGTCCTGGGGCGCCGCGTCGTCCGGCTGCGCGTCGAGGGCCTCGGCTCCCTGCTCGTCCGCCTGCTCGTCGGCCTCCGGCTCGACGTCGGCGGTCTCGTCGACCGTCTTCGCCTGCGGGGCCGGGGGTGCCGGGACGGCCTTCTGCACGAGGGCGACGGGCTGGCCCGCGCCGGCCGGGGTCTCGGACTTCTCCGTGCCGAGCAGGCCGCGGAGCTCCTCGAGGTAGGAGTTGATCGAGTCGTGCCGGCGGGTGAGGTCCTCGAGCTGGCGGGTGGCCGTGGAGCGGTGGTTCTCCGCCTCGACGCGCGCGTCGTTGACCATCTGCTCGGTGAACTCCCGCGCCTCGGCGACGATCCCGTCCGCGGTGCGGCGGGCGTCCGCGACCAGGGACTTCACGTACGCGTCGGACTCCGCGCGGACCTTCTCCGCCTGCTGCAGGGCCAGGGCGACGCGCTGCTCGGCCTCCGCCGCGTGCTCCTCGGCGGCGCGGACGAGCAGGTCCGTCTCCTGGCGTGCGGTCTCGTGCCGCGCGGCGGCCTCGTGCTCCACCTGCTCGCGGCGCTGCGCGATCTCGAGCTCGGCGTCGGCCAGCGCGGCACGGGCCTGCTCGCGCAGCTGCTCGAGCTCGGTCGTCACGGCGTCGGACGCCTCGGCGGCCTGGTGCTTGGCCTCGGCGACGATGCGGGCGGCCTCGCGGCGGGTGCGCTCCAGGAGATCGCTCGACTCGCGGTCGGCCTCCTCGCGCTGCGCCGCGGCCTCGGCGGCGGCCTGGGCCCGCTGCTGCGCGGTGTCCCGCTCGGCGGCGACCCGCAGCTCGGTGGTCTCGCGCTCCGCGGTGGAACGCTGGACGCCGATCTCGCGCTCGAGGGTGGCGCGCCGCTCGCTCTCCTCCGCGGACAGGGTGCTGGTGATGAGGGCGGCCTCGCGCTCGGCGGAGCCCACGAGCTCCTCGGCGCGGCGCTGGGCGGCGAGCAGGGTGCCCTCCGCCTCGGCGGCCGTGGTGGACCGGATCTCCTCCGCCTCGCGGCGGGCGCTGCCCAGCAGCTCGGAGGCCTCGGACTCCGCGCGGGCGCGCACCTGGCCCGCGGACAGCTTGGCGCGCGCCATGATGTCGGCGGCCTGCTGGTTCGCCTGCGTGAGGACCTCGGTGGACTGCTCCTCCGCGGACCGCAGGAGCCGCTCGACGCGCGAGCCGAGCCCGGCGTACGAGGGCTTCTCGTTCTCCCGCAGCTGGCGCTGCGCGAGCGCGAGCTCCGAGGAGATCTGCATGGCGCGCGCGTCGGTGCTCTCGACGTTCCGGCGGGCCTCCTCGAGCGCCTGCTCGAGTCGGGCGATGTGACCGTCCACCTGCGGGCGGTCGTAACCGCGCATGGTGATCGGGAAGAGCGTGCGCTCGTCGGACACGTGCAGACCTCCGTACATGGTGGGTGCCCCGGCGTCGCCAGGATAGTGGCGGGGGCAGGGCGCCGATACTCGGGACATTCTGGCCCTCGCGGGACGAGTCGGACATCCTCCCACGCCGGGTCGGTGCGGCGCCACGGCGTCGCCACGGCAGTGTTCCACGGGTCGTGACGACGCGCAGGAGCCCGGGCGCGTCGGTCGTACGCGAGTCGTGAAGGGTTGGTGAACCGCACCCTGCCAGGGCGGTCACGTGGACGGAGCCCGCCGCGCCGTCCCTATGCTGGACTGTCCACGTCGAAGGGAAAGCTCGGTGCTGCAACGCATTCTGGGCGGTGTCCTGGTCCTGGTCGGACTGGCAGCCGCCGCGCTCGGTGTCGCCTCGGCCACGGTCTGGCGCGACACCGACACGGTGGTCGCCACGGCCAAGCCGACCGGTGACGGCACGCTCGTCGTCACCGACCCCGGTGTCCTCGGGCTCGTCGGTGGCGACGTCACCGTGAGCGCGTCCGTCCCCGAGGGTCAGAAGGTCACCCTCGCCGTCGGTCGCGACGTCGACGTCAAGGGGTGGGTCGGCAACGACCCGTACTCGCGCGTGACGGGTCTGAGCGACTGGGAGAACCTCTCCGTCGCGGCGGGCGAGCCGGCCGACGCCGACGCCGAGACCAACGAGGCGCCGGAGTCCGGCCCCGACCCGGCAGGGTCGGACATGTGGGTGGCCGAGGCCTCCGACGAGAACAGCGTCACGCTGCGCTGGAGCGACCGCCCCGGCAGCTGGACGCTCCTCGCCGCCGGCGTCGGCAAGGGCGCGCAGGCGCCGACCCTCGAGCTCAGCTGGCCGCGCACCGTGAGCACGCCCTACCTGTGGCCCGGCGTCGGGGTGGGCGCCGTGCTGGTGCTCGCCGGGGCCCTGCTGCTCGTGCTGGGGGGACGGCGTACCCGCGCCCGCCAGGCCGACCTCGCCGAGCAGGGCGCGGGCGACGAGACCGCCACCGACCTCCACGACGGGCCGTCGGCAGGTGGCCTCGGGGCGCCGTTCGCCCCGGTGCGCCCGTCGACCGAGTCCGCCGGCCCCTGGTCGCCGGCGACACCCGCCGGGCCGTCGGTGGACGACGTCCCGCCCGTCGAGCCCGCGCCGGACGGCGAGAGCGAGGACGACTCCCGGGAGGACGGCACCGCCCGCGACTCGGCCTCCGGCACGGCCGAGGTACCGCTCGCCGGCCGGCTCCTGCGCCGGTCGCGACGCCGCCAGCGCGAGGAGACCGCCGACGCGGCTGTCGACGCACCGGCGTCGTCGGCCGACCCGGCGCCCGAGGCGACGCCGGTCGGCGTCGACGCGGCGGCGCCCGCGCCGTTCGGCAGCCTGCCCGCCCCGGCGGTGCCGGTGCCGGCGGAGGCGTCCGTGCACGAGCCCGTGCCGGCCGAGCCGACGACCGCCACCGGCGCCCTGCGCATGACGCGGCGGGAGCTGCGTGCCCAGGAGGAGGCCCGGCGGGCCGCGGAGCAGGGCGGGATGACCCGCATGCTGCGCGCCATCACGGGCTCGATCCCCACGGTGCGCCCGGCGCAGCCCGACCAGGCGTCCGAGCAGGGCGCACCCCGACCCGACACCTCCACGCCCGCGGGGCGCGCCGCTGCCTGGCGCGCTACCTGGGGCTTCGGCGACGCCACCCGCACCGGGCAGGCCGCCGGCCCGACGACCGACGACGACGGGGAGAACCGATGAACCGCCGTACCACCCGCGGCCTGGCCGTGGCGAGCGCCCTCGTCGTGTCGACGACGCTGCTCGCCGGCTGCGCCGACGAGCTGCCCCAGCCCCAGCCCGGCGAGGCCGTCGGCGGGCCCGTGCTGACCGAGGAGCAGGACACCCAGGTGTTCACCGCGGTCGCGGACACGGTCGCGAAGGCCGACAAGGCCCTCAAGGGCAAGGATCTCAAGGCGCGCGTGACCGGCCCGGCGTACGAGGTGCGCACCAGCCAGCTCGCGGTCGCGAAGAAGCGGGACAACGCGGAGTTCGTCACGGACATCCCGAGCGAGTCCCAGCAGATGATCATCCCCACCACCGAGGGGTGGCCGCGCACGAGCTTCTCCATCACGGCCAGCACCGAGGACCTCGAGACGCCGCGCCTCGTCGCGTTCGAGCAGGGGTCCGCGCGCGCCGACTACAAGATGTGGTCGTGGGTGCAGCTCATCCCGGGGCAGAGCATGCCGTACTTCGCCGACTCGGCCGTGGGCTCGGCCGCCGTCGCGGGGGACGACGACTCCCTGGCGGCGTCCCCGGTCGACGCCCTCGCGCAGTACGCGGACCTCGTCACCCTCGGGGCCAAGAAGTCGTCCTTCGCGAAGGGCTTCGAGCTGCCCGACGGCGACCTGGTCGCGGCCGTCGCGGCCGACGCGGCGGCGTGGAAGGAGGTCGACGGCTTCGAGGAGTCCGGGACCGAGTACACGCAGAAGTACAAGGCGCGCAAGGACGAGGTCCGTGCCGTCCGCACGGCCGACGGCGGGGCGCTCGTCATGGGCGTCCTCGACGGCACGACCACGGTCAAGGCCGAGGACGAGGCCAAGGTGCCCGCCCTCTCCGAGACGCAGAAGGCGCTGCTCGGCGACGCCGCGCAGACCAACGTGCTGAAGACCGAGTACACGGACATGGTCGCGCTGTACGTCCCGGCCAAGGGCTCGGACGAGAAGATCCGGCCGCTCGGGTACTCGCACGTGGCGACGGCGGCCTCGAACTGACGCTCCGCTCGTAGGATGGCGCCCATGACCAACCCCACGCCCGACCCGACCTTCAGCACGCGTGGCGCCGTCGACCTGTCGGCGCTCAACCGCCCGCAGTCGCCGCCCCCGGGGGAGCCCGGTGGGGCGCCGTCGGCGGGCGGCTACGTGCTGGACGTCACTGACGCGAACTTCCAGCAGGTGGTGCAGGACTCGACCACGTACCCCGTGGTCATGCTGCTGTGGATCCCCACCGACAAGGCCAACGCCGACCTCGGCGAGCTGCTGGGTCGGCTCGCGGAGGAGTACGCCGGCAGGTTCCTGCTCGGCCGTCTCGACGCGCAGGCGTACCCCCAGGTGGCCGCGGCCTTCCAGGTGCAGGGCGTGCCGACCGTCGTCGCGGTGCTGCAGGGCCAGCCGCTCCCGCTGTTCCAGGGCGCGGCGCCCGAGGAGCAGGTGCGCGGCGTGCTGGACCAGGTGCTGGCCGCGGCCGAGCAGAACGGCGTCACGGGACGCGCCCCGGCCCAGGGCGCCGAGGGCGAGGAGCCCGCCGAGGCCGCCGACCAGGAGCCGGTCGAGGAGCCGCTGCCGCCGCTGCACCAGGAGGCGTACGACGCGATCGAGCGCGACGACCTCGACACCGCCGTCGCCGCGTACGAGAAGGCGATCAAGCAGGACCCGAAGGATGCCCTCGCGGTGGCCGGGCTCGCGCAGGTGCGCCTGCTGCAGCGCACGCGCGGCGTCGACCTCCAGACGGCCCGGACCGCGGCGGCCGACGCCCCGGCCGACCTCGACGCGCAGCTGGGCGTGGCCGACATGGACATGCTCGGCGGCAAGGTGGAGGACGCCTTCGCCCGGCTGCTCGAGCTGCTCCCCGGTGCCGACGCGGACGCCAAGGAGAAGCTGCGCGTGCGGCTGGTCGAGTACTTCGAGATCGTCGGCCCCACCGACCCCCGCGTGGTCAAGGCCCGTCAGCGCCTGGCGATCAGCCTCTACTGACGGCTCTACCTGACCGGCGGCTCTACCGATCGGCGGGTCGCAGCACCAGCGCGCCGAGCGGCGGCACCCGCAGCGTGACGGAGTGCCGCCGCCCCTTCCACGGCACGTCCTGGGCGTGCACGCGGCCGAGGTTGCCGACGCCGGAGCCGCCGTAGACCTCGGCGTCCGTGTTGAGGACCTCGTCCCAGGCGCCGCCGTCGGGCAGTGCGAGCCGGTAGCCCTCGTGCGGGACGCCCGCGAAGTTCACGACCACGACGACGGGGGCGCCGTCGGCGGACCGGCGCACCCACGAGAGCGTGTCGTGGTCGGCGTCGTCGGCGTCGAGCCACTCGAAGCCGGCGGCGTCGAAGTCCCGCTCCCAGAGGGCGGGCGTGGCGCGGTAGACCGCGTTGAGGTCGCGCACCAGGCGCTGCACGCCGGCGTGGCCCGGGGTCTCGAGCAGCCACCAGTCGAGGCCGGAGCCCTCGTCCCACTCGGCGTCCTGCGCGAACTCCTGCCCCATGAACAGCAGCTGCTTGCCCGGGTGGGTCCACTGGTAGGCGAGGAAGGCGCGCACCCCGGCGAGCTGCTTCCACCGGTCGCCCGGCATGCGGCGCAGCAGCGAGCCCTTGCCGTGCACCACCTCGTCGTGGCTGATCGGCAGCACGTACTGCTCCGAGAACGCGTAGACCAGCGAGAACGTCAGCTCGTGGTGGTGGTAGCGCCGGTACATCGGGTCGTGCGCGACGTATCGCAGGCCGTCGTTCATCCAGCCCATGTTCCACTTCAGCCCGAAACCGAGCCCGCCCGCGTCGGTGGGCCGGGTGACGCCGGGGAAGGCCGTGGACTCCTCGGCGATCATCATGACGCCGGGGGAGCGGCGGTAGGCGGTGGCGTTGGCCTCCTGCAGGAACGCGATGGCCTCGAGGTTCTCCCGCCCGCCGCGGACGTTCGGCTCCCACTCGCCGGGCTTGCGCGAGTAGTCGAGGTAGAGCATCGACGCCACGGCGTCCACGCGCAGGCCGTCGGCGTGGAACTCCTCGAACCAGTACGTCGCGTTGGCGACGAGGAAGTTGCGCACCTCGCGGCGGCCGAAGTCGAAGACGAGCGTGCCCCAGTCGGGCTGCTCCCCGCGGCGGGAGTCCGGGTGCTCGTACAGCGGGCCGCCGTCGAACCGCGCGAGCGCGAACTCGTCACGGGGGAAGTGGCCGGGCACCCAGTCGAGGATGACGCCGACGCCGGCCCGGTGCAGGCGGTCCACGAGGTAGCGGAAGTCGTCGGGGTGCCCGAACCGCGCCGTCGGCGCGTAGTAGCCGGTCACCTGGTAGCCCCACGACCCGCCGAAGGGGTGCTCCGCCACGGGCAGCAGCTCGACGTGGGTGAAGCCCTGCTCGACGACGTACGCGGTGAGCTCCTCCGCGAGCTCCCGGTAGCCGAGACCCGGCCGCCACGAGCCCAGGTGCACCTCGTAGACGCTCACCGGGCCGGAGTGCGGGTCGGTCGCCGCGCGGCGTGCCATCCACTCGCCGTCCGACCACTCGTACGCCGAGTCGACGACGACCGACGCCGTCGCGGGCGGCACCTGGGTGCCCTTGGCGAGCGGGTCGGCCTTGGCCCGCCACACGCGGTCGGCGCCCAGCACCTCGAACTTGTACCGGGTGCCCTCGCCCACGCCGGGCACGAACAGCTCCCAGACCCCGCTCGCGCCGAGCGAGCGCATCGGGTGCACCGTGGTCCAGCGGTTGTGGTCGCCCACCAGCCGCACGCCCCGGGCGTTCGGTGCCCAGACGGCGAACGCCGTCCCGTCGACGTCGCCCAGCGCGCTCGGGAACCGGCGGGGGTTGGCGCCGAGCGCCCGCCACAGCTCCTCGTGCCGGCCCTCGGCGATCAGGTGCAGGTCCACCTCGCCCAGCGTGGGCAGGAAGCGGTACGGGTCGTCGACGGTCTGCACGTCGTCGTCGTACCGCGTGCGGACCCGGTAGTCCGGCGCGTGGCGCCCGCCGCCGGCGTCCACGCCCGCCGGCACCACCGACTCCCACACCCCCGCGGCCACGTGCCCGGCCGGGTGCTCGCCGTCCGTGGTCACGACGGTCACCTCGTCGGCCAGCGGCCGCAGCACGCGCACGACCGCCCAGGCCCGGTCGGCCGGCGTCCCCGGGTCGTCCAGCAGGTGCGGACCGAGCACGGTGTGCGGGTCGTGCAGGGTGCCCTGCGCGAGGGCGGTCAGCACCTCGGGGTCGACGGGCGGTGGCGACGGCGTCATGCGCCCACGATTCCACGGACGTATGTCGGGCGCGTTCCGACGCGCGGCCCGGCGCGGGCAGCGGCCCGGCGAGGCATACCATCCTGCTCGGGAAGGAGAGCGGATGGCTCGGATCACGATCGCGGACATCGCCCGACGGGCCGGTGTGTCCACGGGCGCGGTGTCCTACGCCCTCAACGACCGCCCGGGCGTCTCCGACGAGACCAGGGCACGGATCCTCGGGGTCGCGGCGGAGCTCGGGTGGGTGCCGAGCCAGGCGGCCCGGGCGCTGTCCGGCGCCCGGGTGGAGACGATCGGCCTGGTGCTCGCCCGCGCTCCGGAGACCCTGGGCTTCGAGTCGTTCTACATGCAGTTCATCGCGGGCATCGAGCAGGTGCTCACGGAGCGCTCGTACGGGCTGCTGCTGCAGGTCGTGCCGGACATGGAGGCCGAGACCCAGGCGCACCGGCGCTGGCACGCCGCCCGCCGCGTCGACGGCGTGATCGTGGTCGACCCCCGCAAGGACGACCCCCGGATCGCGGCGCTGTCGGAGCGCGACGCCCTGCCCGCCGTCGTCGTGGGCGACCCCGAGTTCGCGGGGAACCTGCCCGCCGTGTACACCGACGACGCCACGGCCCTCCGCGAGTGCGTGCGCTATCTCGCCGGGCTGGGGCACCGCAGGATCGGCCGCGTGTCCGGCACGGAGGGCTTCGGGCACACGACCATCCGTGACGTGGCGTTCGAGGACGAGGCGAGGCGCGCGGACGTGGACGCCCGGGTGGCGCGGGCGGACTTCACGCCGGACTCCGGCGCGGCCGCCACCCGCTCCCTGCTGGAGGCGGACGACCCCGTGACGGCCGTGATCTACGACAACGACGTCATGGCGTTCGCCGGCCTCGGGGTCGCCCACGGGCTCGGGGCACGTGTGCCCGAGGACGTCTCGCTGGTGGCCTGGGACGACTCGCCGCTGTGCCAGGCGGCCTACCCCCAGCTCACCGCGCTCAGCCACGACGTGACGAGCTACGGGGCGCACGTGGCCCGGCGGCTGTTCGAGCGGATGGCCGGGGCCGAGGCGCGGGCGTACCGCGACTCGACCCCGACGCTCACGGTGCGAGGGAGCACCGGCCCGCCGGCCTAGGCCGGCGCGAGGTGCAGCACGAGCGCCTGGACGGGCCACAGCGTCGGCAGCTGCAGCCCGACCTCGGTGAGCACCCGGCCGGGGAGGGTGACCGGCCCGTCGCCGAGCCAGCCCGGCGTGACCCAGCCCCAGCGCGACTCCCCGACCTCGTCCCGCAGCCGCACCGTGTACCGCCGCTCCGGGTCGAGACCGTCGATCCGCAGCCGCTCCGCGAGCGCCTCCTCGGGCGACGCGACGGTCGCGACGGTGACGACGGCCTCCGACCGGTCCTGGGCGACCACGGTGCGGACCCGGAGGGCGGGGTCGGCGGTGTCGGGGTGCCGCACGGTGCCCGTGTGGAGAAGGCCTCGGAGCTCCTTGTAGAGCGCCGAGAACGCGGTGATCCGGGCGGTCTCCTCCGGGGTGCAGCCGAGGATGTCCCACTCGAATCCGGCCGAGCCCTGCAGCGACGTGGCGATCCGGTACGACAGGTCGGTGGCCCGTCCGGAGGAGTGCGCGGGCGAGGGCCCGACGTGCGCGCCGACAAGCTCGGGGGGCAGCACCAGCTCGGTCCAGCGCTGGATGTCCTGCCGCTCCACCGGGTCGTTGGAGTCGGAGGCCCAGACCCGGTCGGTGCGGGCGAGGATGCCGAGGTCGGTGCGCGCCCCGCCGGAGGAGCAGGACTCGATCTCCAGGGCGGGGTGGTCCTGCCGGAGCCGGTCCAGGAGCCGGTACGCGGCGAGCGTCTGGGCGTGCGTGCCGGGCGCGCCGTCGTGGACCGGCTCGACCAGGTCCCGGTTGTGGTCCCACTTGACGAAGTCGACGCCGAGATCCGTCACGAGCGCGGAGATCTGCCCCCGGACGTGCTCCCACGCGTCGGGGTTCGCCAGGTCGAGCACGTACTGGGTACGGAACGACAGGCCGTCGGGGGACGGCACGGAGGCGGGGTTGGCCAGGATCCACTCGGGATGGCGGCGCGCGAGGTCCGAGTCGAGGTTGACCATCTCCGGCTCGAACCACAGGCCGAGCTGCATCCCCAGGCCGTGCACCAGCTCGGCGAGCGGCTCGAGGCCGTCGGGCCACGCGCCGCGGTCGACCACCCAGTCGCCGAGACCCTTGGTGTCGTCCCGGCGCGCGGGGAACCAGCCGTCGTCGAGGACGAAGCGCTCGACCCCCACCTCCGCCGCCCGCCGGGCGAGCGCGAAGAGGCGCTCGGGGTCGTGGTCGAAGTACACCGCCTCCCAGGTGTTGAGCACGAGCGGCCGGGGCGAGCGCGGGTGCCGGGGGCGGGCGCGCAGCCAGGTGTGGAACCGTGCCGCGACGCCGTCGAGGCCCTCGTCCGACCAGGCGAAGTACGCCGTCGGCGCGCGGTACGACTCGCCGGGCGCCAGGACGAGCTCGCCGGGCCGGAGGAGCTCTCCCGCGCCGAGCAGCGAGACGTGCTCGGTGACCCGGTCGACGCGGTGGCGCACGTCGGCGCTCCAGCCCAGGTGGATGGCCCACACCCGGCCCGTCCCGGCGCGGGGCGCGCCCTCGGAGGCGATCGTCACCCACGGGGCGTCGTGGCCGCCGCGACCCCGGCGGGACTCGCGCACCGTGGTCCCGCGCGGCATCGGGGTCGTGAGCGGAGACTTCTCGCGCGTCCACCGCCCGCCGAACGTGGTGAGGTGGTCGGCCGTCTTCGGCACGGTCAGGGTCGCCTCGAGCCAGGCGACCTCGAGCCGGTCGGCGCCGTCGTTGACGAGCTCGTGGTCGAGCGTGACCAGTCCCCCCGGGCCGACCTCCACGCGGGTGCGCAGGGTGAGGTTGCCGGCCGCGTCGGTGGCCGTGACGACGGCGGTCGTCTCGTCTGGGCGGTCCACGGAGGACTCCCACCGCGGGTACACGGGGAGGCCGGCACGCGTGACGAGCAGGCCGGGGCGGCCGGACCAGCCGTCGGACTCCTGCGGCAGGAGCGGCAGACGCCAGGCGGCGTCGAGGGTGCCGGGCGGCGTCTGGCGGCTGGTGGCCCGGAGGAGGGCCTCGGCGGCGGCGTCGTCGAGCGGACCGAGGTCCGCGCCCCAGTGCACGACGGCGGGCAGGCCGCGCGCGGGCAGATGGAGGACGAGGGCGGTCCCGTCGCGGTGCAGGACGTGGTGGGCGGTGGTCACAGGGCTCCGATCGTGGCGGGCTGGTCGGGTTCGAGGTCGGTCGAGGGTCGGGGTCGGGCGCGCCCCAGGGGCAGGCCCGCGTCGGGTGCGCCGCGCAGCACGGTGAGGGCGCCGCCGACGGCGGCGACGGTGGCGACCTGCCCGGAGAGCGCGACCCGAGGCGGGCTGAGGGTGCGGCTGAGGGCGTGCTCGGACAGCGCCGCGCCGACGACGTGGCGGTACAGGGGGCCGGCCGTCGCGAACGCCGGGCCGGCGAGCAGCACGGTGTCCACGTCGAAGAGGTTGACGAGGACGGTGGCCGCCTGGCCGACCCTGCGGGCGGACCGGGTGAGCAGGTCGGTGGCGTCCGCGTCGCCGTCGCGCGCGGCACGGGCCACGCGCTCGAAGTCGGCGAGCGCGTCCTCGGCGGGTCCCCGCACGCCCCAGCGCTCGGCGACACCGCCGTGGGCCAGGGCCTGGGTGACGACGGCCGCCGGGCCCGCCTCCGCCTGCGTGCACCCACGGTTGCCGCAGACGCAGGCGGACCGCGCGTCCGGGAGGGGGACGTGGCCGATCTCGACCGCGTTCGAGGCGCGCCCCCGGTAGGCGACGCCGTCCACGACGACGGCCCCGCCGATCCCCGAGGCCATGTAGACGAGCCCGAACGTCTCGGTGTCGAGGTCTCGCGTCCACAGCTCGCCCACGGCCGCCGCGGTCGCGTCGTTCTCCAGCAGGACGGGCAGCCCCAGCCCGGCGGCCAGCCGCGCCGTCAGCGGGAACCTCTCCCAGGCTGGCGTGGGCTGTGCGGTGAGCAGCATGCCCCGCTCCCGGTCCTGCGGACCGTGGGTCACGAGGCCGACGCCGAGCACACGGTCGCGCGGGACGCCGGCGCTGGTGAGCAGGTCGCCCACGTGGTCGACGAGCGCCCCCACGGTCCGGTCGGGCGAGCGCCGCCCGGAGCCCCGCAGCCCGGCGCTCGCGACCGTCGCGCCGGCGAAGTCGACGACCACCGCCGTCGTGGTGGTGAGGTCGACCTGGATGCCGACGGCGTACCCGGCGTCCGCCGTGACGCTCAGCAGGCGGCGCGGCTGGCCCCTGCCGCGATGCTGGACACCGGTCTCGTGCACCAGCCCGAGGTCCAGGAGCCCCCGGACCACGTGCGTGACGGTCGGGGAGGTGAGCCCGGAGAGCCGGGCCAGCTCCACGCGGCTGATCGACCCGCGGGTCCGCACGAGATCGAGCAGACGGCGCGACGAGACGACCTGCGCGACGCCGTCCAGCAGCATGTATCGCCTCCTTGCGTGAGTGACCTACGGCACTTGACCGCTTAAGTTAACCATGGCAAGAATACCCACGAGCGCCGACGACGGCGCCGCTGGAGCCGGCTCTGGTGCCGGCACGAGAAAGGACCGCAGATGTTCCTCAGGACAGGAATCCGTCGGCGTGGCGCGGTGCTCGCCGGCGTCGCGGCCCTCGGTCTCGCCCTCGCGGCGTGCTCCGGGGGCGGCTCGGACGGCAGCTCGGGCGGCTCGGGAGGTGGCGCGAGCAGCACGCTCGTCGCGTACACCGGCCAGGCCGGCGACTACCAGATCAACTTCAACCCGTTCTCGCCCTCGAAGATCGGTGGCCTCGGGACCATCTACGAGCCCCTCTTCTTCTACAACAAGGCGGAGGTGCGGGACCCGGTGCCCCTGCTGGGCACCGAGCAGGCATGGAACGACGACGGCACGGAGCTGTCCGTCACGCTGCGCGAGGGTGTCACCTGGAGCGACGGCGAGCCGTTCACCGCCAAGGACGTGGAGTTCACCTTCACCCTCCTCAAGGACAACCCGTCGATCAACAGCGGCGGCTTCGACGGGACGGCGAAGGCCGTCGACGACACGCACGTGACGTTCACGTTCGAGCAGCCGGCGTTCGTCAAGGGGCCGGACGTGATGAACACGCCGATCGTGCCCCAGCACCTGTGGAAGGACATCAACCCCGTCGAGGACGTCATCGAGGAGCCCGTGGGCACCGGCGCCTACCTGCTCGACGACTTCAAGCCGCAGGCCTTCACCTACAAGGCGAACCCCGACTACTGGGGCGGCGAGCCCGAGCTGAAGAACATCCGCTTCCTGGCGCTGTCGGGCAACCAGGCGGGCGCCGACGCGATCGCGGCCGGCACGGTCGACTGGCAGACGGGACCCATCCCCGACATCCAGAACACGAACAAGAACTTCCCCAGCTACGACGCGTTCACGCAGTGGCAGAACCAGATGGTGCTGTCCACCTGCTCGAGCACCGAGATGGGTTGCGAAGGACCGCAGACGGATCCCGCCGTCCGCAAGGCGCTGTACTACGCGATGGACCGCACCCAGCTCAACAAGCTGGCCTTCATGGAGACCGCGAACGAGATGTCCCCGGTCTTCACGCTGACCCCCAGCCAGGACGCGTTCGTCTCGGACGCGGTCACCGAGAAGACCGCCCCGATGTCCGCGGAGCCCGACAAGGCGGCACAGCTGCTCGAGGACGCGGGCTGGGCGAAGGGCTCCGACGGCATCTACGCGAAGGACGGCGAGAAGCTCACGCTGACGGTCGAGGTCGTGACCGGGTGGACGGACTACATCACCGCCCTGGACACGATGGCCTCCCAGGCGAAGGCGGTCGGGATCGACCTGCAGACGGCGCAGTCGTCGTGGAACGAGTGGACGGAGAAGAAGGGGTCGGGCAAGTTCGAGCTCGCCATCGACTCCCTCTGGCAGGGGCCGGCGCCCGACCCGTTCTACCTCTACAACTACTTCTTCGACTCCGGCTCGGGGGCGAAGGTCGGAAAGTCCGCGGGGAACAACTACTCGCGGTACTCGAACCCCGAGGTCGACAAGGCGCTCGACGAGCTGGCGAAGCTCCCGCTCGACGACGCGGCCGCACGGCAGCCGTACTTCGACACGATCCAGGCGCAGATCCTCGAGGACATGCCGTACGTGCCGATCCTCACCGGCGGCACCACCAGCGTGTGGAACACCGCGAAGTTCACCGGTTGGCCCTCCGAGGACGACCTGTACGCGTTCCCGGCCGTGTGGTCCGCGATGGACGCCGCCGAGATCTTCAAGAAGATCCAGCCGGCCGGCTGACATGACCCGAGACGTCGTCCCCGAGGAAAGCACCCTGCCGTGAACTACTTCCTGCGCAAGATGGGCTTCTACGTCGTGGCGCTGTGGGCCGCGCTGACGTTGAACTTCGCGATCCCCCGGCTTCTCCCGGGCAATCCGGTCGACATCCTGCTCGCCAAGCTGCAGCAGCGTGGCGGGACGGTCACGCCCGAGACCCGCGAGGCATACGCGCTCCTCCTCGGGGGCGACGACTCCCAACCGTTGTGGAACCAGTACGTCGACTACCTGAACAACCTCGTCCACGGCGACCTGGGCGTGTCGGTCAGCTACTACCCGGCGCAGGTCACGGACGTCATCGCGCAGTCGCTGCCGTGGACGGTGGTCCTGGTGGGCATCGCCACCGTGATGGCCGCCGTCCTGGGCGTGACGCTCGGGGCGTTCGTCGGGTGGAAGCCCGGCACCTGGCTGGACTCGCTGATCCCGGCGACCACCCTCCTGGCCGCGGTGCCGTACTTCTGGCTGGCGCTGATCCTGGCGTACTTCCTGGCCCGCGTGCTCGGCTGGTTCCCGCTGCAGGGCGGCTACGACGTCGTCCTGGACCCCGGCTGGAACGCCGAGTTCATCCTCTCCGCCATCCACTACGGCGCCCTGCCGGCGCTGACCATCGTGCTCGCCTCCGTGGGCGGCTGGTTGCTCGGGATGCGCAACATGATGGTCTCCACCCTGTCCGAGGACTACGTGCTCACGGCCGAGGCCAAGGGTCTGTCGCCCCGCAAGGTGCTGCGCTCGTACGCGTCGCGCAACGCGGTGCTGCCGTCGGTCGCCGGCTTCGCGATCTCGCTCGGCTTCGTGGTCTCCGGGTCGGTGATCACCGAGCAGGTGTTCTCCTACCCGGGCATCGGCGGCCGGCTGCTGGGGGCCGTGACCAACAACGACTACGCGCTCATGCAGGGGCTGTTCCTCGTCATCACGCTCGCCGTGCTCGGCGCGAACCTCGTGGTCGACCTGCTGTACGGCCTGATCGACCCGCGCACCCGAGCCCGGTCCTGAGAGGAGGCACCGTCATGACGAACCTGAGTCCTGCGAACGAACCGTCCCTCGTGGACGAGGCCGAGGCCGAGGAGGTGGCGCGCGACCGCGCCGGCGGCGCGCCGCGCTCCGGCTGGCGCATGCTCCTGCCCACGATGACGCCCTGGCTGGCCGTCGGCCTGGTGCTGGTCGGCGTCATCACGCTCTTCGGCATCTTCGGCCCGTACCTGGTGGGCGACCCGCGGCAGATCCGCGACATCGGGCTGACGCCGCCGTCGGCCGACTTCCTGCTCGGCACCACGCAGACCGGCCAGGACGTGCTCGCCCAGCTGGCGTACGCGACCCGCGGCTCGCTGCAGATCGGCCTGCTGGTCGGCGTGCTGGCCACCGCCCTGTCCGCGTTCTTCGGCATCTACGGCGCCTACCGCGGCGGCTTCGCCGACGAGGCGTTCTCGCTGCTGTCGAACGTCTTCCTGGTCATCCCTGGGCTGCCGCTCGTGATCGTCATCTCCGGCTTCGTGCCGCGCGAGAGCCGCGGGCTGTGGACCATCGCGATCGTGCTGGCGGTGACGAGCTGGGCCGCGTCGGCGCGGGTGCTGAGAGCCCAGACCCTGTCCGTGCGCCACCGTGACTACGTGGCGGCGTCGAAGGTCTCGGGCGAGAAGCCGTGGCGCGTCATCGTCGTCGAGATCCTGCCGAACCTCCTTCCGGTGATCGCGTCGCAGTTCGTCTTCGCGGTGATCGCGGCGATCCTCGGCGAGGCCGGGCTGTCGTTCATCGGCCTGGGGGCGTCGAACTCCTCGACGCTCGGCACGATGCTCTTCTACGCGCAGAACGGCTTCGCCCTCTCGCTCGGGGCGTGGTGGTGGTTCGTGCCGCCGGGCCTGATGATCGCCCTGTTCGGCATGGGCCTGTCGCTCATCAACTTCTCGATCGACGAGATCATCAACCCCAAGCTCAAGAACCTGCGCCAGCACCGCAGGCGGGCCCGCAAGGCCGCCCGCCTCGAGCGCGAGCTGGCCCGCGCGCACCGCCGGTCGCGCCCGCAGGAGCCGGACGCGGTCCGCGAGTCGGACGGCGCGAAGGAGGTGTCCGCGCGATGACGACGACCCTGGTGAAGGACGAAGGGACCGCCGCCCGCGGCGGCCGGACGGAGCCGGTCCTCACGGTCTCGGACCTCACGGTGGTCTACGAGGTGGAGCAGCCGGTCACGGCGGTGAAGGACGCGAGCCTCACGCTGCACCGCGGGGAGATCCTCGGCCTCGCCGGCGAGTCCGGCTGCGGCAAGACGACGCTCGCCTACGCGGTCAACCGGCTGCACCGGCCCCCGGCGCGGATCGCGTCCGGGAGCATCACCTTCCACGACCGCGACGGCACGGACGTCGACGTGCTCGCCCTGGAGGACTCCGCGCTGCGCGCGTTCCGCTGGGACAAGCTGTCGATGGTGTTCCAGGGCGCGATGAACGCCCTCAACCCGGTGACGACCGTGCGGGCACAGTTGCGGGACACGCTGCTGGCCCACCGGCCGGGCACGCCGCGGGCCGAGGTGCGCCGCCGGTCGGAGGAGGTGCTGACCCGCGTCGGCGTGGACCCGCGGCGCCTCGGGTCGTACGCGCACGAGCTGTCCGGCGGGATGCGCCAGCGCGTCATGATCGCGATGGCGATGCTGCTGGAGCCCCAGATCATGATCATGGACGAGCCGACGACGGCGCTCGACGTCGTCGTGCAGCGCGACATCCTGCGCGAGATCGTGCGGCTGCGCGACGAGCTCGACTTCGCGGTCGTGTTCATCACCCACGACCTGCCCCTGCTGCTCGAGATCAGCGACCGGATCGCGGTCATGCTGGAGGGCGAGATCGTCGAGCTCGACACCGCGCAGCGCCTGTACCGCGAGGCGCGCCACCCGTACACCCGCAAGCTCCTCGGCTCGTTCCCGAGCCTGTCGGGGGAGCGGGGCGGCTTCATCCGCAGCGGCGTCGACGACTTCGCCGAGCCCGCCGCCACCCCCGAGGAGGACCGCGCATGACCCGTGTCCACGTGTCCGACCTGGTCAAGGACTACTCGATCCGCTCGGGGCTGCGCCGGTCGCGGCTGCGCGCCGTCGACCACGTGAGCCTCGACCTGGTTCCCGGGCGCACGGTCGCCCTGGTGGGGGAGTCGGGCTCCGGCAAGTCCACGATCGCGAAGATCCTCACGCGCATGGAGAAGCCGACGTCGGGGACGGTCGACGTCCGCCTCGACGACGACACGCCGGTCCAGGGGTCGCTGTACCGGCGCCAGGTGCAGATGGTCTTCCAGGACCCGTTCGCCTCGCTCAACCCGTTCCACTCGATCGAGCACCACGTCGCCCGTCCGCTGCGGATCCACCAGCGCACGCGCACGGCGCAGGAGACGCACGAGCGCGTGGTCGAGATGCTCGAGCGGGTCAACCTCACGCCCGCCGAGGACATCGCCTCGCGCCGGCCCCACGAGCTGTCCGGGGGCCAGCGCCAGCGTGTCGCCATCGCCCGGGCGCTCGCCCCGGGCGCCCAGGTGCTCATCGCCGACGAGCCCGTGTCGATGCTCGACGTGTCGATCCGGCTCGGCGTCCTCAACCTGCTCGGGCGCCTGCAGCGCGAGGACCGCCTGGCCGTCCTCTACATCACGCACGACCTGGCCACCGCCCGGCACTTCTCCGACGAGATCGTCGTGCTGTACCGGGGCCGGGTCGTCGAACGTGGACCGGCGGACGCGGTGATCCTCGACCCGCACCACGACTACACCAAGCTGCTCGCGATGGCGGCGCCGGACCCCGAGCGGGTCGACCGCGTGACCCTCACCCAGGAGGGCACGGACCGCGGCGCGATCGACAACAGCGTGTGCTTCGACCACTTCGCTGGTGAGTGGCAGGAGGCCGGTGTGCCCGCGGCGCAGGCGCGCGGCGGCGCGGCCGCGCGGGGCACGTCGTGACGGCTGCGCCCCCCGGGGCCCAGACGCGCTGGCCCACGGACGGCCTGGCCTACGGCGGCGACTACAACCCCGAGCAGTGGCCGCGGGAGGTGTGGGACGAGGACGTGCGCCTCATGCGCGTGGCCGGGGTCAACCTCGTGACCCTCGGGGTCTTCGCCTGGGGGACCGTCGAGGTCGCCGACGACGTCCGGGACTGGTCGTGGCTCGACGACGCGATCGAGCTGCTGCACGCCCACGGGATCGCCGTGGACCTGGCCACCCCCACGGCGGCGCCGCCGAGCTGGCTGCTCGCCGCGCACCCCGACATCGCGCCCGTGCTCGTCGACGGGTACCGGGAGCCGGCCGGAGGGCGCAACGCCTGGTGCCCCGAGTCGACCGTGTACCGCCGGTACGCGCTGCGGCACGTCGACGCCCTCGCCCGCCGCTACGGAGACCACCCGGCCGTGCGCCTGTGGCACGTGGGGAACGAGCTCGGCGGCGGCAACGCCCGCTGCTACTGCGACGGCTCCGCGGCAGGGTTCCGGCGGTGGCTGCGCGACAGGCACGGCAGCCTCGACGCCGTGAACGCGGCCTGGGGCACGGCGCAGTGGGGGCACCGCTACGGGACGTGGGACGAGATCATGCCGCCGCGCGGCCGCCACGGCGCCCCGAACCCCGGGCTCTTCCTCGACTACGAGCGGTACTCCTCGGACGCGCTGCTGGCGCACTACCTGGCGGAGAAGGAGG
Source organism: Isoptericola sp. NPDC058082 (assembly GCF_042885055.1). Classification (NCBI taxonomy): domain Bacteria; kingdom Bacillati; phylum Actinomycetota; class Actinomycetes; order Micrococcales; family Promicromonosporaceae; genus Isoptericola; species Isoptericola sp. NPDC058082. The sequence continues at coordinate 23,629 of NZ_JBHVSQ010000023.1, read as the reverse complement.
TCCTCGAGCGGCACTCGTCCGCGCCCGTCACGACCAACCTCATGGTCGGTGCCGGCGCGCAGGTCGTCGACTACGCGTCGTGGGCCCCGCACACGGCCGTCGTCTCCAACGACCACTACACGCTCGTCGGTGACCTTCCGGCCGGAGACCGCGAGCACGACCTCGCCTTCGCCGCCGACCGGATGCGCGGGATGTCCCCGGGGCGACCGTGGCTCCTGATGGAGAGCTCCACCGGTGGCCCGAGCTGGCAGCGCCGCAACCGTGCCAAGGACCCCGGGGAGATCGTGCGCCACTCCCTCGGTCACGTGGCCAGGGGGTCGGACGGCGCGATGTTCTTCCAGTGGAGGGCCTCGCGGGCCGGCGCCGAGCAGTTCCACTCGGCGATGCTCCCGCACAGCGGCACCCGGTCGCGGGTGTGGCAGGAGGTCGTGGAGCTGGGTGGCCACCTGCGCTCGCTCGCGGAGGTCGCCGGGACGGTCGTCGAACCCGCCCGCGCCGCGATGGTGGTCGACGACCCCGCCGGGTGGGCGCTCCAGCACGGCCTGATGCCGCATCGCGAGCTGTCCTACGGCCGGGAGCTCCGGGCGTGGCACCGGGCCCTGTGGGACCGGCAGGTGGTGTGCGACGTCGTTCCGCCCGGAGTGCCGCTCGACGGCTACGACCTCGTCGTCGTGCCGACCCTCCTGGTCGTCGACGACGACGCAGCGGCACGGCTCGCCTCCGTCCCCGCGCGTGGCGGCACCCTGCTGGTGACCTATCTGTCCGGCGTCTGCGACGACGACGGACAGGTCCGCACCGGCGGGTTCCCCGGCGCGTTCGCCGACGTGCTCGGCGCCTGGAGCGACGAGCTCTACCCGCTCCAGGAGGGACAGGCCGTCCGCCTGGACGACGGCGGCGAGGCGACCGAGTGGACCGAGCGTGTCCACCTCGACGGGGCGGAGGCCGTGGTCCGGTACTCCTCGAGCTCGCTCGCGGGCGGGCCGGCCGTGACCCGGCGCGAGATCGGCGACGGCGCCGCCTGGTACGTCTCGGCGGCCCTCGGCGCCGACGGCGTGGGCCGCGTCGTCGACCGGCTCGTCGCGGACACCGGGGTGCCGCGCGTCCTCGACGCGGCGCCCGGGCTCGAGGCGGTGCGCCGCCGGGGCGACGACCGCTCCTACCTCTTCCTCCTCAACCACACGGGCGACGAACAGAAGGTCGCCGCCGCCGGGCACGACCTGCTGACCGGGGCGGAGGTCGGGCCGCTGACCACCGTGCCCGCCGGCGGCGTGCGCGTGCTGCGCGAGCCGCGCCGTCCGGCGTCCGACTGAGCCACCTGCGACCCTGACCGGGTCGGCACCCAGCGAACTCCCTGCGAACCACGAAGGACTCCGCCATGACGCACCTCCCCACGACCTTCCGCGCCCTGCACCAGGGGTGGAGCCTGACCGCCGCCGAGCTCGCGGCCGACGCGCCCGACGGCGTGGCATCGGCGCTCGCGGGCGGGATCCCGGCAGCCGTGCCCGGCGAGGCGCACCTCGACCTGCACCGCGAAGGACTGATCGACGAGCCGTTCGACGGCGACAACGAGGCGGCGCAGCAGTGGATCGGCGACACCTCGTGGCGGTTCGCGACGACGTTCGAGTGGCAGCCGGGAGACGCGGCGCGGCACGACCTCGTCGCGCTCGGCCTCGACACCGTGGCATCGGTGGAGCTGAACGGGGTCGAGCTCGGGCGGACCGAGAACATGTTCCGGTCCTTCCGGTGGGACGCCCGTGGCGCGCTGCGCGAGGGCGACAACTCCTTGGCCGTCACGTTCGCCGCGCCCGTGCCCGAGGCGCTGGCCCGCGCCGAGCGCGACGGGGTGCTGCCGTCGACCAACCATCACGAGTACAACCAGCTGCGGAAGATGGCCTGCTCGTTCGGATGGGACTGGGGCATCGACGTCGCCGGCGCGGGCATCTGGAAGCCGATCGGCCTCGACTCCTGGTCGGGCGTGCGCGTCGTGTCGGTCCGTCCGCTCGTCGACGTCGTGGCAGGGTCGGACGGCAGCCCGGAGGGCGTCCTGACGACGCACGTCGAGATCGAGCGCGACGGCACGAAGGCTGCCGGCGACGTGCCCGTGCGTGTGCTGCTCACCGACCCCGAGGGCCGGTCGACGGAGGCGGAGGGCGTCGTGCCGGCGGGGGAGACCACCGCCGTGGTGACCGTCCGCGTGCCGGACGTGCGTCTCTGGTGGCCGCTGGGTCACGGCGACCAGCCCCTGTACGGCGTGGAGGTGTCCGCGTCGAACGGGACCGACGTCGCGGAGTGGGCCGGGCGGGTCGGGTTCCGTACCGTCGAGCTGGACACGACGCCCGACGACTCCGGCGCGCCGTTCCTGCTCAAGGTCAACGGCGAGACGGTGCTCGTCCGCGGGGCGAACTGGATCCCCGACCACGCGTTCCTCACGGAGGTCGACCGCGGCCGGTACGCGCGCCGGGTGGACGACGCCCTCGAGGCGAACGTCAACCTGCTGCGGGTGTGGGGCGGCGGCATCTACGAGTCGGACGACCTGTACGACCTCGCCGACGAGCACGGCCTGCTCATGTGGCAGGACTTCCCGTTCGCCTGCGCGGCGTACAGCGAGGACGAGCCGATGCGCGCCGAGGTGGAGGCCGAGGCCCGCGAGAACGTCACGCGGCTCAGCCCGCACCCGTCGCTCGTGATCTGGAACGGCAACAACGAGAACACCTGGGGCTCGGTCGACTGGGGCTGGGCCGGCCGGCTGGGCGGCCGCGCGTGGGGCGACCTGTACTACCGCGAGCTGCTGCCGGGCGTGCTCGCGGAGCTGGACCCCACGCGCCCGTACTCGCCGGCGAGCCCGTACTCGTTCGGCGACTACCGGCACCCGAACGACGAGCGTTACGGCACCATGCACATCTGGGACGTGTGGAACCGGGAGGACTACTCGGTCTACGCCCGCTACCGGCCCCGGTTCCTGTCGGAGTTCGGCTTCCAGGGGCCGCCCGCCTGGTCGACGCTCACGCGCGTGGTCCACGACGAGCCGCTCGACCCGTTCGGCCACCAGATGCTCGTGCACCAGAAGGCACACCTGGGCAACGCCAAGCTCGAGCGCGGCTGGCAGGGGCACCTGCCCGACCCGGCGACGATCGAGGACTGGCACTGGACGACCCAGCTCAACCAGGCGCACGCCGTGCGCTTCGGGATCGAGCACGTGCGGTCCCTCACGCCGCACAACACCGGCGCGATCATGTGGCAGCTCAACGACAACTGGCCGGTGGTGTCGTGGGCTGCGGTCGACCACGACGAGCACCGCAAGCCGCTGTGGCACGCCCTGCGCGCCGCGTACGCGCCCCGGCTGGCCACCTTCCAGCCGCGGGCGTCCGAGGCGGCGCGGGCCGCCACGTGGGAGGGGCTGGAGCCGGCGCCCGACACCGTCGCGCTGGTCGTCGTCAACGACACCGGCGAGCGCCTGGCCGGGACCTGGACGGTCACGCGCGAGGCGCTGGACGGGTCGGTCCTGGCCAAGGCGACCGTCGAGGTCGACGCGCCCGCCCGCGGCGCGGCGACGGTGACGGTCCCCGTCGAGGTCGCCACGTTCGACGACGCGGCTGCCGAGGTGCTCGTGGCGACGGCCGACGACCCTGAGTCCGGCGTGGCGACGGCCCTGCGGCACGGGGCCGAGGTCGTGGACCAGCGGCTCGACCCGAACCCGCTGCGGATCGAGTCGTCGCCTGCCCCCGGGGGCTGCGAGCTGCGGCTGACCGCGACGTCGCTCGCCCGTGACATCTTCTGCCCGGTCGACGTGGTGGACCCGGCGGCACGCGTCGACGTCGGGCTCGTCACGCTGCGTGCGGGCCAGAGCGTGACGCTCCGGATCACCTCGCCCGGGGGCGACCCGGAGGAGTTCGCCGCCGCCGTGCGCACGGCGAACGACCTGCTGGGTGGGGTCAGCGCGGCCGGGTGAGCACGCGGTCGACGGCCGACAGGGGGATGTGCACCCAGGTCGGCCGTTGCCGCGTCTCGTACACCACCTCGTAGAGCGCCTTGTCCAGCACGAGGGCGGCGAGGACGGCGTCGGCGGTGGGCGGGTCGAGCTCCGGCGGGCGGCGGGTGGTCAGGCCGCTCACGGCCGCGGAGGTGTCCGCCGACTGGCGGTAGCGGGCGAGGAAGGCGTGCACGGCCTCCGCCTCCCACCACGGGTCGGGCGCGCCGCCGACCGCGGCGGCGTACGCGAACGAGCGGACCATGCCCGCGACGTCGCGGAGCGGGAGGTCGGGGGCGGTGCGCTCGGCGGCGGGTCGCTGCGGCTCGCCCTCGAAGTCGAGGAGCTTCCACCCGGTCTCGCCGTGCAGGGCCTGGCCGAGGTGCAGGTCGCCGTGCACGGTCTGCAGGCGCAGCCGCGGCAGGCGGGCCTGCAGGTCGTCGAGGAGCGCGTCGATCGCGGGGGCCCGGACCGCCAGGCCCGGCGCCTCGGAGACGGCGAGCGCCGCCCGGTCGCGCAGGCCCCCGACGAACGTCGCCGGGTCGAGCAGCGGACCGGGCGGCATCGCCTGGCGCAGCACCGCGTGCAGCTCCGCCACGACGCGGCCCAGGTCGGCGGCGAGGTGCGCGAACGACTCGCCGCGGCCGGCGTGCTCGCAGGCCAGCTCGAACCCGTCGCGGGCGCGCGGCACCAGCTCGCCGACCACGGCGAGGGCGGTGGTCGTGCCGGGGGCGGTGGCCACCTGGAGGGCGCCGAGGAAGCGCGGCACGCCGTCCCAGCCGGCGCGGGTCAGGGCGCGGGGCACGACGACGTCGGGGTGCGGCCCGGGGGCCACGGTGCGCAGGATCTTGAGCATCCCGCCGGTGCCGTCGGGCGAGGGCACGCCCGGCAGCACGACGCTCGTGTTCGACTGCTCGCCGGCGACCACGCGCCCGCCCGCGACGAGCGCGTCGGCCGCCACGCCGTCGCCCACGCCGGCCGCCCGCAGCAGGGCGAGCCAGCAGGCGGGGTGCGCGCCGCCGTCGTGCACGGCGACGTCGCCCGCGGCGGTGCGGACGTCGGCGACGAAACCCGGGCCGCGCGCGGCCGGGTCGGTGAGCACGAGCGGCACCTGCGCGACCACCTCGCCGCCCGGCACGCCCGGGCCGCGCAGGCGCACGAGGAGGACGACGACGTCCGCCCCGTCGGGCTCGTCGAGGTCACCCGGGGTGTCGTCGTCGAACGTCACCGCGAGCCACGGCTCGACCCGCACGCCGGCGGCGCTCGCGCCGCCCGCGGGGAACCACCGTCGGCCGGGCAGCCAGGCCGCGAGGAGCTCCCCGACGCTCGGGTCGGGCACTCCCGCGGCCGGCCGCACGGCGGTCATGCCGGCTCGTCCCCGACGGTCTGCGGTGCGGGCGGGGTGAGGAGCAGCCAGTAGAAGTCGCGCGACCCCCACGTCATCGACACGGTGCCGTCCGGGCCGACGTCGGGGAAGCGGGCGCCGCCGAACAGGTCGGTGAGCGTCCAGCCGGCCCGCCCCGGCACCCGCACGAGGGACGACCGCGCCGTCGCGGACAGGTTCGCCGCCACGAGCAGCGTCTCGTCCGCCGAGGTCCGGGTGAACGCGATCACGGCGTCGTCGTCGGCCTCGAGAGGCGCGAACGCCCCGGTGCCGAACGCGGGGTGCAGCCGCCGCACCGCGAGCATGCCGTGCACCCAGTGCAGCAGCGAGGACGGCTGCGCGAGCTGCGCCTCGACGTTGACGTGCTGGTAGTGGTGCACCAGCGACTGCACGAGCGGCAGGTACAGCTTGCCCGGGTCGGCGGTGGAGAAGCCGGAGTTGCGGTCGGGCGTCCACTGCATCGGCGTGCGCACGGCGTCCCGGTCGGGCAGCCAGATGTTGTCGCCCATGCCGATCTCGTCGCCGTAGTACAGGCACGGGCTGCCCGGCAGGCTGAGCAGGAGCGCGTGCGCCAGCTCCACCTCCTTGCGCGAGTTGTCGAGCAGCGGCGCCAGGCGGCGTCGGATGCCGATGTTGGCGCGCATGCGCGGGTCCGGCGCGAACCACCCGTACATCGCCGCCCGCTCCTCGGTCGAGACCATCTCGAGGGTGAGCTCGTCGTGGTTGCGCAGGAACGTGGACCACTGCCCGCCCGGCGCGGGGATGTCCGGCGTGTCGGCGAGGATGTCGAGCAGGGGCCGCGCGCGCTGGTCCCGCATGGCGTAGTACACCCGCGGCATGACGGGGAAGTGGAAGCACATGTGGCACTCGGGCTCGTCCGCCGTGCCGAAGTAGTCCACCACGTCCTGCGGCCACTGGTTCGCCTCGGCCAGCATGATGCGGCCGGGGAACTCGTCGTCGATCATGCGGCGCACCCGGCGCAGGAACGCGTGCGTCTCCGGCAGGTTCTCGCAGTTGGTGCCCTCGGCCTCGAACAGGTACGGCACCGCGTCGAGGCGGAAGCCGTCCACCCCGACCCCCAGCCAGAACCGCGCCACGTCGAGCATCGCGTCGACCACGCGGGGGTTCTCGAAGTTGAGGTCCGGCTGGTGGTGGAAGAACCGGTGCCAGAAGTACTGCCGCCGCACCGGGTCGAACGTCCAGTTCGACGTCTCCGTGTCGACGAAGATGATGCGCGCGTCCTCGTAGCGCGTGTCGTCGTCGGACCACACGTAGAAGTCGCCGTACGGGCCCGCCGGGTCCGACCGCGACGCCTGGAACCACGGGTGCTGGTCGCTGGTGTGGTTCATCACGAGGTCCACCACCACGCGGATGCCGCGCGCGTGCGCCGCCTCGATGAGCTCCGTGAAGTCCGAGATCGTGCCGTACTGGCTCGCGATCGACGTGTAGTCGGCGACGTCGTACCCGCCGTCGCGCAGCGGCGACGGGTAGAACGGCGGCAGCCACAGGCAGTCCACGCCCAACCACTGGAGGTAGTCGAGCCGCTCCGTGACGCCGCGCAGGTCGCCGGTCCCCGCCCCGCCCGTGTCCGAGAAGGCCCGGACGATGACCTCGTAGAACACGGCCGTGCGGTACCACTCCGGGTCCTCGGACAGGCCCGGCTTGTCCAGGGGCGGCGGCGCGGGCTGCGGCCGGGTGGGCAGCGCCTGCACCGGCACCTGGCGCGTGACCGGGCGCGGCACCTGGGGCGTCATCGGGGCCTGCTCATGTCGGCCCCGTCATGCCAGCCCGATCGTCAGGACGTGGGCCACCTGCTCGCGCGGGTCGAGGCGGACGTACGGGTGGGCGCCCCACGGGAAGGTGGCGCCGGACAGCTCGTCGTGGGCGACGAAGAACGGCTGGTCCTCGACGCCGTCCGGCCGCGTGAGCCCCAGCGCCTCCAGGTCGAGGAACAGCGTGGACTCCTGCGTCGTCCACGGGTCGAGGTTGAGCACGACCAGCACGACGTCGTCCTGCGTGGCGCCCGGTCGGCCCGCGGCGGGCAGGTGCTCGGCCCGCACGCGCCGCGAGAACGCGACGACCTGGTCGTTCGTCGTCGGGTGCACCGTGAGGTCGCGCAGCTGCCGCAGCGCCGGGTGGGCGCGCCGGACCTCGTTCAGCCGCCGCAGCAGCGTCGAGACGCCGACGACGTCGGCCTGCGACCAGTCCCGCGGCTTGAACTCGTACTTCTCGTTGTCGATCTGCTCCTCGACGCCCGGGCGGGGCACGTTCTCCACCAGCTCGTACCCGGAGTAGACGCCCCACGTGGGGCTGCCGAGCGCCGCCAGCACGGCGCGCACCGCGAAGCCGGCCACGCCCCCGTGCTGCAGGTACGGGGGCAGGATGTCGTGCGTCGTGGGCCAGAACGACGGGCGCAGCACGGAGCCCTGCGGCCCCGAGACCTCCTGGAGGTACTCCTCGACCTCCTCCTTGGTGTTGCGCCAGGTGAAGTACGTGTACGACTGGTGGAAGCCGATCCGCGCCAGGGTCTGCATCATCGCGGGCCGCGTGAACGCCTCCGACAGGAAGATGACCTCGGGGTGCGCGGCGTGCACCTGCGCGAGCAGCCACTCCCAGAAGTCCAGCGGCTTGGTGTGCGGGTTGTCGACGCGGAACGCGCTCACCCCGCGGTCGATCCACAGCAGCACGATCCGCAGGATCTCCTCCGACAGCCCCTGGGGATCGCGGTCGAAGTTCAGCGGATAGATGTCCTGGTACTTCTTCGGCGGGTTCTCGGCGTACGCGATGGTGCCGTCCGCGCGCACGGAGAACCACTCGGGGTGCTCCGTGACCCACGGGTGGTCGGGCGAGCACTGCAGCGCGAGGTCCAGCGCCACCTCCAGGCCCTCGGCGCGGGCGGCCGCCACGAAGGCCCGGAAGTCCCGCTCCGTGCCCAGGTCGGGGTGGATCGCGTCGTGCCCGCCGTCGGGGGAGCCGATCGCGTACGGGCTGCCGGGGTCGCCCGGCTGCGGGTCCAGGGTGTTGTTGCGGCCCTTGCGGAACGTCGTGCCGATCGGGTGCACGGGCGTGAGGTAGACGACGTCGAAGCCCATCTCCGCGATCGCGGGCAGCCGCTTCGCCGCCGTGGCGAACGTGCCCGACCGCCAGGTCCCGTCCTTGCGGCGCTTCGCGCCCTCCGAGCGGGGGAACATCTCGTACCAGCTCGCCGCCAGCGCCAGGGGACGGCTCACGCGCAGCGGGTACGCGGCGCTCGCGGTCACCAGGTCGCGCAGCGGCGCGCGGCGCAGGGCGTCCTTGACCGCGGCCGTCATCGCCATCGCGAGGCGGGCCTCGGGCGGGCGCGTGGCGTCGGCCAGCTCGCGGGCCGCGGCCTCCAGGACGGCGGCGTCCGCGGCGGAGCGGGTCGCCTGCAGCCCCGGCGCGACGATCCGCTCGAACAGCAGCCGCCCCTCCGCGAGCACGAGGTCGACGTCCTGACCGGCGTCGAACTTGATCACCGCGTCGTGGGACCAGGTGCCGTACGGGTCCGACCACGCCTCGACGCGGAACGACCAGTCGCCCGTGGGGTCCGACGGAGCGTCGGGCTGGAGGAACCCGCGGAACCGGTCCAGCCCGGGCGCGACGTCGGACATCGGCGCGGTGGAGTGCACCGTGCCGTCCGGCGCGAGCAGGACGGCGGTCGCCCCGACGGCGTCGTGCCCCTCCCGGAACACCGTCGCCTCGACGGGCACCACCTCGCCGACCGCCGCCTTCGCCGGCCAGCGCCCTCCCTCGACGACGGGGGAGAGCTGCAGGACGGGGATCCGTCCGATGGGCGCGTGCGGCGTGGGCTGCGGAGACGTCACGGCCTCCACGCTAGCCAGACGGTCAGCCCGGCGCGCGCCCAGGTCGCGGCGAGGGCTCGAGGTCGATGTCCCGGACCTCGATCTCGGACGCTTTACCTCGACCTGGCGACACGCAGGGCGTGCTCGACCCTCGCGACGAGGCGGCGGACGTCCCGCAGGTCGGCGAACGTGACCCGCAGGATCGTCCACCCCGCCTCGACGAGGGCGTCGTGCCGGCGCTTCTCCGCCAGGAGCACCTGCTGCGGGTCGCCCGCCCTTCCGTCGTACTTGACCGCGCCGTCGACCTCGAGCGCGACCTTGAGGTCGGGCCAGGCGAGATCGACCCAGAACGTGCCGGCCCAGGTGTCGACCGGGGTCGCGTGGACGGGACGCGGCAGCCCCGCGGCGAGCAGGTGCCAGCGGACGAGCGACTCCAGGGGCGACTCCGACGCGCCGTCCGCCGCGGCGAGCACGCGCCGCGCACGTCGTACGCCGCGCGCGCCGCGGGACCGGTCGAGCCGTCCCGTGAGCTCGTCCGGGTCGACGCCCAGCGCGAGAGCGGAGTCGGCCACGACGATGGACGACGGCTCCGCGAGCGTGCGCGCGCAGTCGACGACCGTGCGGCCCAGCGACGTCACGGGGACGCCGTCGAGGTCGCCGCGATCATGCTCGGGCACGGGGGAGACGTGGCGCCGGAGGACGTCGTCGGCCGGCCCGGGTGCGGGGCGGGTCAGCTGGGTCACGTGCACCTGGGGCCCGAGCTGCCAGGTCCAGCACCCCCACGCGACCGCGGCACTCGCATGGCTGAACCAGAACGTCGTGGTCAGACGCTCGGCCACGGCCGTCATATGGGCCAGCACCTGCGCTCGGCGGCGGACGGCGGTGGTGAACGACGGGTCGACGGACGGCAGGTAGACGCCGCGCCGGAGCCGCACCAGGTCGTCGTCCCGGGTCCGTTCCCGCAGCTCGGCCCTCCGCTCGGGGTCGTACCGCACGGCGGCCGGCAACAGGGGGCGGTCGGGGGTCGGTGCGCCTGGCCGGCGCGTCGCGGTCCTGGACATGGGTCGATCGTGGGGGCCGCGGCCGCCGCGCTGGGCCGTGGGTGCAGATCTGTGGACGACGGTGCCGCGAGGTCGCGGCGAGGGCTCGAGGTCGATGTCCCGGACCTCGACCTCGAGCGCTCCGCTTCGATCTCGGCGTCAGGCGTCCGCGGCGAGTGCCCGGCCGGTGGTGCGGCCGGTGTGCAGGCAGCCGCCGAGGAAGGTGCCCTCCAGCGCGCGGTGGCCGTGCACCCCGCCGCCGCCGAACCCGGCGGCCTCGCCCACGGCCCACAGGCCGTCCAGCACCGACCCGTCGGCGCGCAGCACGCGGCCGGACGGGTCGCACCACAGGCCGCCGAGGGTCTTGCGGGTCAGCACCGACAGCCGGACGGCGAGCAGCGGGCCGTCCTTCGGCGTCGTGAGGGGCCGGGGCCTGGCGACCCGGATGAGCTTGTCGACGCGGTAGTCCCGGGCGGCCCGCGTCGCGACCACCTGCGGGTCCTTGCCGAGGCCGGACGCCACCTGCGCGTCGCGCGCGGCGACGACGGCGGCGAGCGCACCCGGGTCCACGTGTCCCTTCGAGCCGGGCGTGGCGTCCACCAGCGCGTTCATCTTCGCGGCGAGCTCGTCGGTGGTGTCGGCCCAGAGGAACTCGGGCGACTCGTTCGCGAACCGTTCCACCGGCCCGACGGCGCGCGGCAGCACCCGCTGCGCGAGGAGCTTGACGTCCTTGCCGGTGAGGTCGGGGTTCTGCTCCGAGCCCGAGAGGGCGAACTCGGACTCCATGATCGCCTTGTTGAGCACGAACCAGGAGTGGTCGTCGCCCCGGCGGGTCACGTGCTGCAGCGCACCGAGCGCGTCGAAGCCCGGGAACAGCGGGGCGGGCAGGCGGCCGCCGTCGGCGTCGAGCCACAGCGACGACGGGCCGGGCAGGATGCGGATGCCGTGGTTCGTCCAGACGGGCGAGTGGTTGGCGATGCCCTCCGGGTAGTGCCACATCCGGTCCTCGTGCACGAGCGCGGCGCCGGCGTCCGCCGCGATCCCGAGCATGAGGCCGTCGGTCGAGTCGGGGACGCCGGAGAGCATGCGCTCGGGCAGGGTGCCGGCCTCGGGGTCCCAGTGCGCGCGCGCCAGGTCGTGGTTGGCGCCGATGCCGCCGGTCGCGACGACGACGGCGCCCGCAGAGATCTCCTCGGTGCCCACCACGTCCCGGTTCGACGGCGCGCCCCGGCCGCCGAACGGCAGCCCGGCGAGCGGCTGGTCGGCCAGCACGTCGGCCCGGACCCCGGTCACGCGGCCGTCCGTGGTGACCAGCCCGGTGACGCGGCGGCGGAACCGCAGGTCGAGCAGGCCGGCGTCGCGGGCGGCCAGCGCGGCGGCGACGAACGGCGCGACGATGCCGGGGCCCGTACCCCACGTGACGTGGAAGCGGGGCACGGAGTTGCCGTGCTCCACCCTCCCGTCGTCGTGCCCCACGGTGTACCCGCCGCGCTCGGCCCACTGCACCAGCGGGAACCACCGCACGCCCTTGCCGCGCAGCCAGGACCGCAGGTCGCCGGCAGCGAACTCCACGAAGCGGCGGGCCCACGCGTACCCGTGCCGGTCGGGGCCCTCGCCGCGGTCGGCGCCGGGTGCGAACTGCGCGGAGCCGAGCCAGTCGGACCACGCCAGGTCGGCCGAGTCGTGCACGCCCATCGCGCGCTGCTCCGGGGAGCCGACGAGGAACAGCCCGCCGAACGACCACCACGCCTGGCCGCCGAACGACGCCTCCGGCTCCTGGTCAAGCAGCACCACCCGGCGGCCCGCGGCGGTCAGCTCCGTGGCCGTGACGAGTCCCGACAGGCCTCCACCGATGACGACGACGTCAGCATCCATGCGCGCAGTCTGGCAGAGGAGCGGCTCGGGGAGAACGGTCCGCGGACGGCGGCTTCACCGCCCGAGGAAGACCTGCACGCTCAGCGACTCGAGCACGGCGTCCTCGGCCTCGTCGTCGGGGGCCTCGGGACGGTCCCACGCCGAGCTCCAGACCCGCTCCCACGCCCCGCCGCCGGGCGTGGCGGGAAGGGTGACGTCGACGTCGTCGAGCCCGCCGTTGAGCACGAGCAGCACGGCCGCGTCGCCGTCGTCCGGCCCGGGCCGCAGCATCTGCACGACGCGGCGCCCCGCGACAGCCCAGGCGTCGCGGTCCATGGGGGCGCCGTCGACGGCGAACCACAGCAGGTCGGTCTCGTCCTCGCCGGGGCGGGGCGAGCCGAGGAAGAACGAGTCGGCCCGCAGCGCGGGGTGCTCGGCGCGCAGCGCCAGGAGGAAGCGCGTGGTGTCCAGGAGGTCGCGGGCGGCGTCCTCGAGGTCCCAGCCGACCCACGAGATCGGGTTGTCCTGGGCGTACGCGTTGTTGTTGCCGCGCTGGGTGCGGCCGAGCTCGTCGCCGGCGGTGAGCATGGGCGTGCCCGCGGACAGCAGCAGCGTCGCGAGCAGGTTGCGCTGCGAGCGCCGCCGCAGCGGCACGACGGCGGACCAGGGCTCGGTGCCCGTGTCGCCCGCCCCCTCCCCGTCCTCGGCGCCGGGCGCGTGCCCCTCGACGCCGTGGTTCCACGACAGGTTGTGGTCCGAGCCGTCGCGGTTCTCCTCGCCGTTGGCCTCGTTGTGCTTGTGGTCGTAGGCGACCAGGTCGGCGAGGGTGAACCCGTCGTGGGCGGTCACGTAGTTGACGGACGCGACCGGCCCGCGCACCAGCGGCGGGTCGGAGTGCCCGAACAGGTCGGCCGAGCCCGCGAGGCGGGTGGTGAGCTCGCGCAGGCCGTGCATGGGCCGGCCGTGCGAGCCCTCGCGCGCGGCGTCCAGCCAGAACCCGCGCGCGGCGTCGCGGAAGCGGTCGTTCCACTCGGCCATGGGCGGCGGGAAGTTGCCGGTCTGCCAGCCTCCCGGCCCGACGTCCCACGGCTCCGCGACCAGCTTGAGGTTGTTCAGCACGGGGTCGGTCTGCAGCGCCACGAGGAACGGGTGGTCGGGGGAGAAGCCGTGCTGGCCCCGGCCCAGCGTCACCGCCAGGTCGAAGCGGAACCCGTCCACACCCACCACCTCGGCCCAGTAGCGCAGCGAGTCCAGCGCGAGCTGCACCACCCGCGGGCGGCGGAAGTCGAGCGAGTTCCCCGTGCCGGTCACGTCGGCCAGCGCGGCCGGCGACGCGCCGTCGTGCAGGTAGTAGCCCGCGTTGTCGAGGCCGCGCCAGGCCACGTGCAGCGCGTCGTCGCCGCCCTCGCAGGTGTGGTTGTAGACGACGTCGAGCAGCACCTCGATGCCCGCGTCGTGCAGCAGGTGCACCATGCCGCGGACCTCGTCGAGCACGGCCGCCGGCCCCGCCTCGCGCGCCGCCCGCGTCGCGTACGCCGCGTGCGGGGCGAAGAACCCGAGCGTCTGGTAGCCCCAGTAGTTGGTGAGGCCGCGGGCCACGAGGTGCGGCTCGCTGGCGAACGCGTGGATCGGCAGCAGCTCGAGCGTGGTGACGCCCAGGCTCGTCAGGTGCGCGATCGTCGCCGGGTGCGCGACCCCCGCGTACGTGCCCCGCAGCTCCGGGGGGACGTCCGGGTGGGTCGCCGTGAGGCCTCTGACGTGCGCCTCGTAGACGACGGTGTCCGCCCACGGCACGCGCGGGCGGCTCAGCGGCGGCGGCCCCGGGTGCGACGCCACGACGACCGAGTGCGGCACGAAGGCGAGCGAGTCGCGGTCGTCCGGGGCGCCGTACCGCTCGGCCACCCACGAGCGCCCCTCCGGGGAGTCGGGGTCGTCCGGGTCGAGCGGCGCGCTCACCGCCCCCAGCGTCTCCGGGCCGTAGGTGAGGTCGCCCGCCAGCCCCCGGGCGTACGGGTCGACGAGCAGCTTGGCCGGGTTGTGCCGGTGCCCGGCCTCCGGGTCCCACGCGCCGTGCGTCCGGAAGCCGTACCGCTGGCCGGGCCGCACGTGGGGCACGTGGGCGTGCCACACGCCGTACACCGGCCCGTCGAGCGGGACCCTCCGCTCCGCGTACCGCGCCGGGTCGTGCGCGTCGCGGTGCGGCTCGACGACGTCGATCAGGCAGAGCTCCACCGCGTCCGCGTGCGCCGCGGCGACGGCGACGTCGATCCCGCCGTCCGGTGTCGGGTGCACCCCGAGCGGGGGGACGTGGCTGCGGCGCGCCGTCGGGCGCGTCAGCGGCGTGACCTTGGGTCGCGACTCCATGGGGGACATGGTGCCCGGGGTCGCCGACAGGCGCGCGGGCGCAGGTGGGGGAGGGTGCGGATCGGGTCTCAGGGGAGGATCGAGTCGACGTAGCCGCCGTCGACGCGGACGGCGCCTCCGGTGGTGGCGGACGCGAGCGGCGAGGCGAGGTAGGCCACCAGGTTCGCGATCTCCTCGGGCTCGATGAGGCGCTGGAGCAGCGACTGCGGCCGGTACCGCACCATGAACTCGCGCTGCGCCTCGTCCCACGGCAGGTCACGGTCCACCAGCTGGTGGACGAAGTCCTCCACGCCGCCGGTGTGCGTGGGACCGGCGATGACGGAGTTCACCGTGACGCCGGTACCGGCCGCCTCCTTGGCGAAGCCGCGCGAGACCGCGAGCAGCGCCGTCTTGGACGCGCCGTAGTGGATCATCTCCGCCGGGATGACGACGGCGGAGTCGCTCGCGATGTCGAGCACCCGGCCCCAGCCGCGAGCGATCATGCGGGGCAGGTGGTGGCGGATCAGGCGGATAGCGGCCAGCACGTTCACCTCGAAGTAGCGCCGCCACTCCGCGTCGGTGATCTCCAGCGCGGGACGGGACTCGAAGATGCCGAGGTTGTTGACCAGCACGTCCACGTCGGGCAGCGCGTCGACGGCGGCGGCGAACCCGTCGTCGGTGGCGACGTCGGCCACCACCGCCACCCCCTCGAAGCCCTCGACGTCCCGGGCGAGCTCGTCGAGCGCGCGGCCCACGGACTCCTCCGAGCGGCCGTTGATCCCGACGCGGGCCCCCGCGGACGCGAGCCCACGCGCGATGGCGAGGCCGATGCCCTGCGTCGATCCGGTCACGAGCGCCGTCCTGCCGGCGAGGTCGATCCGCATCCCCCGACCGTAGGCCGCGTCACACCCGTCCGCCCCTGGACACAGGGTCGGACCCGGGAGGGCCGCGGGTAGGCTCGGCACCGTCGGCCGCAGCGCGTGCGGCCGCCGTCACCACCGTGAGCTGGAGGTCGCGCCCGTGCGCATCGTCGTCGCCGTGAAGTACGTGCCGGACATCAACGCGGACCGACGCTTCGTGGACTGTCGCGTGGACCGCGACCCGGGCGTCGGCACCCTCAACGAGCTGGACGAGAACGCCCTCGAGGCGGCGCTGCGGATCCTCGACGCCCTGCCCGAGGACGAGCGCGCGGCCAGCGAGGTCGTCGCCCTCACGGTCGCGCCGGCCGACGGCGACGTCGCGCTGCGCAAGTCGTTCCAGATGGGCGTGGACCGCGCGGTCCGCGTCACCGACGACGCCCTGGCCGGCTCGGACTACTTCGGCACCGCCGCGGCGCTCGCTGCCGGCGTGCGGAGGCTCGAGGCCGACGGCGCGCCCGTCGACCTCGTGATCACCGGGATGGCGGCGCTCGACGGCCTCGGCTCGGTGGTCCCGGCGCTCGTCGCGGCCGAGCTCGGCCGCCCGGCCCTCACGCTGGCGAAGAAGATCGCCGTCGCCGACGGCACGCTCACCGTCACGCGCGAGACCGACGAGGCCACCGAGACGCTCGCCGCGCCGCTGCCGGCGGTCCTGTCCGTCGCGGACACCGCGAACACGCCGCGCATGCCGAACTTCAAGCTGATCATGGCGGCGCGCACCAAGCAGACCGAGGCATGGTCGGCCGCCGACCTCGGCCTCGACCCCGCCGCCGTCGGCACGGCCGGGGCACGCACCGAGGCGGTCTCCGCCACCCCGCGCCCCGCCCGTCCCGAGGTCGAGCTGGTGGTCGACAAGGGCGAGGGCGGCACCGCGCTGGCCGAGTACCTCATCCGCAACGAGCTGGTCTGAGAGGACGCGACCGTGACGACATCGACCGAGCCCACCCGCAACCGCACCGTCCTCGTCCTGCTGGACCCGGCCACCGAGGTGCGCTCCGGCGCGCTCGAGCTGCTCACCATCGCGCGCGGCCTCGGTCGCGTCGAGGCCGTCACGCTCGAGGCGCCGACCGTCGAGGCGCTCGCCCAGCTCGGGGCGTACGGCGTCGAGACCGTGCACCAGGCCGAGGTGCCCACCGACGTGCTCGCCGCCGCCGGGGGCGACGGCGCCCGCCACCTGCCCTCCGTCGTCGCGGCGACGCTCGCCGCCGCCGTGCGGCGCACCGACGCGGACGTCGTCCTGGCGCCCGCCACGTTCGGCGCGAAGGAGGCCGCCGCGCTGGCCGCCCACGCGCTCGGCGCCGGGCTGGTCATCGACGCCGCCGCCGTGGGGGAGGACGCCGACGGCCGGATCGTGGCCGGCAAGCGGGTCTTCGCCGGCGCCTGGGACACCCGGTGCGTGGTGACCGCCGAGGTCGCCGTGCTCACGGTGCGGGCCAACGCCGTCGTGCCGGAGCCGGCCGACGCGGCCGTGGCGACCGAGATCGACGCGCTGCCCGTGGCGCCGGCCGGCACGGCCGGGGTGGTCGTCACGTCCCGCGAGGTCAAGGAGCGTGCGCCCGGCCGCCCGACGCTCGAGGAGGCGGCCGTCGTCGTGGCCGGCGGCCGCGGCACCGGTGGCGACTTCGGCCCCGTCGAGGAGTTCGCCGACGCCGTCGGCGCCGCGATCGGCGCGTCGCGCGACGCCGTCTTCGAGGGCTGGTTCGACCGCTACATCGGCCAGACCGGCGTCACCATCGCCCCGCGCCTGTACGTGGGCGCGGGCATCTCCGGTGCCCCGCACCACCGCGGCGGGATGCAGGCGGCGCAGGTGATCGTGGCCGTCAACTCCGACCCGGAGGCACCGATCTTCGAGATCTGCGACTTCGCCGTCGTCGGCGACCTCGCGGACGTGCTGCCGCAGGCCGCCGCCGCTCTCCGCGCCCGCCGGGACGGCTGAGGCAGCCCGCCCTCGCCTGACCCGTCGCGCCGATGGGGAGTACTGCCCATCGGTCCGGGCAGCCTCGCGCCGGTCCGAGTCGGTATGCTCCGGCGAGGAAAGCATCGTGCTGTTCCCCATCACCGCCCCCAGATGGGTCACGCCGTGCCTCCGTCCACGTCGCCAGGTGGCGCGCGGGCTGTCGCACCTGGTCAGGGGGCCGAGGGGTAAGGCATGAGCTTCGTCTCGCGCGTCCTGGAGAACCGCCGCTCCATCGCGTCCGCAGGCGTCGTCGCCCTGTTCGGCGCGGGGCTGACCGGCTTCGCGCTCTGGTACGACGGCGAGGCGACGGTGGACGTCGACCTCAACGACTCGGGCGTGTGGGTGACGCAGACGTCCACGGGCACCCTCGGCCGGTTCAACTACCAGGCCCGGGCCCTCGACGGCACGCTCCTCGCCAACTCGGTGAGCTTCGACGTCGAGCAGGACGCGCAGCACGTGCTGCTCGAGAGCTCCGTCGACTCCTCCGCGAGCCCGGTCGACCCCGCGCAGCTCGCCCTGCGGAGCACGCTCAAGCTGCCCGCCGGGTCCGAGGTCGCGACCGGCGGCAACACCGCGGCCGTGCTCGACGGCGAGACGGGGCGGGTCTGGGTCGTGCCGTTCGACGGCGCGATGGCGTTCGACGCCGAGGAGACGGAGCCCGAGCTCGAGGACGTGGGCGCGGGCGCCCAGGTCGAGGTGAGCACCGGTGGCACGGTCGTCGTCGCGGCCCCCGGCGTGGGCACCGTCTATACCGTCGAGACGGGCCCCCGGGGCACGGCGGAGTCCACCACGGAGGAGCGGCTGTCGGTCTCGAAGGACGCCGAGGTGCAGGTGACCACGGTGGGCGACGCCGCGGTCGTGCTGGACCGGTCGACGGGCAAGGTCGTGCTGCCGGGCGGTGACGCGGTGGAGATCGACGGCGGCGCGGCCGCGCAGCTGCAGCAGCCGTCGGCCGACTCCGACGTCGTCGTCCTGGCCACGTCCCGCGGCCTGGTCTCGCAGCCGCTGGACGGCAAGGCCGCCGTGAAGCGCACCGCGAACGGCACCCCCTCCCGCCCGGTCCAGCTGGGCGAGTGCGTCTACGGCGCCTGGTCGGTGTCCGGGCAGGTCGTGCGCGACTGCCCCGGCACGGACGCCGACGAGGACACCGTGCTCGAGGGCGTCGGCACCGACACCCACCTCGTCTACCGCGTGAACCGCGACGTCATCGTGCTCAACGACGTCGTCAACGGAACGCTCTGGATGGCGGCGGACGAGTTCCAGAAGGTCGACGACTGGGACCTGACCATCCCGGAGAACGACGAGGGCGAGAAGACCGAGTCCGAGGAGACGACGCCGGAGCAGGTCGACCAGTTCGTCGCCGACCGGGACAAGAAGAACCGGCCGCCGCAGGCGAAGGACGACCGCTTCGGGGTCCGCGCCGGGGGCACCACGGTGCTCAACGTGCTGGGCAACGACGTCGACCCCGACGGCGACGTGATGACGGCGTCGGTCGACGGCGAGCCCGAGGGGGACATCGCCGTGGACCGGGTGCTGGACGGCGCCGCGCTGCAGGCCGACGTGCCCGCGGACGCGAGCGGGAGCACGACGTTCACCTACCAGGTCGACGACGGCCGGGAGGGCGGCACGGACACGGCGAAGGTCACGGTCTCGGTGGTGCCGGAGTCCGAGAACGACCCGCCGACGCAGTCGGGCGAGCCGGTGCTGCGGGTCGGCCAGGGCGGCACCGCCGACATCAAGGTGCTGCCCTACTTCAAGGACCCGGACGGCGACGACCTCTTCCTGTCCCACGCGGGGACGAACGACCCGAACGACGAGGTCCGGTTCCGTCCGGACGGGACCGTCGAGTTCCGCGACGGCGGGGCGGCCACCGGCCGCAAGATCGTCGACGTCACGGTCTCCGACTCCTACGGCGAGCCGGTCGAGGGCCGGCTGCTCGTCGACGTGCTGGCCACGAACGAGCCGCCGGTCGCGGTGCAGGACCACGTCACGGTGCTCGCCGGCCAGCCGATGACGATCGAGCCGCTGGCCAACGACTCCGACCCGAACGGGGACGAGCTGCGCCTCGTGCACGTCACGGAGCAGAAGGGCCTCAAGGTCACGAACAACCTGTCCGCCGGGGTGTTCTCCGTCCAGGGGCAGGAGCCGGGCTCCTTCGACATCACCTACCAGGTGAGCGACGGCCCCAACGTGGCCCTCGGCCTGGTCCGCGTGGACGTCGTCGCGCCGCCGGAGGACGCGGCCCCGCCGGTGGTGGTCTCCGACCAGGTGCTGCTGCCGTCGGACGGCTCCGCGCTGCTCGACGTGCTCGCGAACGACACCGACCCGGCGGGCGGCGTGCTCGTCGTGCAGTCGGTCACCGTGCCGGACGACTCGCCCGTCGACGTGGCGGTGCTCAACCACGAGATCCTCAAGGTCACGGAGAAGCGCCGCCTCAGCGAGCCGGTGACCTTCGAGTACACGGTCGCGAACGGCACCGGCTCCGCCACCGGCCAGGTGCGCGTCGTGCCGATCCCCGCGCCCGACCGGCTGCGTCCCCCGGAGGCCGGCGCGGACAAGACGCTGGTGCACGCGGGCGACGTCGTGACGATCCCGGTGCTGAAGAACGACTCGCACCCCGACGGCCTCGAGATCGTCCTCAACGACGAGCTGCAGGAGGAGCCCGAGGCGGAGCTCGGCGAGGCGTTCGTCTCCGAGGACACGGTGCGCTTCCGGGCCGGCGCCGACGCTGGCACCGCCCACCTCGTCTACGAGGTCCGGGACAGCAACGGGCAGAAGGACTCCGCGCAGGTCACCATCACGATCAAGGACGACGAGGAGAACGCGGCGCCCCAGGTGCCCGACACCGAGACGCGGGTGCTCAGCGGCAAGACGGTGCGCATCCCGCTCGCCCTCGACGGCACCGACCCCGACGGCGACCAGGTCACCCTCAGCGCCATCGCGGACGCGCCGAGCCAGGGCACGGCGACGATCGTCGACGGCTTCGTGGACTACACGGCGGAGCAGGGCGCGGCGGGCTTCGACTCGTTCGCCTACGAGGTGATCGACACGCGCGGCGCCGTGGGCCGCGGCGTCGTCCGGGTGGGCATCGCGGTGCCCCCGGAGACCAACCAGGCGCCGCAGGTCGTCGACGACGAGAGCACCGTGCGGCCCGGGCGCACGGTGGCCGTGCGCGCGCTGGAGAACGACAACGACCCCGACGGCGACGAGATCGGCCTCGTCAAGGACGGCTTCAGCGGCATGCCCGAGGGCGTCGAGCCCGAGGTCGTGGAGGACGAGGTCGTGCTCACGGCTCCTGACAAGGACGGGGCGTACTCCTTCTACTACACGGTCCAGGACGCGTTCAAGGCGCGCGCGACCGGCGCGATCACGGTGACCGTGGACGCCGAGGCGCCGCTGCTCCGGCCGGTCGCGCACGACGACGTCGTCACGGCCGACCAGATCCGCGACACGTCCACGGTGACCGTGGACGTGCTCGCCAACGACGTCGACCCCGACGGCGTGGCGTCCGACCTCGAGGTGTCGGTGGACCAGGCGTCCGAGGGCGTCACGGTCGGCGAGGACGGCACGATCCAGGTCGCGGTGGGTGCGAGCGCGCAGGTCGTCACCTACACGGTCACCGACGTGGACGGGCTGCAGGCCAAGGCGTTCGTGCGCGTGCCGGGCGACCAGTCGCGTCCCTACCTCAAGCCGGGCTCGACCCCGCTCCAGGCCGTCAGCGGCGAGCCGCTGCCGGTCGAGCTGGGCGACCTCGTCGTGGTGCGGGAGAACCGCACCCCGCGCGTCACCGAGGAGAAGACGGTCAAGGCCACCGGCGGCGCGGCCGAGGTCCAGGACCGCGACACCATCGAGTTCACCTCCGCCGAGGACTTCGCCGGCGGCGCGTCGGTGAGCTTCGAGGTGACCGACGGCAAGGGGCCCGACGACGAGGAGGGGCTGACGGCCGTTCTCACGGTCCCGATCGACGTCGTGCCGTCCAAGAACCAGCCGCCGGAGGTGGTCGGTTCGCCGACGCTCCAGGTGGCTGCGGGCGAGGAGAACGTCGTCGACCTGTCGCGGTACGCCCAGGACCCCGACAAGGACGAGCTGACCTTCGACGTCGAGGGCGCCGAGGGCATCTCGACGTCCGTGTCGGGCGGCACCGTGACCGCGCAGGTCGAGCCGTCGGTGCCCAAGGGCACCGCCGCGGACGTCGCGTTCACCGTGTCGGACGGCAAGAACCCGCCGGTCGCCGGCACGCTGAAGGTGACCGTCGTGGGTTCCACGCGCCCGCTCGTGCAGACGACGCCGGACAAGGTGCCCGACGCCCACCAGGGGCAGCCGGTGACGGTCCCGGTGCTCGAGAACGACACCAACCCGTTCCCGGGCGAGGACCTGACCGTGGTGGGTGCCGTGGGCGAGACCGGCTCCGGCGACGTCGCGTTCGACGGCTCGCTCGTCACGATCACCCCGGACGCCGACTTCCACGGCGTGCTCACCGCGCGCTACACGGTCGAGGACGTCACGCAGGACCCGGACCGCCAGGTGGACGGCACGGTGTCCGTGACGGTGCTGGGCCGGCCGGAGCCCCCGTCGGCGCCGACGGTCGAGGAGGTGCGGTCCGGCACGGTGGTGCTGAGCTGGGAGCAGCCGAACGACAACGGCGCACCCATCACCGGCTACACGCTGCACGCCACCGACGGCAAGACCAAGGAGTGCACCACCACGACCTGCACGTTCGACGGGCTGACCAACAACGTGGAGTACACGTTCACGGTCACCGCGACGAACGACGTGGGCGAGTCCGACCCGTCGGCGGCGTCCGAGATGGCCCGCCCCGACGAGAAGCCGGACCCGCCGGCGGCCCCGACGCTGACCTTCGGCGACCAGCAGCTCACGGTCGACTGGACGAACAAGACGTACACCGACCGGTCCCCGATCGAGTGCGTCAACCTGGAGATCAGCCCCGCCCCCACGAGCGGCGCGATCCAGCAGCAGTGCGTCACGGGCGGCACGTACGTGTGGGAGGGCCTGACCAACGGCACCCCCTACACGGTGCGCCTGCAGGCCGTGAACGCCGCGCCGGACCCGTCCGACTGGGGCGACACCTCCGCGCCGGAGACCCCGGCCGGCCCGCCGGCCGCGCCCGCCGCGCCGTCGGCGACCCGGGTCGACACCGCCTTGGGCGGCCAGACCACCGTGTCGTGGCAGCAGCCCGACACCAACGGCGCCCCGATCGAGATGTACTACCTCGACGTCTACGAGGACGGGACGAAGGTCCGGACCATCGAGGCCGGCACGGCGCTCTCCCAGACGGTGGAGGGGCTCAAGACGACCGCCTCGTACACCTTCCAGGTGCGCGCCCAGAACAAGGCGGCGATCTCCGAGGCCAGCCCCTCGTCCAACGCCGTCGTGCCCTACGGCACGCCGGGCGTGCCGGGCAACGTCAGGGCAGAGCTGGGTTCCGACACGAACGGCAAGGCGAACGTGAGCTGGAGCGGCACGGACGACTACCGCGGGACCGGTGGCTACTACCAGGTGCAGGCCAACGGCGGCGGCGCGACGAGCGTCGGGAACCAGACCTCGTACACGTACGGGGGGCTGTCCAACGGCACCGCGTACACGTTCCAGGTCCGGGCCTGCAACGCGTACACCTGCTCCGCCTGGTCGGGGAGCTCGAACTCCGTGACGCCGTTCACGACGCCGGGTGCCCCGGGCATCTCCGCCTCCAAGGTGTCCGCGACGCAGGGACGGTTCACCATCTCGGCCCCGAGCAACAACGGCGGGCGGAACGTCCAGAAGATCGAGTGGCAGCGGAACTGGAGCTCGGGCAGCGGCTCGTCGACGTCGTTCCCCTTCTCGATGGACACCGGGTCCGCGTACTCGACCACCTACACGGTCCAGGCACGGGCGTGCAACGAGGCGGGCTGCGGCGCGTGGGCGAACGCGAGCCACACCACGGACGCCCCGCCGAACCCGAAGGCGGTGGTCTCGCGCGGCGGCTCGGTCAGCAACAGCCAGTGCGACGACGGCACCTGCGCCAAGCTGGTCGTCACCACGTCCGACTTCCAGGACACGGGCAACCAGACCATCGCCTGCTGGACCGACTTCGACACGGGGCCGCACCAGTTCTACGGGTCCTCGACGTACACCCGCAACATCCCCGCCAACGGGCGTCTCGAGCTGCCGTGCTTCATCGGTAGCGCGGCTCCGCAGTACGGCGGGCACAACGTGTGGGTCCGGATCGCGGGCAAGGACTACCAGAAGACCTGGTGGAGCACGAACTAGCGCGGCGACGGGGTCCTGGGGAGGGGGGGGGGGGGGGGGCAAGAAGGAGGGCGCGGCGGAACCAGAAAAAGGGGGA
>NZ_JBHVSQ010000022.1:29050-53895 GCF_042885055.1 Isoptericola sp. NPDC058082 | reverse complement strand
GGTGTTCCGGATTCTGCAGGGTGGTTTCGACCTTTGTGGGGTCTTGCGGCCCCCCCACGCGCTCTCGAACTACCTCGGCAGATTCGGGACTACCTCGCGGAGCGGCGGACGATCGCGAGGACGCCGGCGCGCGCGGGCTCGGGGAGCTCCGGCACGAGGACGACGAGCGACTCGAGCAGCAGCCGCTCGAGCTCGTCGCGCGCGATGCCGCTGCCGCCCAGCCACGCGGCGGTGACGTTCTCGACCAGGGCCACCCAGCCGCGGGCCAGGAGCTGGAGCCGGTTGCTGGGCGTGAATCCGATGACGCCGGCCGTGGTCGTCATGCGCTCGACGAGCGCGGTGCGTACGCGCTGCAGCGCGTCCTCGGTGGCGTCGTCGCCGGCGAGCGCGCCCCGCCAGATGTCCTCCCAGACGCGCCGGTGCGCGGTGACCGAGCCCAGGAACAGCGTCATCGCGTGCGCCGGACGGTCGGCGAGGGGACGATCGTCGGGTGCCAGCAGCGTCTGCTCCAGGTCGGACACCGCCTCGAGCGCGACCGTGCGGCGCAACGCCGTCGTGGACCCGAAGTAGTGGAAGACGAGCGCCTTGGACGCCCCTGCGCGGGCGGCGGCGGTCGCGGGCGTCAGCACGTCCAGCCCCGCCGCCTCCGCCTCGGCGACGGCCGCCTCGAGGAGCTGGCGGCGCCGGTCCGACGGCTCGTGGCGCGTGCGGGGGCGCGGGGCGGAAGAGGTCATGGCCACAGTTGTACGACGTTATTGACCGCCAGTCAACACCGGTCGTAGAGTTGTTGATCGCAAGTCAACAGTGTGTCGGGGGACGGGGAGCAGGGTGCAGATCACGCTGAGCGGGGTACGGGTCGAGGGGCGTCGGGACCCGATGCTGGAGGCCATGGACCTCGCCTGGTCGACGGGGGAGTGCCTGCTCGTCGCGGGCGAGCCCGGCCACGGGCACACCGCCCTCGCGCTCGTCGCGACCGGGAGGTTCGTGCCGTCGTCCGGCGCCGTGCGCCTCGACGGCGCCGCCGCGTCGCCGTCCGCGCTGCGTGCCCGCACCGCCGTCGTCGACGTGCCCGGCATCAGCGAGCCCGACGACGCGCTGTCCCTCGCCGACGTCGTGGCCGAGGGCCTGGCCCTCGCCGGACGCCGGTCGCTGCCGCGGGACGTGTCGCGGTGGCTCGAGGAGCGCGCCCTCACGGAGGACCGCGGGCGCCGGGTGGACCAGCTGCCCGGCGTCGTGCGCACCGCCGTGCTCGCGGCGCTCGCCACCGAGAACCCCGACGTCAGGTTCGTCGTGCTGACGCTGCCCGACCGGCACGGCGGCGAGCCGTCCGGCTGGTGGGAGACGGCGCGCACGCTCGCCGCGTCCGGGCTCGGCGTGCTCGTGCAGTGCACGCGGTCGTCCGCCCGCGACCTGGGCGTCGACCTGCCGCCCGCGCGCGGCGCCACGCTGCACGAGCCGCCGCGGGTCGTGCTGCGCGAGGTGCCGGGCGCGCCCGTCGAGGAGCCCGCCGCGACCGCCGTCCTCCCGGTGGCCGGACCGGACGCCGAGCCCGCCGTCGAGCCTGAGCCCGCCGTCGAGCCTGAGCCCGCCGTCGAGCCTGAGCCCGCCGTCGAGCCTGAGCCCGCCGTCGAGCCTGAGCCCGCCACGGAGCCCGAGCCCGCCGCCGAGGCCGAGGTCGAGGACGAGCTGGAGCCGTCCCCCGATCCCGACGCCCGCGCCGAGGAGGAGCTCGACGACCCGCTCGACGGTGCGCCCCCCGGGGACACCCCGATCCACGACACCCCGATCCACGACACCCCGATCCACGACACCCCGATCCACGACACCCCGATCCACGACACCCTGGCCGCGACGCCGGCCGACGACGCGCAGGAGGAGGCCCGATGACCGCGGTCCGGCTCGCTCTCTCAGAGCTCCGGCGGCTCGCCGCCGGGCGCCTGCCGAAGCTCGCCATCCTCGCGATGGCGCTGATCCCCACGCTGTACGCGGGCCTGTACCTGTTCGCCAACCACGACCCGTACGGGCAGCTCGACAACGTGCCGGCCGCCGTCGTCGTGCAGGACGAGGGCACCACGACGACCGACGCGGAGACGGGCGAGACGACCGAGCGCGACTTCGGCCGCGACGTGGCGGACCAGCTGCTGGAGGACGGCGGGTTCGGCTGGGTCGAGACGTCCCAGGCGGACGCCGAGGCGGGCGTGCGCTCCGGTCGCTACGACGCCGCGCTGATCATCGGCCCGACGTTCTCCGCGGACCTGGCGTCGGCGGGGGAGTTCGAGCCGCAGCAGGCGAGCCTCACGCTCATCACGAACGACGCGAACAACTACCTCGCGGGCACCATCTCGGACACGATCGTGGGCAAGGTGCGCGACTCCATCGCGGAGGAGGTCGGCACGGAGGCCGCGGACACGTTCCTGCGCGGATTCGCGTCGATCCACACGAACCTCGCCGACGCGGTGGACGGCGCGAAGAAGCTGCTCACCGGTGCGACGACGCTGGACGACGGGCTCGCGGACGCGGACGACGGCGCGCACACCCTCGCCGACGGCGCGGCGCAGGCGGCCGACGGTGCCGCCACCCTGGACGGCAAGGTCGGCACCCTGGCGTCGGCGGTGGGCCGGCTCGACGACGGCGCGGGGCAGCTCGCGTCCGGCCTCGGGACGCTGCAGGACAAGACGGCGGACCTGCCCGCCCAGACGAAGAAGCTCGCCGACGGCGCGGCGCAGGTCGCCGACGGCAACGCGCAGGTGGCGCAGTACGGGCAGGAGGCCGCCGACGCGGCGGGGCAGGTGCTGCCGACCCTCGACGGCGCGCGCTCCGACGCGGCGGACGCCCTCGACCAGGGCCGGGCGGACCTGGACCAGCAGCTCTCCGACCTCTGCGCCCAGGTGCCGGACGACGCCGGCGATCTCGCGGCGCAGTGCGCCGACCTGCGCACCCAGGCGCTCGACCGCCTCGACGCCACGCGCTCCGACGTCGACGGCGCCCTCGACGCCCAGCGCAAGGACGTCCGGTCGGCGGTGACGACGGTCGAGGGCGCGTCGGAGAAGCTCGACCAGCTCGCCGACGGCTCCCGGCAGGTGGCCGACGGCGCCGCCACGCTCGCGGGCGCGACGCCGCAGCTCACCGCCGGCATCGCGTCGGCGGCGGACGGCGCGGACCGGCTCGCCGACGGCACCGGGCAGCTCGCCGCCGCCACGCCCGCGCTCGTCGACGGCGTGCACCGGCTCGCGGACGGCACGGGCCAGGTCTCCGATGGCGCCGCGGAGCTCGCCTCCGGCACCACGAAGCTCGCGGACGGCTCCGGGGAGCTGAAGAGCGGCATCGCCGAGCTGCGCGACGGGCTCGCCGAGGGCCTCGGCCAGATCCCCGACCTGGACGACCAGACGCGCGACGACACGGCGTCGACCATCGGCAACCCCCTGGAGGTGCGCAACGACGCCCTGTCGTCGGCGGGCACCTACGGCGCCGGGCTCGCACCGTTCTTCCTGTCGCTGGCCACGTGGATCGGCGCGTACGTGCTGTTCCTGCTGGTGCGGCCGCTGTCCACGCGGGCGCTCGCCGCGGGCAGGTCGGGGCTCGCGACGGCGCTGGGCGGCTGGGCGACGCCCGCCGCGATCGGCGTCGTGCAGGTGGCGGCGATGTTCGCGGTGACGAAGTTCGCGCTGGACATCCAACCCTCCTACGGGCTGTTCACGGCGCTGTTCCTCGTGCTGGTGTCGGGCACGTTCGTCGCGATCCTCCAGGCACTGAACGTCTGGCTGGGCGCGGCGGGCCAGTTCCTGGGGCTGGTGCTGATGCTGGTGCAGCTCGTCACCGCGGGCGGCACGTTCCCCTGGCAGACCATCCCGCAGCCGCTCAAGGCGATGCACCAGTTCATGCCGATGACCTACGCCGTCGAGGGCCTGCGCCAGCTGCTCTACGGCGGCAACCTCGCCACCGTCACGCGCGACGTCATGGTGCTCCTCGGCGTGCTCGTCGTCGCGCTGGCCCTCACGACCCTCGCCGCCCGCAGGCAGCGCGTGTGGACCGTGACCAAGCTGCAGCCCGAGCTCGTCCTCTGACCTCCCCGCAGGCCCGCCGAACAGGCGGCCCGTTCGGCACGGGGGAGGATGGGCCCGTGGAGTTCCAGGACGTGGTGCGCAGACGGCGGATGGTGCGGCGGTTCACGGACGAGCCCGTGCCGTCCGAGACGGTGGACCGGCTGGTGCGCAACGCCGTGCGCGCCCCCAGCGCGGGGTTCTCGCAGGGCTGGTCGTTCATCGTCCTGACGGAGCCGGAGGACCGCGAGCGGTTCTGGACGGCGGCCACCCCGGCGGACTCCGAGCGCGACATGTCCACCTGGCTCGCGGGCATGCGCACCGCCCCGGTGCTCGTCGTCGCGCTGTGCTCGAAGGATGCGTACCTCGGCCGGTACGCCGAGGCGGACAAGGGCTGGACCGACCGCGACGACGCGCGCTGGCCGGTGCCGTACTGGCACGTCGACGCGGGCATGGCGTCGCTGCTCATGCTCCAGACGGCGGTCGACGAGGGCCTCGGGGCCTGCTTCTTCGGCGTCGGCGCGGGCGAGATGCCGGCGTTCCGCGAGGCGTTCGGCATCCCCGACGCGTGGGTCCAGACCGGCGTCGTCGCGGTGGGCCACCCGGCCGACCCGGGTGCGGGCGCGACCGCCAAGGGCTCCCCGACGCGCCGGCGCCGCAAGCCGCTGGAGGACGTCGTGCACCGCGGGCGGTGGTGACGGCCCGTCAGCCCGCCGCGGAGCGGATCGCCGCCGCGAGGCCGGCCACCGCCTCGCCGACCCGCGCGTCGGCGAGGTTGCCGTACCCGACGACGAGCGCCTCGGCGCCGGGGTCCGCGGCCGAGACGCGGTAGCGGCGCAGGTCGGTGACGCCGACGTCGCGCGCGGCGGCGGCGCGGACGACCGCGGCGGCGGGGACGCCGTCGGGCAGCCCGAGCACGACGTGCAGGCCCGCCGCGAGGCCGCTCACGGGCAGGCCGGGCAGCGCGGCGTCGAGCGCGGCGAGCAGGGCCGCCCGGCGGCGACGGAACCGGCCGCGCGCGGCCCGCAGGTGCCGCTCGTAGCCGCCGTCCGTGAGGAACCGGGCGAGCGCGAGCTGGTCGAGGGTCGACGGTGCGGGGCCGCCCGCGTCGCCGCCCAGCCGCTCCCGCCAGCGTGGCGGCAGCACCAGCCAGCCCAGGCCGAACGCCGGGGAGACCGTCTTGCTGAGCGACCCGAGCAGTGCGACGCGCCCCGGGTCGTGGCCCTGCAGCGCGGCGACGGGCCGGCGGTCGTAGCGGAACTCGGCGTCGTAGTCGTCCTCGACCACCAGGCCGTCGACGGCGCGCGCCCACGACACGAGCGCGTCGCGACGTTCGGGCGCGAGGGCCACCCCGGTGGGGAACTGGTGCGCCGGCGCGACCAGCGCGGCGCGGGCGCCGGTCCGCGCGGCGGCCGCGGCGAGCGCGTCGACGTCCACCCCGCGGTCGTCGACGGGTACCGGCACGGGGACCAGGCCGGCGCCGCGCGCGACGTCGCGCAGCCGGCCCCAGCTCGGGTCCTCGACCAGGACGGCGCGGTGCCCGGCGGCGCGCAGCGCGCGGGCGAGGCGGGTCATGCCGTCGGTGGCGCCGTGCGTCACCAGGACGTCGTCGGGTCCGGCGCAGGTGGAGCGGGCCCGCGCCAGGTACTCGACGACGGCGCCACGGGTGGCCGGGTGGCCGGCGGGGTGCGGGGCGCCGAGGTCGGCGTCGGGGGTGTCGGCCAGGGCGTCGCGCAGCGCCCGCAGCCAGGCCGCCCGGGGCACGTGCCGCAGGTCCGGGACGCCGGGCGCGAGGTCCAGGCGGGCACGGCGCACGGGGGCGGCGTCGGTCGACGTCGGGTGCGCCGTCGCGTGCTTCGGCGTGGCGTGCGCGGCCGCCCCGGCCGCGATCCGCGTGGCCGACCCGACGCGGGCCTCGCAGAACCCCTCCGCGACGAGCTGGCCGTACACCTCCGTCACGACCCACCGCGACACGCCCAGGGTCTCCGCCAGGGCGCGCGACGGCGGCAGCGCCGCCCCGCCCGGGACCCGGCCCGCGTGCACGGCGTCCCGCACGGCGCGCTCGAGGCGCGCGACCAGCGGGGCGTCGTCGTCCCCGAGGTCGAGCACGGTGTCCCACGCGAGCACAGGATTGGTCTGGGCCATTGCCATGGAATTGGACGGTACACCCGTGCCGATTCGTTCGTAGCGTCGTGGGTGTCGGCCGGCGGACGGTCCGCCGGCCCCCACGACCCACACCCTGACAGGAGCACCCATGCGCTACCGCACGATCGGCGACGGCACCACGTCCTTCGAGGTCAGCACGCTGTGCCTCGGCACCATGTGGTTCGGCACCCGGACGGACGAGGAGACGTCCTTCGCGATCCTCGACCGCTATGTGGAGGCCGGCGGCACCTTCCTCGACACCGCCAACAACTACAACGGCTGGGGCGGAGGGCACGGCCGCGACAGCGAGGACGTCCTCGGCCGCTGGCTCGCCGCCCGGGGGAACCGCGGCGAACTGCGGATCGCCACCAAGGTCGGCGCCGCGAAGAAGGACCCGAACCTGCCGCTGCAGAACGTCCCGCCGACCAACTTCCAGGGGCTGGGCGCCGAGACGATCGCCTGGGAGGCCCGCGAGAGCCTGCGGCACCTCGGCGTCGACCACATCGACGCGTACTACGGGCACGTCGACGACTACGACACCCCGCTCGCGGAGACGGTGGGCGCGTTCGGCAAGCTCCAGGCGGAGGGGCTCGTCGGGATCGCCGGCATCTCCAACGTCGCGCTGCACCGTGTCGTCGAGGCGCGCGAGGAGGCCGGTCGCCAGGGCGTCGCGCCCTACGGTCTGGTGCAGCAGCAGCTCACCTACCCGTACCCGCGGCCCGACGTCGGCCGGCACAACTGGGCGTCGTACGAGCTGCTGGACTACGCGGGCGCGGCGTCGGCGACCGAGCACCCGCTGGCGGTCGTCGCGTACTCGCCGCTGATGCAGGGCGCGCTGGTGCGCGACGACAAGCCCCTGTGGGACGGCTTCGACCACCCGACCACGCACGAGCGGCTGCGGGTGCTGCGCGAGGTCGCGGACGAGATCGGCGCCACCCCGAACCAGGTGGTGCTCGCCTGGCTCCTGGGCGGGGACGTGCCCGTCGTGCCGGTCGTCGGCGCGAGCAGCGTCGCGCAGCTCGACGAGCTGCTCGGCGCGGCCGAGCTCGACCTCGACGACGACGTGCGCGCCCGTCTCGACGCGGTGTGACCGGCGTGGCCCTGCCCGGTCACTCCAGCCACTCGGTGACGAACCGGTCGTTGGCGTGCACGTGCAGGGCCTCGTACACCTCGGGG
Organism: Isoptericola sp. NPDC058082; assembly: GCF_042885055.1. Taxonomy (NCBI): domain Bacteria; kingdom Bacillati; phylum Actinomycetota; class Actinomycetes; order Micrococcales; family Promicromonosporaceae; genus Isoptericola; species Isoptericola sp. NPDC058082. The sequence goes on along the minus strand of NZ_JBHVSQ010000022.1, from coordinate 46,534 downwards.
CCGATCACCGTGAACTTGTGCGGCGTCCCGGCGGGGGCGACGAGGATCTGGCCGCCCACGGCGACCACCTCGTCGTCCCCCACCCGGAACAGCGCCCGCCCGGAGCGCAGGATGAACGTCTCCGTGTACGGGTGGCGGTGCAGGCGCGGGCCGACGCCGTCGCGGTCGAACCGCTCGAACATCACCGACACGGTGGACCCGTGCAGGTAACCCTCGAAGTCGGTGCCCGGCAGCGTGGACTGCTCGATCAGCTCGATGCTCGACTCGGTGCTCATGCCGGATGGACCGCGCCCGGGCGCGGAACTGAGCGGGGGTCCCACCACCCCGCGATCAGGGCTGCCCGCAGGTCGGGTGCACGCCTACGCGTCGTCGCCGGCGACGGCGAGCTCGTCGGAGCGGACGACGGCGCCTTCGCTCCCGGTGATCTCGACGGTCACCACGGCGCCGTCAGGGACGTCGTCGGGCACCGCGACCTGCATCTGGAGGTCGCCGGAGTCCGTGGCGACCACCTCGTCGGCAACCTCCGGCGCAGGGAGTGCCTCGCCGTCGACGAACACCTGTGCCGCCGTGATGCGCATCGGCTGCGTCGGCTCCCCGGAGCCGGTGTCGTCGCAGCCGACCACCATAGCTGTGCCCTGGAGCGTCACCACCTCGCCCGGAGCGGCCGCCTGCTGGGACCACGACAGCTCGGGTGGAGCGCAGGAGGCCGACGCCGCGGGATCGGCACCCGCGCAACCGGCCGTCGCGGCCAGGACGACTGCACCGATCGCGACCGTGGCCAGTGAGCTCCAGCGCCTCATACGCGGTCATCCTGCCACCGGCAGAGCCCGCGGACCGGAGGCCGCGCACGCTCACGCTCAGCACGACTTCTCGGGTACGGATCCCGGGCCGCACAGCGGCGGCTCGGGTGCCGGCACGCCATGCGCCACCGCGACCTCCTGAGCGGGGTCAGCAACCCGCCAACGGCTGCCCCCGACAGCCCGGTATCGAGGTCCGCCGGCGCGCGGTGGCTTCAGTCGACGTCTGTCGGGACCATCAGCGCAGCACCCATGAAGGCAGCCATCGCTGCCCATCCGACGAGCGCTCCGGTGAGAGCGGCTCGCACCATCCTCGAGCCCTCCGCGGCGGTGGGACGCCCGGCTCCGAGGCGTGCGAGCGCGAGCACGACCGCGCCCACGATCGGTGCCCAGGGGCCGAGGACCGCCACGCTCACCGACGCGGTCATGACCCCCAGAGCCGCCATGACGACGAGGGTGGCCTCCTCGCGCTCAAGGCCGGTGTCGCGGACGACGTCTCCCTGGAGCCTCATGCGCAGATCATGGCTCCCGGCACCGCCGGTGCACCCGATGCCGAAGGGTGAAACTCGCGTCGCACACCGAACCGGCACAACCCCCGCCGGCCTCGGACTGACCGTCGGCGCCCGCCACACGACCGGGCACGCGCACGGTGCGGTCGACGCCCTTGACCCTGACACTGACGTCAGGTCCTAGCGTCCGGCGCATGGAGATCAAGAATCAGACCGCCCTGGTCACCGGGGCCAACCGGGGGATCGGCCGGCACTTCGTGACAGAGCTGCTGCGGCGCGGAGCGGCGAAGGTCTACGCCGCGGCCAGGAACCCCGCGTCCGTCGACGTCCCGGGCGCGACGCCGCTCCGACTGGACGTGACGGACGACGACTCGGTGGCCGCGGCCGCCGCCCTGGCGCAGGACGTCACGGTCCTTGTCAACAATGCGGGCGTGGCGGCGCTGACCCCGTTCGTCGGCGGGGACCTCGAGGGCGCCCGCCGGGAGATGGAGGTCAACTACTGGGGCACGCTGCGGATGGTGCGCGCGTTCGCGCCGATCCTCGGCAGGAACGGTGGCGGCGGGATCCTCGACGTGCTGTCCCAGAGCTCGTTCCGGGCGTTCGGGTTCGCCGACACCTACGGGGCGGCGAAGGCCGCCGCGTGGCAGCTGACCAACGGTGTGCGGCTCGAGCTGGCCGGCCAGGGCACGCAGGTCACCGGGCTGGCCATGGCCCTCGTGGACACGGACATGTCGGACTGGGCCAGGGAGCAGGACGACTGGGCGCTCGCCGAGCCGCGCGACATCGTGCGCCAGGCGCTCGACGGCTTCGAGGCGGGTGCCTTCGAGGTGCTCGGTGACGAGATGACCCGCGAGTGGAGGTCCCGGCTCGGGGAGCCGGCCGAGGCGCTGTACCCGCAGGCGGCCACGGCGCCGGCAGGTCCCCGCTGATCGGCGGTCGGCCGGAATCCGCGCACGGGTCACGTCGTTGGCGCCGGTGTGCTGAGAATCGGTGAGGTGGCGGAACGTGCCGGCGTGAGCGTGCGCGCCCTGCGCTACTACGAGGAGCAGGGGCTGCTGGCGACCGTGCGGACCTCCGCGGGGCACCGGCTCTTCGACGAGACGGCCGTCGACCGGGTCCGGTTCTTCCAGCAGCTCTACGCCGCGGGCCTGACCAGCGGCAACATCGCCCAGCTGCTGCCGTGCGTCGACTCGGGGCACACCGACCACGAGCAGCGCGCGATGCTGCGGGAGCAGCGCGAGCGCCTCCGGGAGCGGCTGGACGACCTGACCGCGGCGATCGCCCGCCTCGACACCGTGATCGCCGCGACCGACACGCACCCCTGAGCCCTCCGGGAGGACGCCAGGGAGGACGCCAGGGAGGGCGTCAGGGGAGGGGCAGGTCGAGCCCGTGCCGCAGCCGGTCGCGGACGGCGCGGGGCAGCTCGCCCCAGTCGTCGATCGTGTCGAGGTCGACGGCGGTGCCCGGGCGGCGCACGACGACCGGCCGCAGCCCCGCGCGCCCCGCCTCGGCGACGTGCGCCGCCCGCGACGCCTCGCCGAACCGGAACCGGAACGGTGCCGCCGCGGGCAGCACCAGCAGGTTGGTCCCCGCCAGGTGCCGGTCGGTGGCGACGACGGCGGCGTCACCACGCCGTGCGTCGTCGGGAGCCGGCGCGCCCGCGGCGAGCAGGGCCGCGACGTCGTCGGTCGTGAGCAGCGGCAGGTCGGCGTGCGCGACGAGCAGCCGGTCCGCGCGGCGCTCGAGCGCCGCCTCCCGCCCGACGTCGAGAGCCGCGTTCAGGCCCGGCCGGTCCGGCGGCTGCGGGACCACCTCGACGGCCGGGCCGCCGCCGTGGAGGAGCCGGTCCAGGGTCTCGACGACGAACGGCACGTCGGCGGTGACGACGAGCACGCCGTCGACGCCGTCCGCCGCCAGCAGGACGGCGACGACGTGCCGGGCCAGCGCCGCGACGAGCCGGCGTCGCGCGGCCGGGTCGAGCGAGGACGCCAGCCGTGACTTGCCCGAGACGCCGTCGCGCAGCGGCACCGGCGCGATCGTGCGGACGGGGCCGGCGCCGTCCGGTGCGCTCATCCGAGGGCGAGCAGGTCGCGGGCGAGGCGCTCGCGGCCGGCGGCGCCGCCCATGATCGTGTCGGTGACGAGCACCTCGACCCCCAGCTCGCGGATCGGGCCGGCGAGGTCGGCGTCGGCGTCGTCCACGACCATGACGTCCACCAGGTCGGCGTACAGCCGGGCCACGCCCAGCGCGGACACCTCGTGCCCCAGCGTCTCCAGGATCTGCGCGGCGGGGCCCTTGATCGCCTGCCCGCCGACGATCGGGCTCACGGCCACGCGGCGCGCGGGCGAGGCCAGGACGGCGTCGCGCACCCCGGGCACGGCCAGCACCGGCTCCACCGACAGGAACGGGTTGGACGGCGCGACGACGAGCAGGTCCGCACCCGCGACCGCGTCGAGCACGCCGGGCGCGGGCCGCGCGGCGGTGACGCCGTCGAGCTCGATGCCCAGCACCGCGTCGGCGTGCTGCCGGCGCACGAAGTACTCCTGGAACGCGACCCGCCCGGACGGCGTGTCCACGAGGGTGCGCAGCCGGTCGTCGGTCACCGGCAGCAGCCGCGCCCGCACGCCCAGCGCCGCAGCGAGCCGCGCCGTCACCGCGTGCAGCGGCCGCCCCTCGCGCAGCGCGGCCGTGCGCACGACGTGCGTCGCGAGGTCACGGTCGCCCAGCGTGAACCACGTGTCCTCGCCGAGCCGGGCGAGCTGGTCGAGCGTCGTGTACGTCTCGTCGGTCAGCCCCCAGCCGCGGGTCTCGTCGTTGAGGCCGGCGAGCGTGTACATGACCGTGTCGAGGTCGGGGGAGACGAGCAGCCCGTGCCGCTCGGTGTCGTCGCCGACGTTCACGACGACGGTCAGGCCGCCGTCCGGCGTCGGGGCGCCGTCGTCGGGCAGGGCCAGGGCGAGGCCGTGCGCCAGGCGGGCGCCGCCGACCCCGCCGGCGAGAAGGGTGACGCGTGTGCTCACCCGACGAGCCTACGGTCCTCGCCGACGGTCGTGGACGTGCAGGATGGGGGCATGGCCGTCTTCGCTTTCTCCGTCGCCCCGCTCGGCGCGGGCGAGTCCGTGGCGGACGCCGTCGCCGCCGCCGTCCGCATCGTCCGTGAGTCCGGGCTCCCCACCCGGACGACCGCGATGTTCACCGAGATCGAGGGGGACTGGGACGAGGTGATGCCGGTGATCCAGCGCGCCACGGAGGCCGTCGGGGCGGGCGGGCATCGGGTGTCGCTGGTGCTCAAGGCGGACATCCGGCCCGGGTACACCGGGCAGCTGGACGCGAAGGTCGCCCGGGTCGAGGAGCGGCTCGCCGACGACGGCGGCGCAGGTCACGCCTAGCCCGCCGACCGCCGACCGGCCTCGCCACGGGCGACCTGGCGCGCCGACGCGCGCCTGAGAGCCCGCTGTGGTACACGCCACGTCGCGGGGGCCTTAGGCTTGCCCCGGGATCCGGCCGCCGGGGTCGGTTCCGATCCAGGAGTGGTGTGCAATGCCCCTGTTCGAGGTCGATGCCCAGAGGCCCCTCCTCGTCCAGTCCGACCGGTCGCCCGCGGCAAGCTCCCAGGGCGTCGGGACCACCGCCCACCGGGTGGTGGACAGTCACATCGACGGTCTGCTCGGCGAGCAGATCTTCCCGGTGAGCCCGGGCGTGGGCCCGGACGAGCCGCACCTGCTCGCCCTCGACGCGACCGGCTCGCCCGTCGTCGTCGAGCTCGTCGCCGACCTCGACCGCACCGCCCTCACCCGCGCGCTCGACCACGCCGGAGCCGCCGGCCGGCTGACGCGCGGCGCCCTGGCCGAGCGGTACCACGGCGGGCCGGCGGCGTTCCACCGGGACGTGGCGGCGTTCTACGACAGCGTGCCCATCACCCGCTCGCAGCCGGGGCGCAGCAGCGCCCGGCTCATCGTCATCTGTCAGGAGGCGAGCGAGGAGATCCTCAACGCCGTCGACTTCCTGCGCCAGCCCACGATGCCCGTCGAGGTGCTGAAGATGGGCGTGGTGCACAGCGCGGACGGGCGCCGCTTCGTGGACGTGTCGCCGCTGGTGATCCACCCCGCGTCCGCGCCGTCGGCCCCGAGCCTGTCCGCGCCCGCCGCCCCGGCGGCGTCGAGGGACACCGTCGCCACGCCCGACGACGACGCCTCCGCGCGGACGGACGAGGCGTCCGCCCGCGTCGACCCCGAGACCTTCGCCGAGGGGGTGGCCGTCGGGCTCGCGCTGGGCGGGAAGATGCCCGCCACGGTCCAGGCACCCCGGGACAAGGTGGAGTCGGCCCCGCCGTCGCGGACCCGCCGCCGGGCCGCGCGCCCGCGGTCGGCCGAGGAGGGCCCGTCCGAGGCGGCCCTCCCGCGAGGCCCGCTGCCCGTGCCGGCGGCCCCCGCGCCGGCCCCGCACGCCCCCGTCCCCCCGCCGCCGGGCCCGGTGCCTGCGCCGGGCCGCGGACCCGGCCTCGACGACGACCTCGACATCACCCGCGAGCGGCCGCCGCTCCCCGGCGGCGCCCCGCGTCGCCGCTCGCGCTCGGACCGCTTCACGTCGCGACCGGAGCTCGACGGGTCGGTGTCGGACTACGGGCGCCAGGACTTCGGCGGTCAGGACCTCGGCGGTCAGGGCCTCGGTCGTGAGGACTTCGGCGGTCAGGACTTCGGCCGTCAGGGCTTCGGTCGTGAGGACCTCGGTCGTGAGGACCTCGGGCGCCGGGACTTCGGTCAGGCGTTCGCGGAGGTGGCGGCACCCGCGTTCGACCTGCCGGTGCCGGAGCCGCGCTGGTCCGGCGTCGAGGACGACCTCCCCCGCCTGCAGGTGCCGCCGCTCGAGCCGCCGCGCCTGCGCACGCCGCCGTCCGACCCGTTGGAGCCGGGCTGGACGCCCGCGCCGCACGACCACGGCTACGACCCGCTGACGTCGCCCGTCCCGCCCCCGCCGGAGCCGCTCGCGGCGCCCGGGCCGTGGGCGCCGCCGCCCGCCGCGGGCGACGACGAGGTGGACCACGACCTCGTCGCGCTGGCCGGCACGCTGGTGCACCCGACGACGATCGTGTGGTCGCGTCCGCGCCGCCGGCAGTACTTCGAGGCCGTGCTGCACCGGGACGGCGCCATCCAGCTCGCCGACGGTTCCCGCTACTGGCACCCGGACCACGCGGCGTCCGCGGCCTCGGGCTCGCCCACCGCCGACGGGTGGAGCGTGTGGCGCCTCGGCGCCGAGGGCCCGACGCTCCTGGACGCCTTCCGGCACCGTTTCGCCTGAGCCCGGAGGCGGCTCACCGCACCGCGGGGGGTCAGGGCAGGACGACGATCTTGCCCGTCTGCTCGCCGGCCGCGAGGCGGGCCAGGCCCTCGCCGACGCGCGCGAGCGGCACGACGGAGTCGATGACGGGCCGCACGCCGGTGCGGGCGACGAACCGCACGAGGGCGGCCAGGTCGTCCCGGGAGCCCATCGTCACGCCCTGCACGCGGATCTCGTTGAAGAAGACGCGGGTGAGCTCGGCGGGCGGGGCGTCGCCGGACGTCGCGCCGCAGACGACGATCGTGCCGCCCGGCCGCACGGAGCGCACGGAGTGCGCCCAGGTGGCCTGGCCGACGGACTCGATCACCGCGTCGACGCGGGCCGGCACGCGGGCGCCCGACTCGACGGCGTGCGCGGCGCCCAGCTCCAGGGCGCGCTCCCGACGCTCCGCGGAGCGCGAGGTCACCGTCACCTCCAGGCCGGCCGCGGCGCCGAGCACGATCGCCGCGGAGGCGACGCCGCCGCCCGCGCCCTGCACCAGCACCCGGTCGCCGGGGGCGAGGCCGGCCGCGCCGAACAGCATCCGGTAGGCGGTGAGCCAGGCCGTGGGGAGGCACGCGGCGTCCTCGAACGACAGGTCGTCGGGGAGGGGCACCAGGTTGTGGATCGGCACCGCGACGTACTCCGCCAGCGTGCCGGGGTAGTGCTCCGACAGCAGCGTGCGGCGCTCGGTCGGCCCGACGCCGTGCCCGTCGGCGCCGATCACGCCGTGCAGGAGCACCGGCGAGCCGTCCGCGGCGGTGCCCGCGGCGTCGGTGCCGAGGATCATCGGGAGCTGCTCGGCCCGCAGGCCCACCCCGCGCAGGGACCACAGGTCGTGGTGGTTGAGCGTGGCGGCACGCACACGCACCGTGGTCCAGTTCTCCCGCGGCTCGGGTTCGGGCCGCTCGCCCACCTCCAGGCCGTCGAGGGGGGAGTCGGGCGAGAACCGGGCGACGGTGGCGGCGAGCATACGCACCAACCTACTGGTGGTCGCCGGTGGTGGGCGGACCTGGAGGCCGGAACGGGCGATGCCCTAGGTTGTCCGCCATGCCGATCGATGGGCCCACCGGTGGGGTCGAGGAAGAGCTGGCCGCGGCGCGCGCCGCCGTCGTCGAGCACGCGCAGCAGTCGGCGCGTCGCCAGGTCGCGGGCCGGGAGCTCGCCGTGTCGGAGGGGGCCCTGGCGGAGGCGCGGGCCTCGCTCGCCGACGAGGCGGCCGACGTCGCGCGGCTGGAGTCCCTGAGCCTCGTGCGCGTGTGGGCGGCGCTGCGTGGCGACCGCGCGCGACGGCTCGACGCCGAGCGTGCCGACCAGCAGGCGGCCGAGTACGTCGCCGCGACGGCGCAGGCACGGCGGGACGCCGCGGAGCGCGAGGTGCGCGTCGTCGACGCCGGTCTGGCCGCCCTCGGCGACGTGCAGGCCCGGTGGCACGCCGCGCTCGCGGCGAAGGAGGCGTGGGTGCGCGGTGCCGGCGGCCCGGGAGCGGCCGAGCTGGCCGCGGTGGCCGAGCAGGTGGGCGGATGGCGCGCCCAGCAGCTCGAGATCCGTCAGGCCCAGGTGGCCGCCGAGAGGGCCGCGCGGGCGCTGGCCGCGGCGGCGGACGAGCTGCGCGACGCCGACGGCTGGTCCACCTACGACACGTTCTTCGACGGCGGCATGCTCGCGAGCATGGTCAAGCACGACAAGATGGACCGCGCCGCGGGCCTGCTGCGCGAGGCGGACGCGGCGCTGCGCCACCTCACCGTCGAGCTGGGCGACCTCGGCGAGCAGGGCGTCGGCGGGGTCGGCGTCGACGGCCTCACCCGCACGCTCGACGTCTGGTTCGACAACATCTTCACCGACTGGTCGGTGCGGAACCGGATCGCCGAGGCCCGCGACCGCGTCGCGGGCGCGGGCCGGGCCGTCCACGGGGTGCGGCAGCGTCTCGCCGAGCGGGGCGCCGCGGCCGACGCCGAGCTCGCGGCGCTCGCCGCCCGGCGGGAGAGCCTGCTCGTCGGATGACCGGAGAGGCCGCCGGGCCGCGTCGTCAGGGGGTGCCGACGTCGAACATCCAGGTGATGCCGTACCGGTCGGTCACCTGGCCGTAGAAGTCGCCCCACGGCGCCTTGTCGAACGGCATCGCGTCGGTGCCGCCCTCGGCCAGCTTCGCGTACGAGCTCGCGACGTAGTCGTAGTCCTCCGGCCCGCCGGTCAGCGCGACCGTGACGCCGCTGGTGGGCGCCACGTACGGCATCATCGAGCCGGTGTCGGCGGCCATGAGGGTGAGGCCGGACGGCGTCTCGAGCTGGCCGTGCATCACGAGGTCCTTGTCGGCGTCCTCGATCGGCATGCCGGAGTCCGCCGGCATGTCGCCGAACCGGCTGACGTCGAGCTCGCCGCCGAGCACGGACCGGTAGAACTCCAAGGCCTCGGCGGCCTGGTTCCTGAAGCTGAGATACGGGTTGAGCCGGACCATGGGGCGCCTCCAGCAGCGCTGCGGTGTGGCTGGCCGCGCGGGTCGGCGGCCACGTCCACGCTAGGCGCGGCCGCCGACGCACGCGCGGCCACCGGCGTCCGGTCCCTCAGAGCATGTCCAACGGCACGGGCCCGTCCGGGGGCGGGAAGGCGGCGTCGAGCTCGGCGAGGTCCTCGGCGCCCAGGCGCAGGTCGCGCGCCGCGGCGTTCTCGCGCACGTGCGCGGCGGACCCGGACCGCGGGATCGCGACGACGCCCTCGCCCGCCAGCACCCACGCGAGCGCGACCTGCGCCGGGGTGGCGCCGTGCCGCCGGGCGACCTTCCGCAGCGCGGGGTTCCCGAGGATGCGCCCCTGCTCCACCGGCGAGTAGGCCATGGTCACCACGCCGCGCTCCCGGAGGAACGGGAGCAGGTCGTGCTCCGGCCCGCGACGGGAGAGGTTGTAGAGCACCTGGTCGGTCTGGCACGTGCTGCTCAGCCCGCCGGCGACGCCGTCGAGCTCGCGCAGGTCGTCGACGTCGAGGTTGCTGACGCCCCAGCCGAGCACGTCGCCCGCCCGGACCAGCGCATCGAGCGCGGCCGCCGTCTCGGCCAGGGGTACCCCGCCGCGCCAGTGCAGCAGGTAGAGGTCGAGCCGGTCGGTGCCGAGCCGCCGCAGGCTGGCCCGGCACGCCTCCACGGCGCCGCGCGCGTCCGCGTTCCACGGATAGACCTTGCTGACCAGCACGACGTCGTCGCGACGCCCGGCGACGGCCTCGCCCACCAGCTCCTCGGCCGCCCCCTCGCCGTACATCTCGGCGGTGTCGATCAGGGTGAGCCCCAGGTCGAGGCCGGTGCGCAGCGCGGCCAGCTCGTCGGCACGGCGGGACGGCGTCTCGCCGAGGTACCAGGTGCCCTGGCCCAGCGCCGGCACGGTGCGTCCGTCGGGCAGGGTGACGGTGTCGCTCATGCCTCGATCATGCCGCGCCCCGGGCGCCGCCGGTCAGCCGGCCTCGCTCTCGTCGATGTTCGCGCCGGCCAGGAAGTCGGCGACGATGGGCCCGAGCTGGTCGAACTCGATGAGGAAGCCGTCGTGCCCGAAGTCGGACGTGACGATCCTCAGCGGCTCCGCCCCGGGCAGCCACGCCGCGATGCGGCTCGCCTGCTCCGGCGGGAACAGGCGGTCCGAGTCCACCGCCACGACCAGCGCTCGCGACGTGATCTGCGACAGCGCCGACTCGACGCCGCCGCGGTCGCGCCCCAGGTCGTGGCTCAGCATCGACTCGGTGAGCACCAGGTAGGAGTTGGCGTCGAACCGGCGCGCGAGCTTGTCGCCGTGGTGGTCGAGGTACGACTGCACGGCGTAGCGCCCGTCCTCGAGCGGGTCCTCTCCGCCCTGCGGCAGCCGCCCGAACCGCACGTCGAGCTCGGCCGCCGTGCGGTAGGTGGTGTGCGCGATCTGCCGGGCGATGGCGAGCCCGGTGTCCGGCCCGTCCCCGTCGGCGGCGTCGTAGTAGTCGCCGCCACGCCAGCGGGGGTCGGCCCGGATCGCGCCGAGCTGCGGGTGCGCCCACGCGATCTGGTCGCCCGACGTCTGCGCCGTCGTCGCGATGGCGGCGACGCCCTCCACCGCGATCCCGGCCTCGGGGCCGAGCAGCGCCCACTCCAGCACCCGCAGCCCGCCCATCGACGCCCCGACGACCAGCGACCAGCGCTCGACGCCGAGCTGGCGGGCCAGCTCGATCTCCGCGGCGACCTGGTCGCGCGTCGTGATGCGGGGGAAGCGCCCGCCCCACGGCCGGCCGTCGGGGGCCGTGGACGCCGGGCCGGTGGTGCCCTGGCAGCCGCCCAGCACGTTGGGCGCGACGACGAACCAGCGGTCGGTGTCGATGGGCGCACCGGGGCCGATCATGTCGGCCCACCAGCCGGCGGTGGGCTGGCCGGGTCCGGCGCCGCCGGTGACGTGCGCGTCGCCGGTGAGCGCGTGCAGCACGAGGACGGCGTTGGAGCCGTCGGCGTCCAGCTCGCCCCACGTCTCGTACGCCACCCGCACGTCGGGCAGCACGCCGCCCGCCTCGAGCTCGACCGCCCCGACGTCGGCGAACTTCCTCCCCGCCACCGGGTCGCCCTCGCGCCACGCGCCGGTGGCGGGCACCGGCGGCTTGACCTGCGCCCGCGAGTCGGTCGCCGGGCGGGACGTCATCGGGCGGACGGTCGGAGCGGTGCCGGAGCGGCGCCCGCCCACCGACGGCACGGTGGCGGCGACGCCGCCGCCGCACCGCGCCGACGGGCCGGGCACCGCCGTCACGCGGCGGCCTCGTCGTCGGACGTCGCGCCGTCGGTCGCGCCCGTGACGACGTCCGCCGCCGCGGCGAAGCCGAGCTCGAGGTCGGCGAGGATGTCCTGGACCCCCTCGAGGCCGACGGCGAGCCGCACCAGGGCCGGCGTCACGCCGGACTGCGCCTGCGCCTCCGGGGTGAGCTGCGAGTGGGTGGTCGACGCGGGGTGGATGACCAGCGAGCGCACGTCGCCGATGTTCGCCACGTGCGAGTGCAGCTGCAGCGCCGAGACGAAGGCGCGGCCGGCGGCGTTGGCCAGCTCCGGGTCGGCGACGTCGAGCTCGAACGCCACGACCGCGCCGGCGCCCTTCGGGGCGTACCGCCGCGCGTTGTCGTGCCACGGCGACGACGGCAGCCCGGCGTAGTGCACGAGGCGCACGTCGGCGCGCTCCTCGAGCCACTCGGCCACGTGCTGCGCGTTGGACACGTGCCGCTCCACCCGCAGCGACAGGGTCTCGAGGCCCTGGGCGAGCAGGAAGGCGTTGAACGGGGCCACGGCGGGGCCGAGGTCGCGCAGCAGCTGGACGCGCGCCTTGAGCACGAAGGCGAGGTTGGCGCCGAGCGCGGATCCCACGCCGAGGTCGCGGGCGTAGACGAGGCCGTGGTAGCTCTCGTCGGGCTGGTTGAAGCCGGGGAAGCGCTCGGGCTGCGCGGCGTAGTCGAAGGTGCCGCCGTCGACGATGACGCCGCCGATGGCCGCGCCGTGGCCGCCGAGGTACTTCGTGGCCGAGTGCACGACGACGTCGGCGCCGTGCTCGATCGGGCGCACCAGGTACGGGGTGGCGATCGTGTTGTCCACGATGAGCGGCACGCCCACCTCGTGGGCGACGGTCGAGACGGCGGCGATGTCCAGCACGTCCGCCCGGGGGTTGGGGATCGTCTCGGCGAAGAACGCCTTGGTGGTCGGCCGGGCCGCCGCGCGCCACGACTCGGGGTCGTGCGGGTCGTCGACGAACGTGGTCTCGATGCCCAGCTTCGGCAGCGTGTGGCGCAGCAGGTTGTAGGTGCCGCCGTACAGGCTCGGGCTGGCGACGAGGTGGTCGCCGGCCTGCGCGACGTTGAGGATCGCGAGCGTCTCGGCGGCCTGCCCGGACGCGACGAGCAGCGCGCCGACGCCGCCCTCGAGGTCGGCGACGCGCGCCTCGACGGCCTCCTGCGTGGGGTTGCCGATGCGGGTGTAGATGGGGCCGAGGTCGGCGAGCGCGAAGCGGTCGGCGGCGACGTCGGCGCTGGGGAACTTGAACGACGTGGTCTGGTAGATCGGCAGCGCGCGGGCCCCGGTGACGGGGTCGGGGGTCTGGCCGGCGTGGATCTGGCGGGTCTCGAAGGTCCAGCTGGAGGTCATGACGTGCTCCTGGGTGGCTCGGGTCGGGCGCTGTTCGGGCTCGGTCGGCGGTGATCGGGCCGCGGCGGGAACCAGGAGGCCTGCGCGTCTGGGGCGGGCCGCGGCGGTCGGCTGCGCACGCGGAGCGGATGGCTGGGTCGACGAGCGGCCGCAGGCAGGCGAACGTGCGCGGTGGTCAGCGGCACATTCGGCGGGTCATGCGGACGACCGTAGCCCGGCGGCGTAGCGCGCGACACCCGTGTCTCGCTATTCGGGACCAGAATATGGACGGCGTGTCGGCTTGCCAGACGCGTCGCGACCCTCCTCTCGGGTGGCGGTCCCGGTCGCCCGGGGCGAGTCTGGGCGAGGTTGCCCGGAGAACATCTGCCGGTCAGCGCGTCCCGAGGGAGGTGCAGGACATGCCGCGCACCCGTCGTGCCGCCAGGGTCACGTCGTGGGTCGCCGTCGCGCTTCTCGGCGGAGCGCCCGTCGTCACCGGGGGCGTCGCGTGGGCGGAGCCGCCGTCCGACGACGACGTCGCGGCCGCGCACGCCGCGGCGGACGCCGCCGCGCTCGACGTCGCCGGGGCGCAGTCGCGGCTGGACGCGATCCGGGCCGAGCTCGGGCGTGCCGAGGCCGCCGTCCAGACCGCCGCCGAGGACTACGCGGAGGCCCGCGAGGCGCTCGCCGACGCGAAGCGCGAGACCGCCCAGGCGCGCGAGCGGGCGAACCGCGCCCAGCGGGCCGAGGACGCCGCCCGGGGCACGCTCGCCGAGGCGTACCGCACCACGGCGCGCGCGAACGAGAACGGCCTGGGGCCGCTCGACGTCGTCGCCGGGGCGCGCGACGTCGGCGACGTGGTGTCGGGCGAGGCCGCGCAGCGCGCGGTGGACCGGAAGGTCGCGGGCGCGCTGGCTCTGCAGGCGGACGTGCGGTCCGCCGCGCGCAACGCGGACGCCCGCTGGCAGGCCGCCCGCGCCGCGCAGCAGGACGCGAGCGCCGCGGCCGAGGCGGCCTTCGCCACTGCGCGGCGCACGGCCGCCGACCTCACCGCCCGCACCGCCGCCGCCGAGGACGAGCGCGACCGCCTGTTCGCGCGCCTCGCCGACCTGCGCAGCACCAGTGTCGAGCTCGAGCGGCAGCGCGAGGCCGACCGGCAGGAGCGGGCCGCCGCCGCGAGCGAGGCCGCCGCGCGGGAACGGGCCGAGGACGCCGCGTCCTCGGGCGGTTCGTCGGGCACGTCCGAGACGACCGCGGACCGGGCGGACGCCCCCGGCGCGCAGGCCGACCCGGAGCCCGAGCGACCGCGGTCGGGCGGCACGGACGACGGTGCGCGGGCCGACGACGAGCGGCAGGCCGAGCCCGCCCCGCAGCCGACGCGCACCCGCGAGCCCGCCCCGGACCCGGCGCCGCGGCCCGACCCGAAGCCCGACCCGCCGCCGGTCAGCGGCGTCGGCCAGGGCAGCGCCGCGCAGGGCCGCGAGGCGCTCGCGTGGGCACGCTCGAAGATCGGGACGCCGTACCAGTGGGGCGGCGACGGCGACCCGGGCTACGACTGCTCGGGGCTGACCTCGGGGGCGTGGAACGCCGCGGGCGTGTGGATCACGCGCACGTCGCGGTCGCAGTACCTCACCGTCGGCAAGGTCTCCTACGACCGCATGCGCCCGGGCGACCTCATCTTCTACGCCAACGACACGTCCGACCCGTCGACCATCCGGCACGTGGCGATCTACGCCGGCGGCGGGATGATGGTCGAGGCCCCGCGCCCCGGCATCGACGTCCGGGAGACCCCCGTCCGCTGGGACGAGGTCATGCCGTACGCCGGCCGCCCGTAGCACCGCGGTCACGGCGCTCCGGCGTGACCGTCGCTCCGCAGATTTCACCCGCTGTCACCCGTTTCCCCCAGGACGACCGCCGCTATCGTCCAGCCAGTCCTCAGAGAGCGGGAGCGTGCGTGAGCGGGAAGCGCGGCCGGGCCGGGTCGGTCCTCATGACGGTGCTGGCGGCGTTCGGCCTGGTCGCAGGGGGTCTTGTGCCGCCCGCGACCGCCGACCCCGGGGGCAGCGAGATGACGGTCACCGTCGCGAGCGCGCAGTGGTGGCAGGGCCAACGGGTGCCGCTCGAGGCGACGGTGACCCACGACGGCGTCCCCCTGGAGAACGCTCCGCTGGCGGTGTTCGTCGACGGGCGGTTCCAGGCCCCCACCGTCCGGCCGCCGACAGGCACGGGGACGCTCTACTTCGTGTCGGGCCTCGTGCCGCCGGGGCGCCACGTCGTCGAGGTGCGGCACATGGACTACGACGCCCCCGACTACGGGGAGCCAGGTTCCTGCAGCTGCTTCTCCTCCGCCTCGGTCGAGGTCGAGGTGCTCGACCCCGGCACGATGCTGACGCCGGCCTCGTGGTTCTACGGCGACCGCACGACGCTTCACGTCGCGCTGCCGGGGCCGTCCGATGCCTGGTCCGGGACGATCGAGACGTTCGGCGGCCTGGAGAGCGCCCCGATCGTGGACGGGGCGGCCGACCTCCCGCTCGGCGGGAGGGCGGTGCAGCCAGGCTCGATGATCTGGCTCTATCAGCGGTCCGACACCGGCAGGCTGCTCTCGACCTGGGCGCTCCCTGTGGACGTCCGCACCAGGACCACGACCCTCGAGGCCACGCTGCCGGGCACGGTGCGACAGGGTGCGGTGGTGACCGTCCCTGTCCGCGTGAGCTCCCCCGACGGAGGGAAGCCGCAGGGCACGGTGGCGGTGGAGTACACCCGGAGCGGCACGGCCGTGCAGGTCGCGCGCGCGACGCTCACGGACGGCCGCGCGGCGGTGAAGGTGGCCGTGGACAGGATCCCGACGGGGACGCGCACGCTCACCGTGCGCTACACGCAGAGCGACGACCAGGCGCCGTTCAGCTTCGCCGGGTCCGTGCACACCCGCTCCGTGACCGTCCTGCCCCGCCGGGCGACACAGGTCACCACGTCGACGGGCGACTCCTGGACCTACGCGAAGTCCCGGAAGGTGACGGTGCGCGTCGCGGCCGCCGGCGCCGACCCGGACGGCCGGGTCGAGCTGTGGGCGGGCAGGACCAAGGTCGCGTCCGCGCGCGTCGTCGACGGCCGGGGCACCCTCGCCGTCGGGGCGACGAGGGTGGAGCCGGGGCGTCGGAGCCTCACCGCGACGTTCGTGCCGGCCGTCGCCACCGACGCCCCGTCGAAGCGGTCGTGGACCCAGCAGGTCCGGAAGGCGCCCGCGACCGTCCGCCTGACGATGGACCGGACGCGGTTCCGCGCGGGTCGGCCGCTCGGCGGGGCCGTGCACGCGACGGTTCGCGTCTCCGTCGCGGGCCTCGCGGAGACCGGGGCCCTGTGCCTGCAGACCCGCCAGCCCGGACGGCCGTGGTCGGAGTGCTGGATCCCGGGCAGCGGGCCGCTGCGCTCCTCGCACCACGGCGTGAAGCGGACCAAGGTGCCCTCCGCGGCGCTGGTCCGGTTCCACGGCCCCGAGCGGGGAAAGATGTACGTGCGGGTCACGTACACCTCCCGCGACCCCGACCTCGTGGCGGGGGCGTCGCGGACGGTGACGACCGTCTGGCGTTGACCCTCGACGGCGCGGCGGGCTACGGCCGGACCAGCACCTTGGTGGCGCGGCGCTCGTCCATCGCGGCGTACGCCTCGGCGACGTCGGCGAGCGGCAGCTCCAGGTCGAAGACCTTGCCGGGCACGATCGCGCCGGACAGGACCTCGGGGAGCAGCGTCTCCATGTAGCGGCGGGCGGACGCCATGCCGCCGCCGATGGTGACGTTGCGGTCGAACAGGCGCCGCACGCTCAGCTCCGGGCCGCCGTTGGGGACGCCGACGAAGCCGACCCGGCCGCCGCCGCGCACGACGTCGAGCGCGGTGTCCATCGACTGCTTGGTGCCGACGCACTCGAGCGCGGCGTCGGCGAGGTCCCCGCCGAGCAGGTCGCGCACGGCGGCGAGGCCCTCCTCGCCGCGCTCGGCGACGACGTCCGTGGCGCCGAACTCGCGGGCGAGGGCCGCCCGGTCGTCGTGGCGGCTCATCGCGATCACGCGCTCCGCCCCCAGGAGGCGGGCGCCGATCACGCCGGAGAGCCCGACGGCGCCGTCGCCGACCACGACGACGGTGTCGCCCGCGGAGACGCCCGCGGAGAACGCCGCGTGGTACCCGGTCGACATCACGTCGGCGAGGGTGAGCAGGTGCGGCACGAGAC
Source organism: Isoptericola sp. NPDC058082 (assembly GCF_042885055.1). Lineage (NCBI taxonomy): Bacteria > Bacillati > Actinomycetota > Actinomycetes > Micrococcales > Promicromonosporaceae > Isoptericola > Isoptericola sp. NPDC058082. The sequence continues at coordinate 29,590 of NZ_JBHVSQ010000022.1, read as the reverse complement.
CCGCGGCCTCGAGCTCGGCCTCCGGCCGCCCCACGGGGAACAGGGAGTGCTGCGCGAGCGGGATGCGCACGCGCTCGCCCTGGGCGCCGTCGACCGGGTTCCCCCAGCGATCGGTGGAGCCGAACCCGGTGACGACGTCGCAGGCCGCGGGGTAGCCGGCCCGGCAGGACTGGCACTCGCCGCAGCTCATGGTGAACGGCAGGACCACGAAGTCGCCGACCTGCGCCGACGTGACGTCGGAGCCCAGCTCCTCGACCACGCCCACCAGCTCGTGACCGATGGGTCGCGGCCTCTTCACGGTCGTGACGCCGCGGTAGGGCCACAGGTCGGAGCCGCACACGCAGGCGGCGACGACGCGGACCACCGCGTCGCCGGGAGTGAGGATCTTCGGGTCCGGGCGGTCCTCGACGCGGACGTCGCGGGGCCCGTGGATGACGGCTGCACGCATGGGTTCACGGTAGACGTCCCCCGCGCGGTCCGGGGGACGACGAAAGAAGGGGGAAAAAAAAAGAGGGGGGGGGGGCTATTGCGGGGGGATGT
>NZ_JBHVSQ010000022.1:0-29040 GCF_042885055.1 Isoptericola sp. NPDC058082 | reverse complement strand
AGGCGGACGTCGGGGGTCCGGGGGAGGATGGTTGCGCGCGTGGGTTAACGGGAGATTTCCCCCTTGTGGTTTGGGGGACGATGATGGCTCCGCATCCTGGCGGGGGTGCGCCGCCGTCGTCGTGCGGGGCTCCGGCTCAGTGGCCGTCGTAGTAGCCGGTGTCCTTGGCGCGCTGGAACGAGCGCTCGATCTCGGCCTCGGCGTCGGCACGGCCCACCCAGTGGGCGCCCTCGACGGACTTGCCGGGCTCGAGGTCCTTGTAGACCTCGAAGAAGTGCTGGATCTCCAGGCGGTGGAAGTCGGAGACGTCGTCGATGTCCTGGCGCCAGGCGGCGCGCTGGTCACCGAGGGGCACGCAGAGCACCTTGTCGTCGCCGCCGGCCTCGTCGCGCATGCGGAACATGCCGAGCGCGCGGCAGCGGATCAGGCAGCCGGGGAACGTGGGCTCCTCCAGCAGCACGAGCGCGTCCAGCGGGTCGCCGTCCTCGCCGAGGGTGCCCTCGATGAACCCGTAGTCGTCCGGGTAGCGGGTCGAGGTGAAGAGCATGCGGTCGAGGCGGATGCGACCGGTCTCGTGGTCGACCTCGTACTTGTTCCGCTGGCCCTTCGGGATCTCGATCGTGACGTCGAACTCCACTGTTCCTCCATGCTCGGGACGTGCTCGGGGAGATGCTTCGGACATGCTCGCTGCGGGCATGCTCGGTGCGGACGCCCTGTCAAAGTGTGCCATGGGCGCGCGCGCCCGCCGGGTGCGGTGCGGCGGCGTCGAACCGCGGACGGACGTGGGAAGATACGCACGGAGCGCGCCACGGGATCCGGGTTGTGACGATGCTCACGGACAGCTCACGGACGGCTCACGCGCGCGGGAGGACGACATGGGGTGGCGGGCCAGCGTCGGCGCCACCGTGACGACAGTGGTCGTGCTCTTCGGCGGCTATCTCGTGGCGGACGCCCTCGACGTCGTCCCCGGCATGCTCACCACCGCGCCGCCGCCCGCACCGGCGGCCCCCTTCCCGACGGCGCCCGGCGCCACCACGGGTCCCACGCCCGAGCGTTCGCTGCCCGACCTGCCGGCCGACGCGCCGGAGCCCGCGACGTCCGCCGTCGGCAAGCTCGTCACCGGGCTGACCGAGGACGACCGCCTGGGCAAGCGGGTCGGCGCGCTCGTCGTCGACGCGGCGTCCGGCGAGACGCTCGGTGCGGCCGGACCGGACCGGGCGATGATCCCCGCCTCCACGCAGAAGCTCTTCACGGCCGTGGCCACGCTCGCCGGTCCCGGCGGCGACACGACCCTCCCGACGACGGTGGTGCTCGACGACGCGACGCACCTCGTGCTGGTGGGCGGCGGCGACATGATGCTCGCCGCCGGCGCCGGCCACCCCGAGGCGGTGAACGGGCGCGCGGGCCTCGGCGACCTCGCGGACCAGGTGGCCGCGGAGGTCCGGGACGCGGGTGAGGACACGGTGACCCTCGGCGTCGACGACAGCCTGTTCTCGGGTCCGGCCGTGCCGCCCGACGTGCCCGCCGCGGACGTCGAGGACGGGTACACCGCCCCGGTCGCCGCGCTCGCCGTCGACGTCGCGCGCACCACGGACGAGGAGTACGCGCCGCGCCAGAAGGACCCTGCGCTGGCGGCCGCCCGCACGTTCGCGAAGGCGCTGGAGAAGCGGGGCGTGACCGTGCGGGGCGAGGTCTCCCGCGAGGAGGCGTCGTCGTCGGCGCGCGAGGTCGGCCGGGTGGAGTCGGCGCCGCTGCGCGACGTCGTCGGCGACCTGCTGCGCCGGTCGGACAACACGATCACGGAGGTCATGGGGCGGATCGTGGCGATCGACGCCGGCGAGCCCGGCACCGGCACCGCGGCGATCCGCGCCGTGACGGCGCAGGTCGAGGAGCTCGGCGTCGACATGGACGGCGCGACCCTCGTGGACCTGTCCGGGCTCGGCCGCGGCTCGAGGGCGACGCCGCGCCAGCTCGCCGCGACCCTGACCCTCGCCGTCGACCCCGACCACCCGGAGCTGCGCGACGTCGCCGACGGCCTCGCCGTCGCGGGGCTGAACGGCACCCTGCACGACCGGTACCCGAAGTCGAACCCGGGCCGCGGGTACGTCAACGGCAAGACGGGGAGCCTGCCGAAGGTCACCGGCCTGGCCGGCACCGTCGTCACGGCCGACGACCGCATGCTCGTGTTCGTCACGCTCGCCGACCGGGTGCCCGCGGGCGGCTCCTACGGCGCGCGGGTCATCTTCGACCACTTCGCCGGCGACCTCGCCGACTGCGGCTGCCGGTAGACGCACTCGGCAGGCCGGGCGATGGTTACCGTGGTCCCGTGACCACGCCAGCCCCCGCCGCCGAGCCCCTGCTGGACTGGACGGCGGCGGCGCAGATCGCCGCGCGGCTCGCGCGCCCCGGCGCCACGGCCCCCCGCGACGACCTGGACGCGCTCGTCGCCGGTCTGCGCACCGCGGCCGGGGACGCCGTCGGGCACGTGCTGGAGGTCACGCGCATGATGCCCCTGACGGTTCGGGCGGCCGGGGTGCTCGGGGACGTGCACGTGGTGGACCGGGCGGGCTGGACCCGCGCCAACGCGCAGTCGATGCGGGCCATGACGGACCCCGTGATGGCGGCGGTCGCGGTGGACATGCCGCCCACGTCGGCGGCCGCGCGGCTGGCCGGGGCGGCGGAGGTCGGCGGCCTGCTCGCACTGCTGTCGGGCCGCGTGCTCGGGCAGTTCGACCCGTACGGCGCCGGCCACGCGCCCGGGGGAGGCCGGCTGCTGCTCGTGGCCCCGAACGTGCTGCAGGTCGAGCGCGCGCTCGGGCTGCGCCCGCGCGACTTCCGGCTGTGGGTGTGCCTGCACGAGCAGACCCACGCCCTCCAGTTCGCCGCCGCGCCGTGGCTCGCCGACCACCTGGTCGGGCGCGTCGGCGACCTGATGAGCGGCGTCACCCGCAGCTCGGTCGCGATGGCGCGCGCCCCGCTGCGGGAGAAGGCCGCCGTCGTCGGACGCACCGTGCTGCGCGCGGTGCGCGGGGAGCTCGTCACCCCGCTCGACGGGATCCTCGGGCCCGAGCAGCGCCGCGAGCTCGAGGAGATCACCGCCGTCATGGCCCTGCTCGAGGGGCACGCCGACGTGATGATGGACGCCGTCGGGCCGCGCGTCGTGCGCTCCGTGCGCACCATCCGCGCCCGGTTCGAGAAGCGGCGCGACGGCGAGGGGGCGCCCGCGCTGGACGTCGTGCTGCGGCGCGTGCTCGGCATGGACGCCAAGCTCGCGCAGTACCGCGACGGCGCCGCGTTCGTGCGTGCCGTCGAGGAGCGGGTCGGCCGCGACGGGCTCAACGCCGTCTGGTCGGAGCCCGCGCACCTGCCCTCCGCCCGCGAGATCGCCGACCCGCGCGCCTGGGTGCGCCGCGTGCACGGCTGAGGGCGGGCGGACGACGACATGGCCCGCGTCGACCCGGCGCTCGCGGCGGCCCGCGCCGCCGTGCGGGCCGAGCTGGGCGACCTCGCGCGGAGCGGGCGGCTGACACCGGGCGACCTGGTGCTCGTCGCCTGCTCGGGCGGCGCGGACAGCCTCGCGCTCGCCGCCGCGGCCGCGCTCGAGGCGCCCCGCGTGGGCCGCTCGGTGCGCTCGCCGGGGTTCGAGGTGCGGGTCGGGGCGGTCGTCGTGGACCACGGGATGCAGCCGGGCTCGGCCGCCGTGGCGGCCACGGCCGCCGCGCGGGCCCGCGGGCTCGGCCTCGACCCCGTGCTCGTGCGGAGCGTCCGGGTCGACGCCGGTCCCGGGTCGACGGGGCCGGAGGGTGCCGCCCGCTCCGCCCGGTACGCCGCGCTCGACGACGTGGCTCGGGAGGCGGGGGCCGTCGCCGTCCTGCTCGGCCACACGCAGGACGACCAGGCGGAGTCCGTGCTGCTCGGGCTGGCGCGGGGGAGCGGGGCGCGGTCGCTGGCAGGGATGCCCCGCCGCCGCGGCCGCTACCGCCGGCCGTTCCTCGGCCTGCGCCGCGCGCAGACCGAGGCGGTGTGCGCCGCCGTCGGCGTGGACTTCTGGACCGACCCGACGAACCTGCTGCCCGTCGACGGCGTGGACGGCGTCGACGGCGTGGACGGCGTAGCCGGTGCCGACGCGCCCGCCCGCACGCGGGTGCGGGCCGCCGTCGTGCCCGTGCTGGAGGACGCGCTCGGCCCGGGCGTCGTCGAGTCCCTCGCGCGCACCGCCGACCAGCTGCGTGCCGACGCCGACGCGCTCGACGCCCTGGCGGCCGACCTGCTCTCCGCCGCGACCGTGCCACCTGCTGCGTCAGAGATGGTGCTCGACGTCGGCCCCCTCGCGGAGGCGCACGCCGCGCTGCGGCGTCGTGCCCTGCGGTCGGCGGCGCTGGCGGTCGGCTGCCCGCCGGGCACGACGACGGCGCGCCACGTGGACGCCCTCGACGCGCTCGTCGTCTCGTGGCGTGGGCAGGGAACCGTCCACCTGCCGGGCGACGCCCGAGCGCTCCGCGCGTGTGGCAGGCTCTACCTGCGCCCCGCCGAGCCGCACCCCGCCGGGGCGGCGCACCCCCCAGCCCCAACCCCGCCCCTCGAGGAGTGACCGTGGACCAGTCGGACGTCGAAGGCGACCTCGCCAACATCCTGCTCACCGAGGAGCAGATCGTCAGCAAGCTCGACGAGATCGCCGCACGGATCGACGCGGACTACGCGGGCCAGGACCTGCTGCTCGTCGGCGTCCTCAAGGGCGCCGTCATGGTCATGGCGGACCTCGCGCGCCGCCTGCACCACCCGGTGCAGATGGACTGGATGGCCGTGTCCTCGTACGGGTCGGGCACCAAGTCGTCCGGCGTCGTGCGCATCCTCAAGGACCTCGACGCCGACCTCACCGGCCGCAACGTGCTCATCGTCGAGGACGTCATCGACTCGGGGCTCACGCTCTCCTGGCTCGTCGCGAACCTGCGCTCCCGCGGTCCGGCGTCGGTGGAGATCGCCACCATGCTCCGCAAGCCCGACGCCGCGAAGGTGGACGTCGACGTGCGCTACGTCGGTTTCGACATCCCGAACGAGTTCGTCGTCGGCTACGGCCTCGACTACGCCGAGAAGTACCGCAACCTGCCGTTCGTCGGCACGCTCGCGCCGCACGTCTACAGCTGACTCTCCCCGCCGACGAGACGCCGTCGCGCCCTGGGCGAACACCCACGGTTCGTCCACACTCGGCGTGTAGCGTCGTGAACCACACGTTGCCCGACGGAAGGGAAGCGGGGAGCCGTCCCCGTCGCCGATGAACATCAAGAAGATCCTGAGCGGCCCGATCATCTGGATCGTGGTCGGCCTGCTGCTCGTCTCGCTGGCCTTCAGCGCGTTCAACACCGAGCGGGTGTCGCGGATCGAGACCTCCCAGGGGCTCGAGCTGCTCGCCGGCGACACGGTCGACCATGCCCTCGTCGTGGACGGGGAGCAGCGCGTCGAGCTGGACCTGAGCGAGAAGTACGTCACCGGCGCGGGCACCGAGAGCGAGCAGGACCACGGCACGAAGGTCGAGTTCTTCTACGTCGAGCCACAGGGCGACACCGTCGCGACGGCCGTCGAGAAGGCGGACCCGCCGAAGGGCTTCGACTCCGAGAACCCGCAGCCCAGCTTCTGGAGCTCGATCCTCGGGTTCCTCATCCCGTTCCTGCTCATCGGCCTCGTGTTCTGGTTCATCCTGTCGAGGGCGCAGGGCGGCGGGCGCAACGGCGTCATGGGCTTCGGCAAGTCCAAGGCCAAGCTCATCAGCAAGGACATGCCGCAGGTGACGTTCGCCGACGTCGCGGGCGTGGACGAGGCCGTCGAGGAACTCCACGAGATCAAGGAGTTCCTCGAGGACCCGGCGAAGTTCCAGGCCGTGGGCGCCAAGATCCCCAAGGGCGTGCTGCTGTACGGCCCGCCGGGAACCGGCAAGACCCTCCTCGCGCGCGCCGTCGCCGGCGAGGCGGGGGTGCCGTTCTACTCGATCTCCGGCTCGGACTTCGTCGAGATGTTCGTCGGCGTCGGCGCCTCCCGCGTGCGCGACCTGTTCGAGCAGGCGAAGAACAACTCGCCCGCGATCATCTTCGTCGACGAGATCGACGCGGTCGGCCGCCACCGTGGCGCCGGCATGGGCGGCGGGCACGACGAGCGCGAGCAGACCCTGAACCAGATGCTCGTCGAGATGGACGGCTTCGACGTCAAGACGAACGTCATCCTCATCGCCGCCACCAACCGGCCCGACATCCTCGACCCGGCCCTGCTGCGCCCGGGCCGCTTCGACCGCCAGGTGGCCGTCGAGGCCCCGGACCTCAAGGGCCGCGAGCACATCCTCAAGGTGCACGCGCAGGGCAAGCCGATGGTCGAGAGCATCGACCTGGCCGTCGTCGCGCGCCGCACGCCCGGCTTCACGGGTGCGGACCTGGCGAACGTCCTCAACGAGGCCGCGCTGCTCACCGCCCGCAGCGGCGCGCAGCTCATCGACGACCGCGCGCTGGACGAGGCGATCGACCGCGTCATCGCCGGCCCGCAGAAGCGCACCCGCGTGATGAAGGTCAAGGAGCAGAAGATCACCGCGTACCACGAGGGCGGTCACGCCCTGGTCGCGGCGGCGATGCGGTACACGGACCCCGTCACCAAGGTGACGATCCTGCCGCGCGGCCGGGCCCTCGGCTACACGATGGTGATGCCGATGGAGGACAAGTACTCCACCACCCGCAACGAGCTGCTCGACCAGCTCGCGTACGCGATGGGTGGCCGCGTGGCCGAGGAGATCGTCTTCCACGACCCGACCACGGGCGCGAGCAACGACATCGAGAAGGCGACGGCGACCGCGCGCAAGATGGTCACCGAGTACGGCATGAGCGAGAAGGTCGGCGCCATCAAGCTCGGCAGCGGGTCCGGGGAACCGTTCCTGGGCCGTGACATGGGCCACCAGCGCGACTACTCCGAGGCCGTCGCCGGCACGGTGGACCACGAGGTGCGCAAGCTCGTGGAGGCCGCGCACGACGAGGCGTGGCAGGTGCTCACCCAGTACCGCGACGTGCTCGACGACCTCGTGCTGCGCCTGCTGGAGAAGGAGACGCTCAACCAGGCGGAGCTCGCCGAGGTCTTCGCACCCGTCGTCAAGCGCGAGCCCCGCGACGTGTGGCTGTCCAGCGAGCAGCGCACCGTGCACACGCGCGGCCCGATCATGACGGACGCCGAGCGCGCCACGTCCAACGGCAACGGGCAGGTCGTGCCGCAGGACGAGGCCGCCATCGTGGGCAACGAGAGCGACCTGCAGGAGGCCGGCCCGGGCGTCGGCACCGACAGCGAGCCGCCGGCGGCGGGGGACAACCGGTGACCGACCCGGTGACGGACCTGGGCATGCGGGCTGCCGTCGACGTGCCGCCGTACGACTCCGACCGTGCCGAGGCCGCCGTCCGCGAGCTGCTGCTCGCGGTCGGCGAGGACCCGGACCGCGAGGGCCTCAGGGACACGCCGGCCCGCGTGGCCCGCGCCTACCGCGAGATCTTCGCGGGGCTGCGCCAGGAGCCCGAGGACGTGCTGACCACCACCTTCGACCTCGGGCACGAGGAGATGGTGCTGGTGCGCGACATCGAGGTGTACTCGACCTGCGAGCACCACCTGGTGCCCTTCCACGGCGTCGCGCACGTCGGGTACATCCCGAACACGGACGGTCGGATCACGGGCCTGTCGAAGCTGGCGCGGCTCGTCGAGGTGTTCGCCCGGCGCCCGCAGGTGCAGGAGCGGCTGACGACGCAGGTCGCGGACGCGATGGTGCGCATCCTCGAGCCGCGCGGCGTGCTCGTGGTGGTGGAGTGCGAGCACCTGTGCATGTCGATGCGGGGGGTGCGCAAGCCGGGCTCGCGGACCGTCACGTCGGCGGTGCGCGGCATCATGCAGAACGCGACCACGCGGGCCGAGGCCATGAGCCTCATCACGGGACGGTGACCCGGGCATGACGGCGCACCCGCGCGACGCGGTGGTCGCCGGGCTGCCGGAGCTGTCCGGCGTGGGCCGGTGCCTGGTCATGGGCGTCGTGAACATCACGCCCGACTCGTTCTCCGACGGCGGCCGGTGGTTCGACGCCGACGCCGGCGTGCAGCACGGCCTCGACCTGCTGGCGGAGGGCGCGGAGATCCTGGACGTGGGCGGCGAGTCGACCCGGCCGGGCTCCGCCCGAGTGGACGAGGCGGAGGAGCTGCGCCGCGTGGTCCCCGTCATCGAGCGGCTCGCGGCGCAGGGCGCCGTCGTCTCGGTGGACACGACGCGGGCGTCCGTGGCCGAGGCGGCGGTCGCGGCGGGCGCCCGGATCGTCAACGACGTCTCGGGCAGCTACGCGGACCCGCGCATGGGGCACGTCGTGGCGGAGACGGGCGTGGCGTACGTCGCGATGCACTGGCGCGGCCACGCGGACGTCATGGACAGCCTCGAGGTGTACGACGACGTCGTCGCGGAGGTGCGCGACGAGCTCGCCGCCCGCATGGACGGGCTGGTCGCCGTGGGCGTGGACCCGGAGCAGCTCGTGCTCGACCCGGGCCTCGGTTTCTCGAAGGCCGGGGTGCTGAACTGGCCGATCCTCGCGCACCTGGACGCCCTGAGCTCCCTCGGCCGGCCGGTGCTCGTGGGCGCGTCGCGCAAGCGCTTCCTGGGGCATCTGCTCGAGGGCACGCGCGGCCTGCCCGACGACGAGCCCGCGCCGCCGCTCGAGCGCGACGACGCCACCGCCGCGATCTCCGCGCTGTCCGCCGCCGCCGGCGCGTGGGCGGTGCGCGTGCACGCCGTGCGCGCCAGCGCCGACGCCGTCCGGGTCGCGGACGCCTGGACGTCGGCATCCCGCGACGTGAAAGATGCCGGGATGACCGCACCGGCACACCCCACCCACGCCGTGGGCGGAGCAGGAACCGCCGCTGATGAGGAGGGCACCTCGTGACGTTCGCCGCAGCCGTACCGGGACCGGACGGACAGCCGCTCGACCAGATCCGCCTCGCCGGCGTCACGGCGACGGGGCACCACGGGGTGCTCGCGCACGAGCGCGCCGACGGCCAGGTCTTCAGCGCCGACGTCGTGCTGCACCTGGACACCCGCGCCGCCGCGTCGTCGGACGACCTCGGGCGGACCGTGAGCTACGCGGACGTCGCCCAGGACGTGCACGACGTCCTCGCGGGCTCCCCGGCCGACCTCGTGGAGACCGTCGCCGAGCGGATCGCCGCCGTGGTGCTGAGCCACGAGGCCGTGCAGGCCGTCGACGTGCGCGTGCACAAGCCGCAGGCGCCGATCCCGGTCCCGTTCGACGACGTCGCGATCGTCGTGCGCCGCGACCGCGCGCGGCCGCCCGTGGTCGACGCGGGCCTGGAGGCCGAGCCGGCCGGCGCGCCCGTCCCGCCCGTCGTTGCGGCGCCGCCGGTCGAGCCCGCCGAGGTGCACGCGCCCGTCCCGCCGGCCCCTGTCGCCGCAGCGCTGCCGGTCGAGCCCGCTGCGCCCGCCGAGGCGCCCGCGCCGCCGCCGGCGGACCCGCTGGACGCCACCCCTGCCGAGCCGGTCGACGCCGTGCTGGCGCTCGGGGCGAACCTCGGGGACGCGCAGGTCACGCTGCGCCAGGCCGTGACGGACGTGGACCGCCTGCCCGGCGTGCAGGTCATGGAGGTCTCGCCGCTCGCCCGCACCGCCGCCGTGGGTGGGCCGGAGCAGCCGGACTACCTCAACGCGGTGCTCGTCGTGCGCACCACGCTCTCGCCGCGCGACCTGCTGCGCAGCACGCAGCAGGTGGAGGCCCAGCACGGTCGCGTCCGCGAGGAGCGCTGGGGGCCGCGCACCCTCGACGTCGACATCGTGCAGTACGGCTCGCTCGTCGTGACCGCCCCCGACCTCGAGCTGCCGCACCCGCGCGCGAAGGAGCGGGCTTTCGTGCTCGTGCCGTGGGCCGAGGTCGCGCCGGACGCGCTGCTCGGCGGGCCCGGCGGCGGCCCCGTCGGCCAGCTCGCGGTGACCGCCCCCGACCGGGCCGGCATCCGCTGGCTCGCGCTCGACTGGCTGACCGGGCCGACCCAGAGCACGGGCCAGGTCTCGGCGGTCGCCGCCGACGCGGCGCCGTCCACCCCGGTGCCGCAGTCCGCACCGGCGGTGCCTGTCGACCAGCCTGCCGACCAGCCCGTCGACCAGCCCGCCGACCAGCCCGCCGACGACGCCCCGACGTCGTACGCGCCGGAGGCCTACGCCGGTGAGGCGTACACGCCGGAGGCCTACACCCCGGAGACGTACGCGCCCGAGCCGCCGCACGCCGCGCCCGCGCAGCCCGTCGAGCCGTCGTCGGGCGGCAGCCCGGTCGTGGAGCAGTACGCGCCGGAGCAGTACACCCCGGAGACGTACGCGCCGGAGCAGTTCACCTCGGAGCCGTACGCGCCGGAGACGTACGCGCCGGAGCAGTACGCCCCGGAGCCGTACCAGCCGGTGCCCCCGGCGGCCGAGCCGCCCGTCGTCGAGCCCCCGGTCGTCGAGCCGCCGGTCGCGCCGGAGCCCCGCCGCGAGGACCCGCCCGCGCCGGACGCGCGCGCCGTCGTGCCCGACCCGTTCGGCCCCGACCCCGACCAGCCGATCGTGCCGCGCCCCTTCGCGCCCGTCGGGTCGCCCGCGCCGGCCCCGGCGGGGCCCCGCGACGACGCCCCGGAGCCTCCGCACGCCCCGGTGCCCCCGGCCCCGGCGAGCCCGTTCCCTGCGCCCGCCGACCCGTCGGCGCGGCCGTCCGGGCCGACGGCGCCGCCCGCCGCGTCGTCGTTCGCCCCGCCGGTCCCGCGGCACGAGCCGGTGCCCCCGGCCCCCGCGCCCGCCACCGACCTGCCCGCCTTCCCGGACCCGTTCGCACCGCTGCCGGAGGCGTACCCCGGCCAGCGGCCCGGTCACGACGGCCCGCAGGAGCGGTTCGGGGAGGACGGCCGCTGAGATGCGCCGCACCTCCGTCCGCCTCCTCGCCGCCGTCGCCGCCGCAGTGGCGGTCGGCGGCGCAGTGCTGCTCCGGCTGCTCGAGTCGCGCGGCGTCTACCTGACCACGGTCGCGTGGGTGGAGGACGTCGCGATGCTCGCGCTGGCGGGCGTCATCTTCTGGATGGGCTGGGCGGTGCGGGCGTACCAGAAGGGCGACCGCCCGGACCTTGACCCGCTGCGCGCGGCCCGCACGTTCGTGCTGGCCAAGGCGGGGGCGCTGACCGGCGCGCTGCTCGCCGGGCGGTACGTCGCGAGCGTGCTCGTCGTGCTGGGGCAGCTGCAGATCGAGGCGCGCCGCGACCAGGCTTTCGCCGCCGGCATCGCCGCGGCGTGCGCGGTGGTGCTGTGCGTGGTGGGGCTGGTCGTGGAGAAGTTCTGCCAGCTGCCACCGTCCGACGACTCCGACGGCGGGGACGCCGAGGAGCACGCGGACCCCCTGCCGTCGTGACCGACTCCCGCCGTCGGTGTCCGTGACGGCCGGGCCTCGTCCGGAGGTCGGACGCGGGACGGCGCGGTAGGGCCGGTCGGACGATGTGGCCGGCCGTGGCGCGGATGGAAGGATGGACCCCATGACCAGCATCCCCGCGGGCGCGGACCCGTCGACCACGCGGCAGACCGGTCCCTTCGACCCGCCGGGCGTCACGTGGCAGCGCGTGTCGCCACGGCTCGTCCCGGCGCGCCTGATCTCGACGTCCGTGACCCTCGCCGTGCCGATCGTCGCGGGCGCGGTGCTCGCCCTGCTCGTCTCGCCGTGGTTCTGGCTGCTCGCCGGGGTGCCGGCCGCGCTGCTGGTGTGGGCCGTGCTGCTCGTGCCGCGCCAGGTCCGCGCGATCGGGTACGCGGAGCGCGACGACGACCTGCTGATCCGCAAGGGCATCATGTTCCGCACCCTCGTCGTCGTGCCCTACGGGCGCATGCAGTACGTGGACGTGGAGGCGGGCCCGCTGGACCGCAAGCTCGGCATCGCGAAGGTGCAGCTGCACACCGCGTCGGCCAGCACCGACGCGGACATCCCCGGCCTCGTGCCCGACGAGGCGGAGCGCCTGCGCGACCGCCTCACCGCGCGGGGCGAGGCCAGGCTGGCGGGCCTGTGAGCGAGCCGACCCGCGCGCCGACCGCCGAGCCGGCCCGGCAGGAGCAGGAGTGGCGCCGCGTGCACCCGGTCACGCCGTTCGTGCGGGGCTGGGCGGCGGTGGTGGCGATCCTCGTCATCGGCGGCCAGCAGGTGCTCGACGACGTCTCGAACGCGATCGAGGCGGTCGACTCGATCCGCAGCCTCTGGTGGGCGCTGATCCTCGGGCTGGTGCTGCTCGTCGCGATCATCTTCGGCTATGCGGCCCTGGCGTGGCGCATGACGGCGTACGCGGTCGACGACGACGCCGTGCGGCTGCGCAAGGGCATCCTGTTCCGCCAGCAGCGGCACGCCCGCCTCGACAGGCTCCAGGCGATCGACGTGCGCCAGCCGCTGCTCGCGCGGCTGTTCGGGCTGGCGGAGCTGCGGCTGGAGGTGGCGGGCGGCTCCGACTCGGGCGTGGCCATCGGCTTCCTCAAGGAGGCGGACGCGCAGCGTCTGCGCGCGGACCTGCTCGCCCGTGCGGCGGGGGTGAAGGCCGCCCGCCGCGACGACGTGCCGGGCGCGCAGCCCTCCGGGGCGGGCCCGGCGTCCGGCGACCCGGCGGCGCCCGCGGACCTGGCCGAGGCCGGGCCCACCGGGGCGGGCCACCCGTCGGGCGGCGGGCCGGACGACGTCGCCCCCGAGGCGCCGGAGCGCCAGGTGTACGAGGTGCCGGCGACGCGCCTGCTGCTGTCGTTGCTGCGGATGCCGGGCGTGTGGATCGGCGTCCTGGTGCTGATCGGCGTCGGGGTGGCGGTCGCCGTCACCCGCGAGGTGAGCATCCTGTTCTCCGCGCTGCCCGCGATCCTCGGCGTCGGCGGCTACATCTTCCAGCGGTTCGCGGGCGAGTTCGGCTTCCGGGCCGCGCTGTCGCCGGACGGCATCCGGCTGCGCCACGGCCTGCTGGAGACGCGCGCGCAGACGATCCCGCCGGGCCGCGTGCAGGCGGTGTCGCTCACGCAGGGCCCGCTGTGGCGCGGGCCGGACTGGTGGCGCGTCAAGGTCAACGTGGCCGGCTACGGCGGCGGCGAGGGGCAGCAGCAGGGCGAGCAGCAGCACGTGCTGCTGCCGGTCGGTCCCCGCGAGGAGGCGCTCACGGCGCTCTGGCTCGTGCTGCCCGACCTCGAGGTCGAGAACCCCGACGACACGCTGGCGCTGCTCGACGAGGCCCTCACCGGCGACGCCCGCACGGACCGCTGGTTCGTCACCAGCCCACGGAGCGCCCGCCTGCTCGACCCGTGGAGCTGGCGCCGCAACGGCTACGCCGTCACGGGGCGCGCCCTGCTGGCGCGCGGGGGCCGCTTCGTGCGCTCGCTCGAGGTCGTGCCGCACGAGCGCACCCAGTCCCTCGGCATCGAGCAGGGACCCTGGCAGCGGCGGCGCGGTCTCGCGTCGTTCGTGCTGCACTCGACGCCCGGCCCGATCAGCCCGGCCGTCCACCACCTCGCCGAGGACGAGGCGGCGCGGCTGCTCGGCGAGCAGTCGTCCCGCGCCCGTGCCGCCCGCGCCCACGCGGGGCCGGAGCGCTGGATGGAGGGGCGGATGCAGGGGCAGACGGAGGGGCAGACGGAGGGACAAGGGTGAGCGCGCCCGACGACGGCCGCCCGGACTCCGCACCACCGTCACCGCCGTCCGCGCGGCCCGGCCGCCTCGGCGTCGGCGTCGTCGGTGCCGGCCGGGTGGGCGCCGTGCTGGGCAGCGCGCTGCGCGCGGCGGGCCACACGGTGGTCGGCGCGAGCGGCGTCAGCGAGGAGTCGCGGGAACGGATCGCGACGCTCCTGCCGGGCGTGCCGCACCTCGAGGTGACCGACGTCGTGGAGCGCGCCGAGATGGTGCTGCTCGCGGTGCCCGACGACGCGCTCGCGGAGGTCGTGAGCGGTCTGGCGGCGCTCGGTGCGTGGCAGCCCGGGCAGCTCGTCGTCCACACGTCGGGCCGGTACGGCGTGGCCGTGCTCGACCCGGCGCGGAAGGCCGGCGCCATCCCGGTGGCGCTGCACCCGGCGATGACGTTCACGGGCACCTCGCTCGACCTGCACCGGCTGGAGGGCTGCACGTTCGCCGTCACGGCGCCCGCGGCGGTGCAACCCATCGGGCAGGCGCTCGTCGTCGAGGTCGGCGGGGAGCCGGTGATCGTCGCGGAGGAGGCCCGCGGGCTCTACCACGCGGCCCTCGCGCACGGCGCGAACCACCTCGTGGTGCTGGTGGCGCAGGCCGCGCAGGCGCTCGCGGCGGCCGGCGTCGAGCAGCCGGGGCGGGCGCTCGCGCCGCTCCTGTCCGCCGCGCTCGACGGCGCGACGCGCGCCGCGGACGTGTCCGACGGCCCGGGGGCGATCACGGCCCTCACCGGTCCGGTGTCGCGCGGCGACGTCGGCACGGTGCGCACGCACCTCGACGCCCTGCGGGCGCTGGCGGCCGGGACCGGCGCCACCGACGTGCCGGCGTCGTACACCGAGCTGTCGCGCGGTGCGACGAGCCGCGCGCTCGCGGCCCACCGCATCGACGACCGTGCGGCCCGCGAGCTGCTCGACGCCCTCGCGCCGCCGCCCGCGTCCCATCCCGACGACCCGCAGGAGCCCCGATGACCACCACCCCGCACACGCCCTCCGTCGTGAGCTCCCGGGCGGACCTGCACGACACGCTCGGGGCGTGGACGCTGTCCGGGCCGGAACCGACGGACCGCCGCGCCGTCGTCATGACGATGGGGGCGCTGCACGAGGGACACCTCCAGCTGGTGCGCGAGGCCCGCGAGGCCGCCGGCCCCACCGGCCAGGTGATCGTGACGATCTTCGTCAACCCGCTCCAGTTCGGGGCGGGGGAGGACCTCGACCGCTACCCGCGCGACCTGGACGGGGACGTCGCGAAGCTGGCGAGCGTCGGCGCGGACGTCGTCTTCGCGCCCACGCCCGACGTCGTCTACCCCGACGGCGACCCCATCGTGCGGGTGTCAGCGGGCCGGATCGGCGAGGTGCTGGAGGGCGAGTCGCGCCCCGGCCACCTCGACGGCGTGCTCACCGTGGTGCTCAAGCTCATGCACCTGACGCGCCCCGACGTCGCCCTGTTCGGGGAGAAGGACGCCCAGCAGCTGCTGGCCGTGCGCCGCATGGTGCGCGACCTGGACGTGGACGTCGAGGTGCTCGGCGTGCCGATCGTGCGCGACGCCGACGGGCTCGCGCTGTCGTCGCGCAACGCCTACCTGTCGGACGACGAGCGCGCCTCGGCGCTGGCCCTGTCGCGCGCGCTGCGGGCGGGCGCGGACGCGGCCGGCGACGGGCCGGAGGCGGTCGTCGAGGCGGCCTCGGGAATCCTGGACGGGGCGGCGGGCGTTGAGGTGGATTACCTCGCACTCGTCGACCCGACTACCGTGGACCCGGTGCCCGCGGACTTCCGCGGCCCCGCCCTCCTCCTCGTGGCGGCGCGTACGGGCGCCACCCGACTGATCGACAACCAGGCCGTGGACCTCGCCGGCAGCCCTGCCAGCGGCCCTGCTACCGGTGAGGACCCCCAGGAGAACGCCAGTGACTGAGCACGCGAACCGCCCCGCCTCCCTGCAGCGGCCGATGATGATCGGCAAGATCCACCGCGCCACGGTGACGCAGGCGGACCTGCACTACGTCGGCTCGATCACCATCGACGCCGACCTCCTCGACGCGGCCGACCTCTACCCGGGCCAGCAGGTCGACGTGGTGGACGTCACCAACGGCGCCCGCCTCACGACCTACGTCATCCCGGGCGAGCGCGGCGGACGCCAGGTGAGCATCAACGGCGCGGCCGCGCACCTGGTGCACCCCGGGGACACCGTCATCGTCATCGCCTACGGGATGCTCTCCGACGCCGACGCGCGCACGTACTCGCCGGCGGTCGTCTTCGTCGACCCGGAGAACCGGATCGTCGAGCTCGACGACGACCCGGGCCAGGTGCCCGACGGCTTCGGCCTGGAGTCCAGCGGCGTGCCGTTCGCGGCCGTCCGGTGAGGGCCGGGGCCACGGCCGGGATCCCGACCAGGGCGCTCGCCCGGTGAACGGGCCGCGGCTCGCCCGCGCCCTCGCCGCCCCTGCCCCCGGCTGGACGACGTCCGCCGACGCGATCGTCGTCGGCACCGGCATCGCCGGCCTGACCGCGGCGCTGGAGCTGCGCTCGCGCGTGCCGCGGGTGCTGCTGGTGACCAAGGGCGCGCTGTCGTCCGGCTCCACGGTGTGGGCGCAGGGCGGCATCGCCGCGGCGCTGCACCCGGACGACACCCCCGACGCCCACCTCACGGACACGCTCGCCGCCGGGGGCGGCCTGAGCGACCCGGACGCCGTGCGGGTGCTCGTCACGGAGGGGCCGGACCGGGTGCGCGAGCTCGTCGGGCGCGGCACGTCGTTCGACGTCGGCCCGGACGGCGGCATCGCCCTCACCCGCGAGGGCGGGCACCGCGCCGACCGCATCGCGCACGCAGGCGGCGACGCGACGGGCGCCGAGATCTCCCGCGCGCTGGTCGCGCAGATCGAGGCGGTGCGCGACGACCCGGGCATCGAGGTGCTCGAGAACGCGCTCGTGCTCGACGTCCTCACCGGCGCACCGGGGCCGGACGGGAGCCGGTCCGTCGCCGGGGTCACGCTGCACGTGCGCGGCGCCGGCAGCCGGGACGGCGTGGGGGCCGCGCTCGCGCCCGTGGTGGTGCTCGCGACGGGCGGCATCGGGCAGGTGTTCCGCTCGTCGACCAACCCGCCCGGCGCGACCGGGGACGGCATCGCCGCGGCGCTGCGCGCGGGCGCCGCCGTGGGCGACCTGGAGTTCGTCCAGTTCCACCCGACGGTCCTGTGGCAGGGCATGGGGGCCAGGGGGCAGCTGCCGCTCATCAGCGAGGCGGTGCGCGGCGAGGGCGCGCTGCTGCTCGACGTCGACGGGTCCCGCTTCATGCCCGGCGAGCACGAGCTGGCCGAGCTGGCGCCGCGGGACGTCGTCGCGCACGCCATCGTGCGGCGGATGGCCGCGACGAACGCCGACCACGTGCTGCTGGATGCCCGCCACCTCGGGGCCGGCTTCCTGCGCCGCCGGTTCCCGACCATCACGGCCCGCCTGCTGGACCAGGGCATCGACTGGACCGAGGAGCCCGTGCCGGTGGCGCCCGCGCAGCACTACCACTCGGGCGGCGTCGTGACCGACCCGCGCGGCCGCACCTCGGTGCCCGGCCTGTACGCGGTCGGGGAGGTGGCGTGCACGGGCGTGCACGGTGCCAACCGGCTCGCGTCCAACTCGCTGCTCGAGGGCCTGGTCTTCGCGCACCGCGCCGCGCGCGACGTCGTGCGGCAGGTCGAGGACGGCGGGCCGCGTCGGGCCCCCGAGCCGGAGGAACGCCCCGGCGGGGCGGCGCTCGTCGCGGCGGCGGCCCGCTCGCGCGTGCAGCGCGCGACGTCGGACGGCGCCGGGCCGGTGCGGTCGGCGGAGTCGCTGGAGCGCGCGGCACAGGTGCTGGCCGCGGTCCGGACCGACGCCCACCGGGCCGCCGACGTCGTCGCCGACCCGCAGGTCGCCGAGTGGGAGACCACCACCGTGCACCAGGTCGCCAGCGCGCTGGTGCACGCCGCCCGGGTGCGCGAGGAGTCGCGCGGCGGCCACTTCCGGACCGACTTCCCCGCGCCCGACCCGGCCTGGCGGCGGCGCGTCACGCTCGCCCTCGACGAGGCCGGCACCCTCCGCGAGGTAGTCCGGAACCTGCCGAGGTAGTCCCCTTCTCCGCGAGGTAGTCCGGAACCTGCCGAGGTAGTTCGGGTCCCGCCGAGGTAGTCCGCGAACTACCTCGGCGGGTGGGGCGCGACCTCGCGGGCGGTAGCGTTGCGCAGCGTGACCGACGTGCGCCCCGACCTGAACCAGCCTGACCTGCCCGTGCACGACCAGCCGTCCGCCGTCGAGCCGGGGCTGGACGCCGCGTGGGTCGCCCGTGTCGTCGGGGCCGCGCTGGACGAGGACCTCGGCGCCGCGCCGGGCCGCGACGTGACGACGCAGGCCACGGTGCCGACGTCGGCCACGGGCACCGCGGACCTCGTCGCCCGGTCGGCGGGCACGGTCGCAGGGCTCGTCGTCGTGGGGGAGGTGCTGCGGCAGGTCGCCGGCCGCCTCGGTCTCCCGGCCCCCGCCGTGACGTTCCACGCGCAGGACGGCGACGCCGTCGCGCCGGGGCAGGTGCTCGCGTCGCTCGCGGGCCCCGTGCAGGTGCTGCTCGTCGCGGAGCGGACGCTGCTCAACCTCGCGTCCCGCGCGTCGGGCGTCGCGACGGCCACGGCGGCCTGGTCGCGCGAGCTCGCCGGCACCGGCGCCCAGGTGCTCGACACGCGCAAGACGACGCCGGGCCTGCGCGCCCTGGAGAAGTACGCCGTGCGTGCGGGCGGCGGCACCAACAAGCGCATGGGCCTGCACGACGTCGCGATGGTCAAGGACAACCACGTCGTCGCGGCGGGGTCGGTGCGCGGCGCGATCGACGCCGTCCGCCGCACCTTCCCCGACGTGCTGGTCCAGGTCGAGGCCGACACCACGGACCAGGCGATGGAGGCGCTCGACGCCGGCGCGGACTTCCTGCTGCTCGACAACATGCCCACGCCGGTCCTCGCCGCGACCGTCGTCGCGGTGCGCGAGCGGCAGGGCCGCGACGGGGTGCCCGAGCACGTCGAGCTCGAGGCCACCGGCAACCTCACCCTCGACCGCGCCCGCGAGGTCGCCGGCACCGGTGTGGACTACCTGTCCGTCGGCGCGCTCACGCACTCCGCGCCGATCCTCGACCTGGCGCTCGACCTGCGCGCATGATCTCGGCCCGGGGCGTCCTGACCCCGTCCGACCCCGCCGGGCGGGTGTGACGCGCGTCGCCCGTAGAATCGACGGGTGACCTCCGCGCAGAACCCTGACCCCGCCGTGCCCGCCGACGACCTCCCGGAGCAGATGCGCGTGCGCCGGGAGAAGCGCGACCGGCTGCTGGAGCAGGGCGTGGAGCCCTACCCGGTGAGCCTGCCGGTCACCCACTCGATCGCCGAGGTGCGGGCCGGATACGAGCACCTGGAGGCGGGCCAGGAGACCGACGACGTCGTGGGGGTGGCCGGCCGCGTCGTGTTCCTGCGCAACACGGGCAAGCTGTGCTTCGTCACGCTGCAGGACGGCGAGGGGCGTCGCCTGCAGGCGATGCTCAGCCTCAAGGAGGTCGGCGAGGAGTCGCTGGCGTCGTTCAAGACCGACGTCGACCTGGGCGACCACCTGTTCGTGCACGGCCGGGTCGGCTCCTCCCGGCGCGGCGAGCTGAGCGTGTTCGCCGACACCTGGGCGCTGGCGGCCAAGGCCCTGCGGCCGCTGCCGGTGCTGCACAAGGACCTGTCGGAGGAGGCGCGGGTCCGGCAGCGGTACGTCGACCTCATCGCGCGGCCGGCGGCCCGCGAGATGGTCCGCACCCGCGCCGGCGTCGTCCGCTCGATGCGTGACAACTTCCACGACCGCGGGTTCCTCGAGATCGAGACGCCGATGCTCCAGACCATCGCGTCCGGCGCGTCGGCCCGCCCGTACCGCACGCACATGAACGCGTACGACATCGACCTCTTCCTGCGCATCGCGCCGGAGCTCTTCCTCAAGCGCGCGGTCGTCGGCGGTATCGAGAAGGTTTTCGAGATCAACCGTAACTTCCGTAACGAGGGCGCGGACTCGACGCACTCCCCGGAGTTCGCGATGCTCGAGGCATACGAGGCGTACGGCGACTACAACACGATCGGCGCACTCACCCAGGATCTCGTGCAGAAGGCCGCTCTCGACGTTCTCGGCACCACGACGGTGACCCTTCCGGACGGCGAGGAGTACGACCTCGGCGGCGAATGGGCGCAGATCACGATGTACGGATCCCTCTCGGAGGCGATCGGCGAGGAGATCACGCCCGGGACGACCGTCGACCATCTCCTGGCTCTCGCCGAGAAGGCCGAGATCTCGGTGGACCCGAAGAAGACGAACCACGGCAAGCTCGTCGAGGAGCTGTGGGAGCACCACGTGGGCGACGACCTCTACGCGCCGACGTTCGTGCGGGACTTCCCGGTCGAGACGTCGCCGCTGGTGCGCGCGCACCGCACGATCCCCGGCGTCGTCGAGAAGTGGGACCTGTACGTGCGCGGCTTCGAGCTGGCCACGGGGTACTCCGAGCTCGTGGACCCGGTCGTGCAGCGGCAGCGCTTCGAGGACCAGGCGCGCCTCGCCGCCGCGGGCGACGACGAGGCGATGGCGCTCGACGAGGACTTCCTCACCGCCATGGAGCACGCGATGCCGCCGTCGGGCGGCATGGGCATGGGCGTCGACCGGCTCCTCATGGCGCTCACCGGTCTCGGAATCCGCGAGACCATCCTTTTCCCGCTCGTCAAGCCGACGGCCTGAACGAAAGTCGACTCGTGGACACTTTTCTCGCGATCATGAGCGGGCTCGCCCCGTCGGTCGGCGTGGGCCTGCTGTTCTGGCTCGCGATGCGCAAGATCCTGCACGCGGACCGGAACGAGCGGATTGCGCTCGAGAGGATGGATGCCGAAGAGGCCGCCGCCGCTGCTGCCGCGGAAACGGAATCGCGCTGATTTCGGTTCTTGATTCCAAAGAGGCGCGTTCGGATTGACAATCCGGTGAGGCGAGGGGCATTCTCACTCTGACCGCATATCGTGACCGAGGGGAATTCACGTGGTTCAGAAGCAGCAGATCGTCCTGATCGACGATATCGACGGGGGCGACGCCGACGAGACCGTCACCTTCGCGCTCGACGGGGTCTCGTACGAGATCGACCTCACGTCCAAGCACGCGGCAGAGCTCCGGGACGCGTTCGCCACCTGGATCGGTCACGGGCGCAAGACCACGACGCGGCTGGGCGGCGGCACGCGGAGCGCCGCCCGTCGCACCGGCACCGACCGTGCGCAGCTCGCCAAGATCCGCGAGTGGGCCCGCGAGAACGGCCACAAGGTGAGCGACCGCGGCCGCATCCCCAGCTCCGTCCTCACGGCCTACGAGGACGCGCACTGAAGGTCGCGCCCCGCACACGCACGACCCCCGACCGGGCTCCGGTCGGGGGTCGTCCGCGTTCCGGGGCGGCGGGCGCGCGGTCATAGGCTGAGGCCATGACGGAACGGGACGCGCGGGCGCAGCTCTGGGTCGGCACCTACCCGCAGCCGGGCGGTGGCCCGGGCAGCGGGGAGAGCATCTGGCGGGTCGCGCTGGACACGGACGGCGCGGTGCGGTCGGCGGTCCCGGCCGTGGCCGCGACGTCGCCCTCGTTCCTGGCGCTGCACCCGAGCGGGCGCACGCTCTACGCGGTGGGGGAGACCCCGGCCGGCACGGTCACGGCGTTCCGCGTGGAGGACGGCGACGACGGCGCGCGGCTCGCGCCGTCGGGCTCGCTCGCGTCCGGTGGTGACGACCCGTGCCACGTGCTCGCCCTCGGGGACACCGTGTGGGTCGCCAACTACGGCGACGGCGTCGCCGCCTCGGTGGACGTCGACCCGGCGACGGGCGACCTCGCGGCCGAGGGCGTCGTCGCGCACCCCGGCGTGGGCAGCGGGCCCGTCGTCGAGCGGCAGGCCGGCCCGCACGCGCACTTCGTGGCGGAGGCCGGGGCGGACGTCCTGGTGTGCGACCTCGGCGCCGACGTCGTGCGGCGGTACCCGGCCGCCGGCGCGGACGCGGTCGCCGCGGCCGACGTCGCCGCCGTCCTGCCGCCCGGCACCGGGCCGCGCCACCTCGTCCCGCTGCCGGACGGCTCGCTCGTCGTCGTCGGCGAGCTCGACGCCCGCGCGCACGTGCTGGTGCGCGACGGCGACGGGTGGACCCCCGCGACCTCCACCCCCGTCTCCCCGGCCGCCGCGCCGGGTCGCGACTTCCCCGCGCACGTCACGCTGAGCGCCGACGGTGCCCGCCTGCACGTCGGCCTCCGGGGCGCGGACGTGCTCGCCGTCCTCGCGGTGGGGACGGACGGCGGCGCGCCCGTCCTGGAGCACCTGGCCGACGTCCCGCTCGGCGACGGGGCCTGGCCCCGCCACCACGCCGTCCTGTCGTCCGCGCCGCAGGGCTCGGGGTCGGCCGCCGAGACGGTCGTCGTCGCGCTGCAGGGCCGCAGCGAGCTCGCCACGGTCCGGGTCGACCCTGCGACGGGCGCGGGCGAGGTGGTGGCGCGGCACGCGCTCCCGACGCCTCCCGCCTGCGTGCTGGAGTCCTGATGACCACCCCCGGCGACGGCGCGCGGCCCGGGCCGCGGGTGGCGATGCTGTCGGTGCACACCTCGCCCCTCGACCAGCCCGGCACCGGTGACGCGGGCGGCATGAACGTCTACGTCATGGAGCTGGCCCGCGCCCTGGCCCGCCGGGGGGCGGAGATCGAGATCTTCACACGCGCGACGGCGTCCGCGCAGCCGCGCTGGGTCGACGTGGAGCCGGGCATCCGCGTCGTGCACGTGGCCGCCGGCCCGTACGAGGGGCTGGACAAGAACGACCTGCCCGGCCAGCTGTGCGCCTTCACCGCCGGCGTCCTGCGCGCCGAGGCGCACCGCCCGCCGCACTGGTACGACGTCGTGCACAGCCACTACTGGCTGTCGGGGCAGGTGGGCTGGCTGGCGGCCGAGCGCTGGGACGTCCCGCTCGTGCACACCATGCACACCATGGCGCGCGTGAAGAACGCGGCGCTCGCCCCCGGGGACACGCCGGAGCCCGTGGGCCGGATCGTGGGGGAGGAGCAGGTGGTCGAGGCCGCCGACGGGCTCGTCGCCTCGACCCGCGAGGAGGCCCGCGACCTCGAGCAGGAGTACCGCGCCGACCCGGACCGCGTGCACGTCGTGGCGCCCGGCGTCGACCTCGAGGTCTTCCGCCCCCTGGACCCGGCCCCCGGCCAGGACGCCTGCGACGTGCGACGAGAGCTGCGCGAGCGGCTCGGCCTGCCGACCGACCGGAAGATCGTGCTGTTCGCCGGCCGCGTCCAGCTCCTCAAGGGCCCGGACGTGCTGGTCCGCGCGCTCGGCGTGCTGGCCGACCACGCCAGCTCCGACGACGCGACGCGCGCCGAGGCGTGGTGCGACGGCGGCGGGTCGAGGGTGCCGACGCTCGTCGTGCTGGGCGGGGCGAGCGGGCGGGCGACGGCGGTGCGCGAGCTCGAGGCGCTGGCCCACCAGGTCGGCGTCTCCGACCACCTCGACGTGCGGCCGCCGGTGCCGCGCGAGGAGCTGGTCGACTACCTGCGCGCGGCGGACGTCGTCGCGGTGCCGTCGCACAACGAGTCGTTCGGCCTGGTCGCCGCCGAGGCGCAGGCGGCGGGCACCCCCGTCGTCGCGGCAGCGGTGGGCGGGCTCCAGACGGTCGTGGTGGACGGGTCGTCCGGCGTCCTCGTGCCCGACCACAGCCCGTGGACCTGGGCGCGCGAGCTCGGGGACCTCCTCGCCGACGACGAGCGCCGCGCCCGCCTGGCCGCCGGCGCCCGCCGCGCCAGCGAGCGGTTCAGCTGGGACCGCGCCGCCGCGGCGATGCTCGACGTGTACGCCCAGGCGGCGAAGGTGCACGGGGCACGGGCGGCCCGGTAGCCCGCCCCGGGCGGTCCGGGAATGGATCGCCCGGGCGCGGCATTGCACGGGGCATGCCGATCACCGGAGAGTACGTCCCCAGCCCGTCCGCGCGCGCCGCGAACCAGGTCGAGCAGTACGAGAGCTCGGGCGGCACGAAGGGCACGACGATGCGCGGGATGCCCGTCGTCATCCTCACGACCGTGGGCGCGAAGACGGGTGCGCTCCGCAAGGCGCCGCTGATGCGCGTGGAGCACGAGGGCGCGTACGCCGTCGTCGCGTCGCTGGGCGGCGCCCCGAAGCACCCGGTCTGGTACTTCAACGTCCTGGCGAACCCGCGGGTCGAGCTGCAGGACGGCCCGGAGAAGCACGAGTACGTCGCGCGCGAGGTCACCGGCGACGAGAAGAAGCTCTGGTGGGAGCGGTCGGTCGCCGCGTACCCCGACTATGCCGACTACCAGACGAAGACCGACCGGCAGATCCCCGTCTTCGTGCTGGAGCGCGCCGACTCCTGAGACATGCCTGGTGCGGACGCCGGCGTCCCGGGATCCGACCCGCGGTGCGGGCGCCGGCGTCCAGCAGGCAGGATGGACCCCATGACCTACACCCTCGTGCTGCTCCGCCACGGCGAGAGCGAGTGGAACGCGAAGAACCTCTTCACCGGCTGGGTGGACGTGCCGCTGTCGGAGAAGGGCACCGCGGAGGCGACGCGCGGCGGCGAGCTGCTCAAGGAGTCGGGCGTCACCCCCGACGTCGTGCACACGTCGCTGCTGCGCCGCGCCATCAACACGGCGAACCTGGCCCTCGACGCCGCCGACCGCCACTGGATCCCGGTCAAGCGCAACTGGCGCCTCAACGAGCGCCACTACGGCGACCTGCAGGGCAAGGACAAGAAGCAGGTGCGCGACCAGTACGGCGAGGAGCAGTTCATGCTCTGGCGCCGCTCCTACGACGTGCCGCCGCCCGAGATCGAGCTCGGCTCGGAGTTCTCCCAGGACTCGGACGTGCGCTACGCCGGCGAGCCCATCCCGCGCGCGGAGGCCCTCAAGCAGGTGCTCGACCGGGCCCTGCCGTACTGGGACGGCGAGATCGTGCCGGACCTCAAGGCGGGCAAGACCGTCCTCGTCGCCGCGCACGGCAACTCGCTGCGCGCGATCGTCAAGCACCTCGACGGTGTCGACGACCAGACCATCGCCGGGCTCAACATCCCCACCGGCATCCCGCTGGTCTACGAGCTCGACGAGGAGACGCTGAAGCCGACCAACCCGGGCGGCACGTACCTCGACCCCGAGGCCGCGAAGGACGCCATCGCGGCGGTCGCGAACCAGGGCAAGTGACGCTCGCCCGCTGACGACGAACCCCCGGGTCCCGGACAAGGGCCCGGGGGTTCGTCGTCCCCGCTGGCAGCATGGCCGGGTGACCACCGCGACCACCGGCACCGGCCTCGCCCGTGCCTTCCACGACGACGTCGTCCGCCCCGTGCTGGTGGCGTGGCGGCCCGGCCTCCGGTACGCCGCGGGCCGGCTGGGCAGCGGGTCCGACGTGCTCGGGCTCGACGACGAGACGTCGCGCGACCACGACTGGGGGCTGCGGCTCACGCTGCTCGTGGACGAGGAGGACGTCGCGGCCGTCGACGCCCGCCTGGAGGCCGCGCTGCCGGCCGAGCACGCGGGCCTGCCGGTGCGGTTCGCCACGACCTGGGACCCGGTGGTGCGCCATCGTGTCGAGGTCGCCACCCCGCGCGGGTTCGCGGCGTCGCGGCTCGGCCTCGACCCGACGACCGACCTCGACGCCGCGGGCTGGCTGGCGCTCACCGGGCAGAGCGTGCTGGAGGTGACCGCCGGTGCCGTCTTCCACGACGGTCCCGGAGAGCTGACCGCGATCCGGGCGCGGCTCGCCTGGTACCCCGACGACGTGTGGCTGCACGTGCTCGCCGCCGAGTGGGCGCGGATCGGCCAGGAGCTGCCGTTCGTCGGACGCACCGGGGTGCGGGGGGACGACGCCGGCTCGAGGGTGCTCGCGGCCCGGCTGGCGGGCTCGCTCCTGCGGCTCGGCCTGCTGCTGGAGCGGCGGTGGCCGCCCTATCCCAAGTGGCTCGGCACCGCGTTCGCGGGCACGCCGTCGGCGCAGACAGCGGGCCCGCACCTGGACCGGGCGCTCGCGGCCACGACGTGGCAGGAGCGCGACGCCGCGCTGGGCGCCGCGTGCGACGCGCTGCACGAGCGCCAGCGCGAGGTCGGGCTGCCGGCCCCCGACGGCCCCGCGACGGAGGCGTTCTTCGACCGCCCGTCCCGCGGCCTGCGCGGCGTCCCCGAGCTGCTGCGGGGCGCCGCCGGGGACGCCGTCCGCGGCCTGCCCGCCGCCGTCGAGCAGTGGGTCGACGCCGTCGACGTCCTGACGGATGCGCGACGGCGCGTCGCGCTGGTCCGCGGCCTCGCCGAGGTAGCACCGGTCCCGCCGAGGTAGCACCGATCCCGCCGAGGTAGTCCGGTACCCCGGCCGGAACGGCACTGCCTCGCGGCACGCGGGTGGTTCAGGCGTCGGCGCGCGCGTGCTCGTCGTCGAAGTTGCCGGTGACGAGGAAGGTGATGCGACGCGCGACGGAGACGCCGTGGTCGCCGAACCGCTCGTAGTAGCGGCCGAGCAGCGTGACGTCGACCGTCTGCTGCGTGGTGCCGGGCCACTCGGGGTCGAGCGTCGCGGCGAAGGTGTCCTGGTGCAGGGCGTCGAGGAGGTCGTCGTCCTGCTGCACCTCGGCGGCGAGCGCGACGTCGCGCGTGGCGAGCAGCGCCGTCGTGCGCTGGGCGACGTGCACCGCCGCGCCGTGCATCTTGACGAACGTCTCGCGCGCGGGCTCGGGCACGGCCTGGGCGGGGTACCGTCCGCGGGCGATCTCGGCGACGTGCCGGGCGAGGTCGCCCATGCGCTCGAGCGAGGCGCTGATGCGCAGCGCCGAGATGACGACCCGGAGGTCGGTCGCGACGGGCTGCTGCTGCGCCAGCAGGTGCACGCAGCGCTCGTCGAGCTCGCTCTCGAGCCGGTCGATCGCGTGGTCGGAGGCGATCACCTCCTGCGCGAGCTGGTGGTCGGCCTCCAGCAGGGCGTCGCCCGCGCGCCGGATGGCCGACTCGACGAGCCGGCTCATCTCGATGAGGTCGTCACCGACCTGGCGCAGCTCGGCCTCGAAGATCTCTCGCATCGCTGTCCTCTCGGGGTAAAAGGTCTGCGGCCAGCCTGACACGCCCCGTGGACGCGCCGGGGGCGCCCAGGTGAACTCCGGGCGGGTCGAAGGTGAACAGTGGGCGACGGCTCGCTGAGCAGTTCCGCTCCGCGACGGATTCCCGGGGCACCGCGACCTACGCTTGCCACGTGGACGGAATCATCCAGGGTGTGACCGCGGTCGTCGCGGGCATCATCGGAGTCGTGGTGGGCGTGGTCGCGACCCTCGCCTTCCGGTTCTCCGAGCACGCCCAGCGCCGGTCGCCCGAGGCAGCCCCCGCCGAGCTCGACGAGGGGCTCGTCCGCGTGCTCGCGGTGCTGCGCTCGGCGGCGGTGGTCCTGGACGAGGAGGACGACGTCGTGCGGGCGTCGCCGCCGGCGTACGCGCTGGGCGTGGTGCGCAACGACGCCCTGCAGCACCCGGCGATCGTCGACCTGGTGCGCGAGGTGCGCCGCGACGGCGTCATCCGCGAGAAGGAGCTGGAGCTGCCGCGCGGCCCGATCGGGTCGGGCACGGTGCTGCTGCAGGTCCGCGTCGCGCCGGTCGGCCCCGACAAGCTGCTCGTCCTCGCCGAGGACCGCACCGAGGCCCGCCGGGTCGAGGCCATCCGCCGCGACTTCGTCGTCAACGTCTCGCACGAGCTCAAGACGCCGGTCGGGGCGCTCGCCCTGCTGGCCGAGACGGTGCAGGACGCCGCGGACGACCCGGTCGCGGTGCGCCGCTTCGCCGAGCGGATGCAGGCGGAGGCGCAGCGCCTGTCCGCCCTGGTGCACGAGATCATCGAGCTGTCCCGCCTGCAGGTCGCGGGCGCGCTGCAGGAGGTCACGACGATCCCGGTGCGCGACGTCGTCGCCGAGGCGGTGGACCGCGCCCGCACCACCGCGCAGGCGAAGAACATCGCGATCACGGTCGGCGGCTCGTCCGACGTCCTCGTGTTCGGCGACCACAACCTCCTCGTCACCGCGGTGCGCAACCTGCTCGACAACGCCGTCGCCTACTCCCCGGAGAACACCCGCGTGGGCGTGGGGGTGCGCGTGCGCCGCGGCCTGGTCGAGATCGACGTCGTCGACCAGGGCGTGGGGATCGCCGCCGACGAGCAGGACCGCGTGTTCGAGCGCTTCTACCGCGTCGACCCGGCGCGCTCGCGCGACACGGGCGGCACCGGGCTGGGCCTGAGCATCGTCAAGCACGTGGCGGCCGACCACGGCGGCGACGTGCAGATCTGGTCCGAGCCCGGCAAGGGCTCGACGTTCACCCTGCGCATCCCCGCGGCCGACGTGCCCCAGGAGATCCCGCGGGACGTCCCCGAGGACGTCCCCGGTCAGGCGGGTCAGGCGACCGAGCAGCACCTCCATCAGCACACCCATCAGCACAACCAGCACACCCATGGCACGACGGACGAGGAGGTAGGTGCGTGACGCGCATCCTGGTGGTCGAGGACGAGGAGTCCTATCGGGACCCCCTGACATATCAGCTCACCCGCGAGGGGTTCGAGGTCGTGGAGGCCTCGAACGGGGTCGACGCGCTGGCCGCCTACGACGACGGCGGCGCGGACCTGGTGCTGCTCGACCTCATGCTGCCCGGCCTGTCCGGCACGGAGGTGTGCCGGGAGCTGCGGCAGCGCGGCGACGTGCCCGTCATCATGCTCACGGCCAAGGACTCGGAGATCGACAAGGTCGTGGGGCTCGAGCTCGGCGCCGACGACTACGTCACCAAGCCGTACTCCTTCCGCGAGCTGCTGGCCCGCATGCGCGCGGTGATGCGCCGGCGCGGCCCGGCGGCCCCCGAGGCGTCGTCGAACGGGCACGACGACGACGGGGAGCCGGTGCTGGAGGTCGGCCCGGTGCGCATGGACGTGGAGCGGCACACGGTCACCGTGGGCGGCGACGCCGTGTCCCTGCCGCTCAAGGAGTTCGACCTGCTGGAGCTGCTGCTGCGCAACGCCGGCAGGGTGCTCACCCGCGGGCAGCTCATCGACCGCGTCTGGGGCGCGGACTACGTGGGCGACACGAAGACGCTCGACGTTCACGTGAAGCGGATCCGGTCCAAGATCGAGGCCGACCCGGGCGCCCCGCAGCTCCTGCTCACCGTCCGCGGCCTGGGCTACAAGCTCGCGGACGAGCCTGCCTAGATCGCCGAGGTAGCACGAAGATCGCCGAGGTAGTTCGGGGCGGCCCACGCTTCTGCGGGCCGCCCCGAACT
>NZ_JBHVSQ010000021.1:6962-58309 GCF_042885055.1 Isoptericola sp. NPDC058082 | reverse complement strand
GGTGCGGGCCGCCCTTCGAACTACCTCGGCGAGTCTCGAGCTACCTCGGCGTCGGGGTCTCGAGGTCGAAGCCGGGGTCGACGTCGACGATCTCCAGCAGCTCGCCGATGCGGGTGACCTCGAGGAGGAACCGGACGGTGGGCGGCGCGCGCAGCACCCGGACGCGGTGCGGGCTGCGCGACGCGAGGCGTGCGAGGAACGCCACACCCGAGGAATCCATGAAGGTGACGTGGTGGGCGTCGATCTCGACGGGGAGGCCGGAGCCCTCGGCGTCGGAGATGGCCTCGCCCAGCTCGGCTCCGATGTCGGCGTCGATCTCGCCGGACAGCACGACGCGGGCGCGGGACGCACCCACGATGACGTGCACGCTCGCGGGGTCTCCCAGCTCAGGCACCGCGTCTGCCTCCTTCACGTCTGCACGCCGCAGGTCACGTGGGGTCGTGTTCGATCCGTCGTGCACGGTGCTCCTTCCACGCGCCGGGGCGTTCACCTCGAGTCTCGGCGGACACCAATCTACGGTTGAATGACCAGCAAGAACACCAACCAGGGCGGGGAATCTCGGCAGTGGAGGCATTATGACCGAATCATCCGGTCCTGTGCCGCCCCTCCCGGAGGGATTCCTCGACGCTGCCATCGCGGCTGCCGTCATCCCGGCGTTCGTCACCGGTGCCTGGGAGGCCGGGATGCCGGTCCTGTGGATCAACGACGCCTTCGCGCGGGAGTCCGGGATCGGCGTCAACGACCTCGCCGTGCTCGGCAAGCACCCCCTGCTGGAGCTCGTGGACGACGACGCCGAGCGCGAGCGCAGCCAGGGCGACCTGCGCGCCGGGCGTCCCACGACGCGGATGGTCAGCGGCCGGCTGCTCGACAGCCGCGCCACGTGGTGGCAGGTGACGATGTCCCCCGTGCCGGACGCCGACGGGGTGGTGCGGCGCTGGCTCGGCACCGCCACCGACGTGTCGACGCACGTGGAGCGTCAGGCCGCCCAGCTCGCCTCGCTCGAGGTGGAGCGCCGCGAGCGGGCCGACCTCGACCTCATCGCGCAGACCACGGAGCTGCTGGGCGACCTGGAGTACCCCTACGCGCTGCGCGACATCGCCGACCTGCTGCGCGCGCTCGTGCCCTGGGCCGGCTTCTACGTGAACGACGACGGGCTCGTCTTCGCCGACGGCGTCGACGTCGCGTCGCCGCCGAGCGGCCGCGGCCGACGGCACGCGCGGTACGTGCCCGAGCTGCCCGACGACGTCTCCGGGGAGCGGCCGGACCCGCCCGCCGACGGCGGTGCCGCCCGCGAGCCGGTCCGGGACGAGGTGCAGGACCTGCTCGAGGGCGTCGTCGAGGGGCCCGTGATGCTCCGCCTGGGCGCGGGCTTCCCGGCGCACTCCGCGTCGGGGTGGCTGCGCCGCGACCTGCTGCGGCGCGTCGTGGAGGAGACCGGGGCGCTGCCGCGCGCCGTCGTCGTGCACGCGGTGGCGGGGCGCCGCCGCGTGCTGGGGCTGCTGGCCACGTGGCACGGCGTAGGCGTGGCGCCCGACGGCACCGTCACCGAGGAGGTCCGGCCCGGTCCGGGCGAGCCGCAGCACGTGCACACCGTGATCGAGGTGGTGGCGCGCCGGGCCGGCACCGCCATCGACAACGCGCGCCTGTACGCGCGCGAGCACCGGCTCGCCGAGGCGCTGCAGCGCGCGATGCTGCCCGAGCAGGCCGACGTGTCCGGGCTCGACGTGTGGACCTACTACGCGCCCAACGCCGAGCACGCCCAGGTGGGCGGCGACTGGTACGACGTGCTGCAGATCAACGAGGGCACCGTCGGGCTCGTGGTCGGCGACGTCGTCGGGCACGACGTCGAGGCCGCGGCGGCGATGGGGCAGCTGCGGTCCGTGGTGCGCTCGTACGCGTTCGAGCTCGCCACGCCGGGGATCGTCGTCGACCGGGTGGACCAGCTCGTCACGGGGATGCGCATCCCGCGGTCGGCGTCGATGGTCTACGCCACCCTCAAGCACCAGCAGGACGGCGACGTCTGGACCGTGCAGTACACGCGCGCCGGCCACCTGCCGCCGCTGCTGCTGCGCGACGGCACGGTCACCCAGCTCGCGGGCGGGGCCGGCTCCCTCGTGGGCTTCGGGTCGAAGCCGCGCACCACCGGGCAGGCCGAGCTGCGGCGCGGCGACGTGCTCCTCTTCTACACGGACGGCCTCATCGAGCGGCGCGACCGGTCGCTCAAGGTCGGGCTCGACGCGCTCGTCGAGACGTCGGGGCGCATCACTGCCCGCGACGCCGCGGGGGTGGGGGAGGAGCTGCTCTCGCGCCTCGCCGACGCTCCCGAGGACGACGTCGCGCTCGTCGTCGTGCGCGTTCCCGACCCGGTGGCCGACGCGCAGGTCCAGCCGCTCAGCCCGCGCTCGCGGCGGTGGCTGCTGCCCAGCGAGCCCGCGTCCATCGGCCGGGCCCGGCACGCCGTGCTGCGCACCTGCCAGGCGTGGGGGCTGCCGGAGTCGGCGTCGGCCGAGCTCGTCGTCTCCGAGCTGGTCGCCAACGGCGTGCTGCACGGCTGGGGCAACATCGCGCTGCGCCTCTTCGACACCGGCGACGGGCTGCGCATCGAGGTCGAGGACTCCAACCCCGCGCCGCCCGTCACGACCGACGGCCACCCCAACCGCGTCGGCGGCTTCGGGATGCAGATCGTCGAGCGGCTCGCCGACTGGGGCTGGCGGCCCGCCGGCTCCGGCAAGCTCGTGTGGGCCAAGCTGCACGCGACCGCCGTCGGCTGACCACGTCCGGAAGCCCTTGCGAGCTCACCCGACGAGCTCACCCGACGAGGGCGCGGACCTCCTCGGGCGAGGTGCCGGAGTCGCGCAGGAACTGCGCGCAGCGCTCCGCCTCGTCGGACTCGCCGATCTGCGCGGCCGCCTCGGACAGCGCGGCGAGCGCGCGCAGGAACCCCTGGTTGGGCTCGTGGTCGGCGGGGATCGGGCCCTGGCCGCGCCAGCCGGCGCGACGCAGCGCGTCGAGGCCGCGGTGGTAGCCGGTGCGCGCGTACGCGTACGCCGTCACGGACCGGGCGGCGGTGGGCGCGTCGCCCGCGGCGTCGAGCGTGGCCTCGGCCAGCACCGCCCAGGCGAGCGACGACGCGGGGTGGTCGGCGGCGAGCCGGGCCGGGTCCTCCCCGGCGTCGAGGCCGTCGCGCACCTGGGGGTGCTCGTCGGGCAGGAGGGTCGGGGGCGGGCCGGCGAGCAGGTCACGCGCGGAGGAGGTCATGAGCCCCATTCTGGCCCGGCCGCGGCCCGGTTCACAGATCGGCGCCTCGGGCGTCGCGTGCGGCCGGTCGCGGGTACGCTCGCTCCATGATCGAGATCGCGACGTCTTCGACGACGACGACGCTCGTGATCGCCGGTGACCTCGACCTCGCGGAGCGCGACCAGTTCCCGGAGATCGCCACCCGCGTGGTCGGGCTGCGGCGGCAGCTGCTGGTGATCGACATGTGCCGCGTCACGTTCATGGACTCGACCGGGGCCGCGTTCCTCATCTCCCTCGCCGACGCCGGGCGCAAGCGTGGCGGCGCCACGGTGCTGCGCGGCGCGGACGAGCGCGACCTGTTCGTGCTGGAGGTGTGCGGGGCCCTCGACCTGTTCCGCATCGACCGCGACCACCGCTGCGAGTCGGCTCCCGCGCCGTCGACCCCCGCGACGCATCACCCCGCGGGCTGAGCGCGCCGGACCGACGGGCAGGTCACGGGCGGGTAAACTCGGGCGCGGCCCGGACCAGGAGGCCCGCCTCCTCAGGTGACGTGGGTGAACACGCCGGGCCTCGTCGACGCGAGGAGATTTCATGCCAGCCGTGGTGCTCGTCGGTGCCCAGTGGGGCGATGAGGGCAAGGGGAAGGCCACGGACCTGCTCGGGTCCCGGGTCGACTACGTCGTGAAGTTCAACGGCGGCAACAACGCGGGTCACACCGTCGTCATCGGCGACGAGAAGTACGCGCTGCACCTGCTGCCCTCCGGCATCCTGTCGCCCGGCGTCGTCCCCGTCATCGGCAACGGCGTGGTCGTCGACATCGACGTGCTGTTCGAGGAGCTCGACGAGCTGATCGCGCGGGGCGTGGACGTCTCCCGCCTGCTGGTCTCGAGCCAGGCGCACGTCATCGCCGGCTACCACCGCACGCTCGACAAGGTCACCGAGCGCTTCCTCGGCAAGCGCCGCATCGGGACCACGGGCCGCGGCATCGGGCCGGCGTACGCCGACAAGATCAACCGCGTCGGCATCCGCATCGCCGACCTGTTCGACCCCAAGATCCTGCGGGAGAAGGTCGAGGGCTCCCTCGACCAGAAGAACCACCTGCTGGTGAAGGTCTACAACCGCCGTGCCGTCGACATCGACGAGACGGTCGACGAGCTGCTCGCGCACGCCGAGCGCCTGCGCCCGATGGTCGCGAACACGCCGCTCGTGCTCAACGAGGCGCTCGACCAGGGCAAGAACGTGCTGTTCGAGGCCGGCCAGGCCACCATGCTCGACATCGACCACGGCACGTACCCGTTCGTCACGTCGTCGAGCGCCACGGCCGGCGGCGCGGTGACCGGCTCCGGCATCGGGCCCACCCGGGTCGACTCCGTCATCGGCGTCATCAAGGCGTACACGACGCGGGTCGGCGAGGGCCCGTTCCCCACCGAGCTGTTCGACGACATGGGCGAGTACCTGCTCAAGACGGGCGGCGAGTACGGCGTCACGACCGGCCGTGCGCGCCGCTGCGGCTGGTACGACTCCGTCATCGCGCGCTACGCGTCGCGCATCAACGGCCTCACGGACCTCGTGGTGACCAAGCTGGACGTGCTCACGGGCCTGGAGAAGGTGCCGGTCTGCGTGGCCTACGACGTGGACGGCACCCGGTACGACGAGATGCCCGACGACCAGTCGGCGTTCCACCACGCGAAGCCGATCTACGAGGAGATGCCGGGCTGGTGGGAGGACATCTCCGGTGCCCGCACCATCGAGGACCTGCCCGCCAACGCGCAGGCGTACCTCGCGCGCCTGGAGGAGCTGTCCGGCTGCCGCATCTCCGCGGTGGGCGTCGGCCCGCGGCGCGACGAGATCATCCCGGTGCACGACCTGATCCACGCGCGGGCATGACGGCGACGGGCCAGGTCGTCGACGCGCTCGCCCCCACGGGGGTGCTGCGTGCGGTGGTCAACCTCGGCAACCCGGTGCTCGCGCAGGGCACCCGGCACGGCCCGTCCGGGGTGACCGTCGACCTCGCCCGCGAGCTGGCCCGGCGCCTCGGTGTCGAGGGCGTGCTGGAGTGCGTCGACGCCGCGCGGCACTCGTTCGCGGCGGTGGCCGACGGCCGGGCCGACGTCGGCTTCCTCGCCGTGGAGCCGGAGCGGGCCGCGCAGGTCGCGTTCACCGCGCCGTACGTGCTGATCGAGGGCGTCTTCGCCGTTCCCAAGGGCTCGCCCGTCCGCACGGCCGACGACGTCGACCGGCCGGGCGTGCGCGTCGGGGTGAAGGAGGGCTCCGCGTACGACCTGTTCCTCAGCCGCACCCTGACCCGGGCCGAGGTGGTGCGCGGCGCCGACGGCACGGTCGCGTTCGAGGAGCACGGCCTGGAGGTGGCGGCCGGCATCCGGCAGCCGCTGACCCGGTACGTCGCCGAGCACCCCGGGCTGCGCGTCGTCGAGCCGCGGTTCACCGAGATCCGGCAGGCGGTCGCCACCGGTCGCGACCGCGACCCCGTCGCCGTGGCCTGGCTGCGCGACGCCGTCGCCGAGCTCACGGCCGACGGCTTCGTGGCGGAGGCGCTCGCCCGGTCGGGGCAGGACGCCACCGTGCCCGGGGGAACAACGGCCTGACCTGGCGGGTTGTCCCGGCATGACGACGACGGGGACGACCGAGACGGACGACCAGCGGGCCCTGCTCGCCCTGGTGGCGGACGGCAACAAGGGGGTCCTCACGACCCTGCGGAGGGCCGGCCGGCCCCAGCTGTCCAACGTGCTCTACGCGTGGGACGAGGAGACGCGGACGGCGCGCGTGTCCGTGACCGCGGACCGCGCCAAGACCCGCAACGCGGCGCGCGACCCCCGCGTGTCGCTGCACGTGAGCGCCCCGGACTTCTGGAGCTACGCCGTCCTCGACGGCACGGCGGAGCTGAGCGACGTGGCGACCGACGCCCACGACGCCGCCGCCGACGAGCTCGTCGAGACCTTCCGCGTCGCGGCCCGGCAGGAGCACCCCGACTGGGAGGAGTTCCGGCGGGCGATGGTGGCCGACCGGCGCCAGGTGCTGCGCCTGCGCGTCGACCGCGTCTACGGGATGGCCCGCCTGCCGCAGCCGTGACCGGCCCGCCGCGCCCCCCGGGTGCGGCACGCGCGAGCACGGTGCCCGCGGACACCGCGACCCGCACTCCGCGGGGTCGTTAGCATGGTCGCCCGTGAAGATCCTCGTCGTCGGGACCGGTGCCCGCGAGCACGCCATCGTCCACGCCCTCGCGTCCGAGGCCGCCGAGGGCGCGCAGCCGGCGCACGAGCTGCACGCCGCCCCCGGCAACCCGGGCATGGCCGCGCAGGCCGACCTCCACCCGGTGGACGCGAACGACGGCCGTGCCGTCGCCGCCCTCGCCCGCACGCTCGGCGTCGACCTGGTCGTCGTCGGGCCCGAGGCACCCCTGGTGGCAGGGGTCGCCGACGCCGTCCGGGAGGCCGGGATCCCCGCCTTCGGGCCGTCGGCCGAGGCCGCCCGGCTCGAGGGGTCGAAGGCGTTCGCGAAGGACGTCATGGCCGCCGCGGCCGTCCCGACGGCGATGGCCCACGTGTGCACCACGGTGGAGCAGGTCGCCGACGCGCTCGACGCCTTCGGCGCCCCCTACGTCGTCAAGGACGACGGTCTCGCCGCCGGCAAGGGCGTGGTCGTGACCTCCGACCGCGACGCCGCCCTCGCGCACGCCCGCGAGGCGCTCGATGCGCGCGGCGACGAGGGCCGCGTGGTGATCGAGGAGTACCTCGACGGGCCCGAGGTGTCGCTGTTCTGCCTGTGCGACGGCGCCAGCGTGGTGCCGATGGTGCCCGCGCAGGACTTCAAGCGCGTCGGCGACGACGACGCCGGCCCGAACACCGGTGGCATGGGCGCGTACACGCCGCTCGACTGGGCGCCGTCCGGCCTGGTCGCCGAGGTGGTGGACCGCATCGCGCAGCCCACCGTGGACGAGATGGCCCGCCGTGGCACCCCGTTCTCCGGCGTCCTCTACGTGGGGCTGGCGCTGACCAGCCGCGGCACGCGCGTCGTGGAGTTCAACGCCCGCTTCGGCGACCCGGAGATCCAGGCCGTCCTCGCGCGCCTGCGCACCCCGCTGTCCGGCGTGCTGCTCGCCGCCGCCACCGGCCGCCTCGACGGCATCGAGCCGCTGCGCTGGTCGGACGACGCCGTGGTCAACGTCGTCGTCGCCTCCCAGGGCTACCCCGAGTCGCCGCGCAAGGGCGACCTGATCACCGGCATCGCCGACGCCGAGGCGCTGGACGACGTGCACGTGCTGCACGCCGGCACCGCCGTCGTCGACGGCGCGCTGGTGTCCGCCGGCGGGCGCGTGCTGTCCGTCGTCGGCCGTGGCGCGGACCTCGCCGCCGCACGGGCGGCGTCCTACGCCGGGGTCGAGAAGATCGCGCTGGACGGCTCCCACCACCGCAGCGACATCGCGCTCAAGGCCGAGCGGGGCGAGGTCGCCGTCCCCTGACGCTGGTCTGTTCGGCAGGAGGTCGATCTCTTCGGCACCGACCTATGCCGAAGAGATCGACTTCATGCCGAACAGATCGGACGGGTGTGGTGGGTCAGCCGGTCAGCCGACGAGCAGCTCGTCCCGCACGTCGCGCACCTCGCGAGCGCTGAGGCCGAGGCCCTGGCGGAGGTACCGGTCGAACGAGCGGTACTCGTCGTGCACCTCGTCGAACCCGGCGGCCAGGTACTCCGGCCGCACGTCGAGCAGCGGCCGGTAGATCGCGGCCTGCTCGGCTGGCATCGATGCGAGCGCGGCGGCGTTCGCCTCGGCGCGGTAGTCGTTGCTCAGCAGGTAGTCGTCCTCGACGACGTCGCGCGGCACGCCCGCCGTGGTGAGCAGGGCGGCCGCCGCCCAGCCCGTGCGGTCCTTGCCCGCGGTGCAGTGGAACAGCACCGCGCCGTCGTCCGCGACCGCGTCGAACAACGTCGCGTACGCGGCCCGGCCCGTGTCGCTCGAGACCATGGAGCGCTCCCCGTCGACCATCATCTGCGCGGCCGCGGCCGGTGACGACAGGTCCGGGATCGTCGCGGTGCCGCCGCCGAGCACGTCAGCCACCTCGTACCGGGCGCCGTCGGGCACGCGGTCGGGTGCGGTGGCGCGCTCCGACCTCGTGCGCAGGTCGACGACGGTGCGCACGTCGAGCCCCTCGAGGGTGTCGAGGTCCGCCTCGCTCAGCCGGTCGAGGGCGTCGGACCGGTAGGCCTCGCCCATGGCGACCCAGTCGCCGTCGGTGGTGCGGTAGCCGCCCAGGTCGCGGAGGTTCACCGTGCCGTCGAGCCGCACCAGGCGGTCGGCGATCGTCAGGCCCGCGCCGCGGTCGGGGACGAGCCGGAACCAGCGGCGGTCGGCGTCGGACAGGTCGGTGACCGTCACCGTCCCGGAGGACCCGCCGCGCGCCACGACGTGGCGCGTGTCGATGCGGTCCCGGTCGGTGCCCGCGTAGAGGCGCACGTCGCCGGCTCCGCGCGGCGCCGACCAGGTGACGGTGAACGAACCGTCGTCGTGGGTCGTCACCGTCGCCGCGGTGAAGGGGATGTGCCCCGTGGCGGCGCCGTGCTGGGGGGCGGACGGGTGTCCGGCCGCCGCGTGGGGCGGGCGCGGGGCCGCGACGGACGCGGCGGCGGGAGCGGCGACGAGGGCCGCGACGAGCAGGGCGGCGGTGTGCCGGGTGCGGAGTCTCATGGGCTGCACGGTGGACGCCGCCGGCGAACGGGCGGTGAACGGACGGGGCTGTCCGGTAGGGGACCCGATGAACTCCGCGCGGCGGGACCGCGGACGCGTGCGGCCCGGCCCGACGCCGGATGCGAGACTGAGCATCGTGACCGAGACGCACGATGTCGACCAGCCCGGTGCCGACCAGAACGACGCCTTCGCCGGGGGACCGCTCGACCTGCCGGGGTGGCGCCACGTCTACTCCGGCAAGGTGCGCGACCTGTACGCGCCGGACCTGCCCGCCCTGGGCGGCGTGCACCCGCTGGGCGACGTCGTCCTCGTGGTCGCCTCGGACCGCCTCTCGGCGCACGACCACGTGCTCACCCCCGGCATCCCCGACAAGGGCGTGGTGCTCACCCAGCTGAGCCTGTGGTGGTTCGAGCAGCTCGCCGACGTGGTGGACAACCACGTCGTGTCCACCGAGGCGAGCGCCGAGCCGGGCGACGGCCTGGTGCCCGACGTCGTCGCGGGCCGCGCGATGATCTGCCGCCGGCTGGAGATGTTCCCCGTCGAGTGCGTGGCCCGCGGCTACCTCACCGGCTCCGGCCTGGCCGAGTACCGCGCGTCCGGCGAGGTCACGGGCATCCCGCTGCCGGCCGGCCTGGTCGACGGGTCGCGCCTGCCGGAGCCGATCTTCACCCCCGCGACGAAGGCCGAGGTGGGGGAGCACGACGAGAACGTGCCGTTCGAGGAAGTGGCGCGCCGGATCGGCGTCGACGCCGCCACGCGCCTGCGGGACCTCACCCTCGCCGTCTACGCCCGCGCCGAGGAGATCGCGCGCGAGCGCGGCGTGATCCTCGCGGACACCAAGCTGGAGTTCGGCGTCGACCCGGCGACCGGGGCCACGGTGCTCGGCGACGAGGTGCTCACGCCCGACTCGTCGCGGTTCTGGCCCGCGGACGAGTGGGAGCCGGGCCGTGCCCAGCCGAGCTTCGACAAGCAGATCGTGCGCGACTGGCTGACGTCGCCGGCCTCCGGCTGGGACCGGGCGTCCGACGTGCCGCCGCCCGTGCTGCCGCCCGAGGTGGTCGAGCGCACCCGCGACCGGTACCTCGAGGCGTACGAGCGGCTGACGGGGGCGCCCCTGCGCTGAGGGCGCCCCCGCGTGCCGGCGGGCCGGAAGGTCAGAGGCCGGAGCCCTGGACGCTGGCCTCGAGCGGCGAGCCGTCCGGGTTCTGCGCCCAGCACATGAGGCGCCGGTCGCCGAACGCCCACGACGCCTGGGTGGGGTAGAGGTACATCATGTCGAGGCTGGACGCGTCGTAGTCCGTGCCGACGTACGCGGCGAACTCCTCGAAGCAGAAGTCCTCCGTGGTGGCGACCACGGAGGACTCGCCCGGGTACTCGGCGTCCGTGAGCTCGTCGACGCCCACCATCTCCGCCCCGTGCGCCGACGCGCAGTCGGTCGCGACGATGCCGGTGAGGTCGGTGGCGTCGTCCGGCAGCTCGAAGCAGTCGCCCAGGTCGAGGTTCGCGCCCGTGCGGTCGGCGTAGGACTCCTCGAAGCCCTGGCTGAACCCCTCCTGGACCTCGTCGTTCGTCGCGAGCAGGGCGAGCAGCCCGACCACCAGGAGCCAGCCGAGGATCCCCAGGGCACCGAGCACGACGCCGGTGATCGCCATGCCGCGGCCGCTCTGTCCCGTGCGCCGGGTGCGCCGCATCCCCGCGATGCCGAGCCCGAGCGCCACGGGGCTGATGCCGAGGATGCCCGTGATCAGCGCGGCGATCGAGAACCCGTCCGTCCCGGGCGCCGGCTGCCCGTACGGGGACGGCGCGCCGTACGGCGCGGGCTGGTCGTACGGCGTCGGCCGGCCCCCGTACGGGGCCTGCTGGTCGTACGGCGTCGCGGGGGACGGGGTGCCGGGCGCGGTGTACGGCGCGGGCGGTCCGTTCGGTGCGGTCCCGTTCGGTGCGGTCCCGGTCGGGGGCGTCGCGCCCGCCTCGGGCGTGGCGTACGGGTCGGGCGTGCCGCCGGAGGGCGGAGAGGTGGGTGCGGACATGCTTCCTCGGGGTCGGTGCGATGGTGGACGACGCGGCGTCGGCGGCGCCGTCGACCGGCTGCGCTCCGCGGCGTCAGAAGGCTAGCGCGCGGGCGGTAGACTCGTCGCGGAATCCCGCCGTCGTGCTCCCGCCCCCACGCGCGCGCCTCCGTTGCGCCGCCCGTGCCGGGACCTCGGAGCCGCGGCCGCTGGACCACCCGGCCAGCTACCGGTCACGATCCAAGGAGCACCCGTGGGACGCGTCGTCGTCGAGGTCATGCCCAAGCCCGAGATCCTGGACCCCCAGGGCAAGGCCGTCGTCGGGGCGCTGCCCCGCCTCGGCTTCACCCAGTTCAGCGGGGTGCGCCAGGGCAAGCGGTTCGAGCTCGAGGTGGACGGCGACGTCACGCCCGAGGTGCTCGCCGCCGCGCAGCAGGCCGCGGAGACGCTGCTGTCCAACCCCGTCATCGAGGACGTCGTGCGCGTCGCGGACGCCGCGACCGACGCCGCCGGGACGATCACCTCCGAGGGCGTGGCCTGATGACCGCCGGCACCCTCGCGTCGGCGCGGATCGGCGTCGTCACGTTCCCCGGCACCCTCGACGACCGGGACGCGGCTCGCGCGGTCCGGCTCGCGGGCGGGGAGCCCGTGTCGCTGTGGCACGCCGACGGCGACCTCCAGGGCGTCGACGCCGTCGTCCTGCCGGGCGGGTTCTCGTACGGCGACTACCTGCGCGCCGGCGCCATCTCGCGCTTCGCGCCCGCCATGGACGCCCTGGTGGACGCGGCGAAGGGCGGCATGCCCGTGCTCGGCATCTGCAACGGCTTCCAGGTGCTGACCGAGGCGCACCTGCTGCCCGGCTCGATGGTGAAGAACGACCACCTGCACTTCG
This sequence comes from Isoptericola sp. NPDC058082, assembly GCF_042885055.1. Classification (NCBI taxonomy): domain Bacteria; kingdom Bacillati; phylum Actinomycetota; class Actinomycetes; order Micrococcales; family Promicromonosporaceae; genus Isoptericola; species Isoptericola sp. NPDC058082. The sequence continues at coordinate 46,467 of NZ_JBHVSQ010000021.1, read as the reverse complement.
TGTGCCGCGAGCAGGTGCTGTCGGTCGAGAACGCGTCGACGGCGTGGACCAACCGGTACCGGCCCGGCCAGCACATCACCATCCCGCTGAAGAACCAGGACGGCCAGTTCGTGGCCGACGACCGCACCCTCGACGAGCTCGAGGGCGAGGGCCGCGTCGTGTTCCGCTACCAGGGCTGGAACCCGAACGGCTCCCGTCGCGACATCGCGGGCATCAGCAACGCGCGCGGCAACGTGGTCGGCCTCATGCCGCACCCGGAGCACGCCGTCGAGGCGGGCTTCGGCCCGGACGGCGAGGACGGCCCGCGCACCGGCACGGACGGCCTCGGATTCTTCACGTCGGTGCTGGCGTCGCTCGTCTCGGCATGACCGCCACCACCGTCCTCCCGTCGACCGTCGGGCCCGAGGGCCTGGCGGTCGACGTCGTGGCGTGGGACGACCCCGTCGCGGCGACCCTGCGTGCCGCCCAGGAGGCCGAGATGGCCGTGCGGTACGGCGGGGACGACGAGGCACCCACGATCGACCCGCGGACGATCGTCGTCACGCTCGTCGCGCGCCTGGACGGCCGCCCCGTCGGCACCGCCGCCGTGCGCGACGTCTCCGGCACCGACGACCGGCGCGGCCGCGGCACCACCCACCCGGCCGCGACCGGCGAGGTCAAGCGTCTGTACGTGGACGGCGACGTGCGCGGGCGCGGCGTCGCACGGCGGCTGATGGCCGAGCTCGAGCGTGCCGCCCGCCAGGTCGGCTTCCGCCGGTTCGTGCTCGAGACCGGCACCGCGCAGCCCGAGGCGATCGCGCTGTACGAGGCCATCGGCTACGAGCCGATCGAGTCGTTCGGCGACCACGCCGGGTTGGAGCAGCAGCGCTGCTACGGCAAGCGGCTCTGACGTCGAGGGCGTCGTCCTCGCGGGCTCAGCCCCCGGCGCCCGCGGACCACGCGGGCAGCTGCTGCAGGGTCCAGGCGTTGCCGTCGGGGTCGGCGAACGTGACGAACCGGCCCCACGCCTGGTCGTCCACCCCGTCGGCCTCGACGCCCACGCCGCGCAGGTGCGCCAGCGCCTCGTCCGCGTCGGGCACCACCACCTGGATCGCGTCCAGCTGCCCCGGCTGCAGCGTGCCGCCCAGGCCCGTCCCGAACGCGATCGAGCAGGCCGAGCCCGGCGGTGTCATCTGGACGAACCGCAGGTCGTCGTTCACCTGCTGGTCGTGGTCGGGGTGGAAGCCGACGCGCTCGTAGAACTCCTTCGCCCGGTCCACGTCGCTCACGGGCACGTGGATCAGCTCGATCTTCCAGTCCATCGTGTGCTCCTCGGTGCTGTGCGGCGGGACCCGGGTGGTCACGCCTGGTCGAGCAAGGGCCGTACCTCGCGGCCGAGCAGCTCGACGAACCCGGCGAGGTCGGGCTCGTCGGCGGTGGGCTGCACCGCGACGGCGGAAGCACCGGCGGCCGCCAGGCGGAGCACGGCGTCGGCGATGGCACGGGCGTCGCCGGCCGCACCGATGCCGCTCCCGGCCTCCGCACCCCACAGCGGGAGCTCGGCGTCGAGCCGCTGCTGCGCGCCGTCGCCGGTCGCTGCGATGAGGGTGGCGTACACGCCCGGTGCGGGCCGGCCCGCGGCCTGCGCGGCCGTCCCGGCCGTCTCCGCGGCGGCACGCACGTCGTCGGGGGTGAGCGCGTTGGCGAGGATGACGCCGTCGCCCAGCTCGCCCGCCAGCGCGAGAGAGCGGGGGCCGACGCCGCCGAGCAGCAGCGGCACCTGCGGCGCGGGCCAGTCGAGGCGGACGTGGTCGAGGGTGACGTAGCGGCCCGAGACGGTCACCTCGTCGCCGGCGAGCAGGGCGCGCAGCGCCTCGGTGTGCTCGCGCAGCAGGGTGAGGGGCGACTTCGCGCGCACCCCGGCCTGGTCCATCCAGGCCTGCACGCCGTGGCCGACCGCCGGCACGAACCGGCCCGGGAACATGCGGCCGAGCGTGGCGACCTCCATCGCCGTCACCGCCGTGCTGCGCAGCGGCGCGGGCATGAGGCCGATCCCGACGCGCACTCGCTCGGTCCAGGCCAGCGCGGCGGCGGCCGACGCGACACCGCTCTGCTTGAAGCAGTCCTCCCACACCCACAGGTCGTCGAGGCCGGCGGCCTCGACGGCGGTGGCGAGCGACCGCAGGGACTCCGGCGGCATCGTCGGGACGAAGGCGACGCCGAGGTGCACGGCAGGGCGGACTTCCGGAGCGGGGGTGACCGTCATCACGCCATCGTGCCGCGGGACACCGACACCTGCCCGGGAGCGGTCGTGGGCCGCGGCGGCCGGTCAGGCGGTCTCGTCGCGCAGGTAGGCGAGCTGCGCGACGACGGACTGCCGCGCCGCGCGCCGCACCGACGGGTCCACGTCGGCGTAGACGTGCGCGACGACGGCGTCGGCGTCCGCCGCCGGGCCGAGCGTCGCGAGCACCGACCGCACCTGGTCGAGACGCTCCAGGCGGTGGGCCCGGTAGGCGCGGACCGCCGTGCCGAGGTCGTCCAGCGCGGGGCCGTGACCCGGCAGCCCGACCCGCCCGGCGCCCACGCGTTCCAGCAGGTCGAGGCTGGCGAGGTAGTCGCGCAGCGAACCGTCCGGCTCGGCGATGACGGTGGTGCCCTGCCCGAGCACCGTGTCGCCCGTGAGCACGACCGGCTCGCCGGACCCGGCGCCGTCGGGCGCGGTCACGACGAACGACACCGAGTCGGCGGTGTGCCCCGGCGTCGCGAGGACGTCGACCCGGAGGCCGCCGGCGTCGATCGTCTCGTCGCCGCGCAACGGCTCGCCGCCGTGGCAGTGCTCCGGGTCGGCGGCGCGGACCGGGGCGCCCGTGAGCGCGTGCAGGCGCGCCGAGCCGGCGGTGTGGTCCGCGTGCCGGTGCGTGACCAGCACGAGCTCCACGGGACCCGCCTCGGCCAGGGTCGCCAGGTGCCGTTCGTCGTCGGGGCCCGGGTCCACGACCACGCACGACGACGAGCCCGGCGCGCGCAGCACGTACGAGCGCGTGCCGTCCAGCGTCATCGGGCCGGGGTTGTCCGCACGGACGACGATGACGTGGGGCATCGTGCAGTTCCTCTCTCGGTCGTGCATCAGCCGCGGCGACCGACGTGGCGGATGGGGCCCTGATACGCGGCGACGGTGGCGTCGCTGGTGAGCAGGGTCGAGCCCGTCATGATCGCCTGCGCCACCAGCATCCTGTCGAACGGGTCTCGGTGGACGGGGGGCAGGCGTGTCGCCGTCACGGCGTGGGCGCCGTCGACGGCCAGCTCCACGAAGCCGAGGGCCAGGGTGGTCGCGCGGGCGACGTGGGGGTCGAGGTCGAAGTCGGCGCGGCCCAGAGCGGACTTGATGCCGATCTCCCAGATGTTGACGGCGCTGAACCAGATCTCGGGTTCGGGGTCGGCAAGGATCTCTGCGACGTCGTCGGGCAGTCGCTCGGGGAACCCGAGCGTCCACACGAGGACGTTCGTGTCGAGGAGATACCTCACCGGGCGTCCGCCGGCTCGTCGTTCTCGAACAGGGAGGCCACCTCGTCCTGCGCCCAGTGGTCGAAGTCGTCGGGCATCGTGAACCGGCCGCGCAGCGGGCCGAGCTCTCGCCGCGGCCGGGCGGCGGGGTCGATCCCGACCAGGCGAGCGACCGGGCGGCCCGCACGCGCGATCACGACGTCCTCTCCCGCCTCGGCCTCCGCGAGGAGGCGGGAGAGATGGGTCTTGGCCTCGTGCACGTTGACGGTCTTCACGGGGGGCCTCCTGGACCAGGCTGGACTAAGTCGAGGCTAGTCCGACGTGCCCTCGGGGGCAACGGCGGCTCGGAGGTTCCGTGACGGTCTCCCGGTGTCAGGCGGCGAGCGCCTCGGCGAGGAGCTCGAGGGTGCGGACCCGGCCGGGCGTGGCGTCCAGCGGCTCGGACTCGTAGGACCCGGCCACCGGCACCACCATGACCTCGTCCACGCCGTGCCGGGTGGCGAGGTCGCGCAGCTGGGCGGCGGCCTGGTGCGGCTCGCCGACCACCCAGCGCGACCGCATGTCCGCGACGATCTGCTCGGCCATCGGGTCCAGCGGCTCGGCGGCGGCCTGCTCGACCGTCTCCGCGCGGCCCATCGGCTTGCCGGTACGCAGCCGCGCCATCGACCGCAGCTGCGGCAGCGCACGCTCGTGCGCCTCGACCGCGGTCGGCGCGACGACGACGTTCGCGGTGAGGAACGTCCGCGGCTCCGGGTGGTCGGGGCTCGGGCGGTAGCCGTCGCGGTACAGCGCGAGCACCTGGTCGATCCCCGCACCGGAGAAGTGGTTCGCGAAGACGTACGGCAGGCCCAGCTCCGCGGCGAGGCGGGCCGAGTAGTCGCTGGAGCCGAGCAGCCACACGGTCGGGGTGCCGTCGGCGGCGGGGGTGGCGTGCACGTCGTAGAGGTTGCCGTCGCCGAGGCGCAGGGCGGCGCCGTCGGGGCTCATGAGCGACAGGATGTCGCGCACGTGCTGGGGGAACCGCTCGACGTCCGACGTCGGGCCGGACTGCCGCAGCAGCGCCGTGACGACCGGGTCCGAGCCGGGCGCGCGACCGAGGCCGAGGTCCACCCGCCCGGGCGCGAGCGCCTCCAGCGCGGCGAACTGCTCCGCCACCACGAGCGGCGCGTGGTTGGGCAGCATGACCCCGCCCGAGCCGACGCGGATGCGTTCCGTGACGGCGGCGGCCGCCGCGATCATCACCGGAGGCGTCGACGCCGCGACCGCGGGCATGTTGTGGTGCTCGGCGAACCAGTACCGTTCGAAGCCCAGCTCGTCCGCCCGGCGCACCAGCGCGAGCGAGGCGGCCAGCGCCTGGGGGCTGGACTGGCCCGTGCGGACCGGGACGAGGTCCAGCACGGACAGGCGGGGGGACGTGGGCGCGGGGGTGGGGGCGTCGGCATTCATCGCCTGGGACAACCCGCAGGAGCGCGACTCCTATTCCGTGGTGGGCGGGCGTCAGGGGAGCGGCTCGCGGAGGCCGCTCGCCCGGCGGACGGGATGTGCGACGGCGGCGCGCACGGCGTCGGCGGTGCCCACCACGCGCACGAACTCCTGCGCGCGGGTGACGGCCGTGTACAGCAGCTCGCGGGTGAGCAGGGGCGACGTCGGCGGGGGCAGCACGAGCGAGACGCGGCGGAACTGGCTGCCCTGCGCGCGGTGCACGGTCATCGCGTGCACGGTCTCGACCGGGGGCAGCCGGTGGGTGCGCACCCGCAGCGGGGCGCGCGGGTCGCCGAACACCGCGACGACCGCGACCGCCTCGTCCTGAGCGTGTGCCGGGTCGCCCTCCGCGACGAGCACGCCGGTGTCGCCGTTGTAGAGGCCGACGTCGGCGTCGTTGCTCGTGACCAGCAGCGGGCGGCCCACGACCCACGGCGACCCGGGGACGGCCGGGGCCAGGGTGCCGTCGGCGGTGGCCTCCTCCACCCAGGCCTCGACCTGCGCGGCCCAGCGGGCCACGCCGACCGGGCCCCGCCGGTGCGCCACCATGACGCGGTGCGCGTTGAGCGCCTCGAGGGCGCCGGCCGCGTCGCCCTCCCGCGCCGCGGCCACGAGCCGTCGGCCGGCGTCGACCGCGTCGTCGTGCAGTCCCTGCACGGCGTGCTCGTCGAGGCGCTCGGTGTCCGCCTCGACGAGCTCGACGCCACCGACCCCGGCACGCAGGACGTCGAGCACGGCGTCCGCGTCTCCGTCGCGGATGGCGGCGGCGAGCGGCAGGATCGCCGAGTCCTCGCCCTGTCGGTGCACCGTGACGAGCCGCACGACGCCGTTGGCCAGGGCCGTGTCGTCCCCCGCGGGCTCGTCGGGCGGCGTGGTGGTGACGTGCGCGGCGAGGCTCCCGACCACCGGCGGCCTGGCGACGAGGTCGCCCAGCACAGCCCCGGCCTCGACCGACGCGAGCTGGTCCGGGTCGCCGACCAGCACCAGCCGCGCATCCGGGCGCAGCGCCTCGAGCAGCCGCGCCATGAGCGACAGCGGCACCATCGAGGTCTCGTCCACCACGACGACGTCGTGCGGCAGGTGGTGGCCGGCGTGGTGCCGGAAGCGGGTCGCGCTGCGGTAGCCGAGCAGCCGGTGGACGGTCGTGGCCTCCGGTCGGCCGGTGCGCTCGCGGTCCTCGGGCGGCAGGGCGCCGACGACGTCGCGGACCGCCTCCTGCAGCCGGGCGGCCGCCTTGCCCGTCGGCGCGGCGAGCGCGACCCGCAGGGCGGGCTCCCCGGCGACGTCCTGCAGCACGGCGAGCAGCCGCGCGACCGTCGTCGTCTTGCCGGTGCCCGGCCCGCCCGTGAGCACCGTGAGCCTGCGGCCGGCGGCGTGCGCGGCCGCGAGCCGTTGCCGTACGTCGCCGGCCTCGGGGAACAGCCGGGCGAGCGCCGCGTCCAGCCGGTCGGCGCCGGTGGGCACGAGCGGCGGGGCCTGGAGGCGGGCGTCGACCAGCCGTCGCACCGTGAGCTCGTCCCTCCAGTACCGGTCGAGGTACAGCCGTCCGCCGACCCAGCGGGCCGGCCGGTCCTCGGGGCCGTCCGCGCCGACCGTCACGAGCGGGCTGGCCTCGATCGCCCGCACCCAGGCCTCGTGCTCCGGCCAGGGCGGGGGAGCGGCGGCGTCGGGACCGTCGGCGGCGTCGCCCCGGTCGGCGTCCTCGGGCAGCGCGAGCGCCGCGAGCTCGTCCGGGTCGTCGAGCCGCACGCACACCGACCCGCCCCGCAGCGCCCGGACGGCGAGCGCGACGGCGAGCAGCACCGTCGCGTCGTCCTCGCCCGTCAGCCGCCCGAGCCGCGTCGCGACGTGCACGTCCGTCGCGGCGACGAGTCCGGCCGCGTTGAACTCCCGCAGCAGCCCGGGCGCCGCGGCGGCGAGGCGGACGTCGCCGGAGGCCTCGACCGGGCCGCCCGGGAGCGTGGAGGTGTCGGTCATGCGTCGTCTCCGTCCAGCAGCGCGGACAGCGCGGGCACCAGGCCCCGCGGCGGCACCCACGACACCACGCCGTGCGGCGCGCCGTCGGGCCCCGTGGGCGTGGCCGGGCCGCACATGCCGCGCACGAACAGGTAGAGCCCGCCGCCGAGGTGCACGTCCGGGTCGTAGCCCGGCAGCCGCCACGCCAGGTAGCGGTGCAGCGCCACGAGGTAGAGCACGAGCTGCAGCGGGTAGTGGGCGTGCAGCATCGCGTCGACGGTGGCCTCGGGCCGGTAGTCGTGCGCCGTGAGCGGGGCGTCGAACGCGCCGAGGCGGTTCGTCTTGTAGTCGACGACGAGGAAGCGTGGCGCACCGTCGTCCGCGGGCACCCGCAGCACCGCGTCGATCGACCCGGTCAGGTAGCCGCGCAGGGGGCGGGCCGTGGGGTCGGCCGCCGCCAGCTCGGCGAGCACGGCGGGGTACGCGGCGAACGCGTCGTCCGCACCCAGGTAGCGGCCCAGCAGCGCCGCGATCCCGGCCAGGGTGGCGCCCTCGGCCGGGGGACCGCCCACGTCGCCGTCGCCCCCGGCGAGCGGGAGCTCGAACTCCAGCTCCGCCAGGCGGTCGCGCGGCGTGACGTCGGCGAGCGTGCGTCCACCCGCGAGCGGCCCGAGCGGCGTGCGTGCGACGACGCCCAGCGCGGCGGCGAGCTCGGCAGGGTCCGTGCCCGGCACCCGCGTGGTCGCCGCCGCGGCGCACCGCGCGAGCAGCTCCGCGTCGAGGTCGGGGGCCGCCGTATCGGCGTACTCCAGCACCTCGTGCACGAGGGTGCCGAAGCCCGTGCCGGCCGGCAGGCCCGACATCGGGGACGGCAGATCGGCGCCGGGCGCCTCCCCGGGCTCGCCGACGGCGCCGACGGGACGGACCGCCGTCGGCGCGGCCTCGGCCGGCTCGTCCTGCAGGCCGCCGCCCTCCGGCTCGGACTCGACTCCCCCCGTCGCGGGTTCGGCCGGGCCTGGCGCGGGCGAGAGGCCGCCCGGGCGACCGACGTGCGCCGCGGCGGTGAGCGCGGAGTACGACGCGCGCCGCCACGTCGGGTCGGGTACCCGGTCGAGGTGCGCGACGCCGAGCGTGGGCACGTCGTCCACGGGCGGGCGCCAACGCTCGGTGGACGGCGTGGCGGGCGCCTCCTCGACGGCGATCGTGCCGCCCGAGCCCTGGGCGAGGGCACCGAGCGCCGTCCGTACCGCGTCGTCGCGCATGGCCTGCTGGGGCGCGTGCGGCGCGGGCTCGCCGCCGAGCGTGCGGTCGCCCAGGACGACGCGCGTCAGGCCCGCCTTCGCGGAGTTCGCCTTCGACGGCGCCCAGTGCGCCACCACCTGGTGCCGGGCGCGGGTCAGCGCCACGTACAGCAGCCGCAGGTCCTCGCCGCCCTCCTCGCGGCGGTGGCGCTCCAGGGCGGCGTCGTACCCGAACGAGCCCGGGCCGCCCACGTGGAGGATGCGGCGCCCGTCGCCGGCGTGGAACCGCAGCACCTCGGGCTGGCGCGGCTCGAACCGGTCCCACGCGAACGGCACGTACACGACGCCGAACTCCAGGCCCTTGCTGGCGTGCACCGTGACGACCTGCACCGCCGCGGCGTCCGTCTCCAGGCGGCGGCTGCGCTCCTCGTCGTAGTCCTGGGCGGCCTCGCGGATGCGCCGCCGCAGCCATGCCGTGAGCGCGGAGGCGCCCAGACCCTCCGTGACGGCCGCGGCGTGCAGCACCTCGCCCACGTGCCGCAGGTCGGTGAGGTGGCGCTCGCCGGTGCTGGTGCGCATCAGCCGCTCCGCCAGGCCGTCGCGGGTCACCGCCTCCTGCAGCGCGGCGACCCCCCGCGACCACAGCAGCCGCGACCAGCGCCGCACCGTGTCGGCGAGCGCGTCGTGCGCGGCGTCGTCCGCCGTGGCGAGCCGCTCGGCGTCCCAGCCGACGAACGGCGTCAGCGCCAGGGCCGCGGCCCGTCCGTGAGCGCCCGGCTGCTCCAGCGCGGCGAGCAGGGTGAGCCAGTCGCGGGCCGACGGCGTCGCGAACACGCTCGACAACCCCGAGACGACGGCGGGCACCCCGCGCTTCGTCAGCTCCGACCGGACCGCCTCGGCCTGCGCGTTGGTGCGGGTGAGCACGGCGACGTCGCGCGGCTCGAGCGGTCGCCACGCGCCGGTGTCGCTGCCGTCGCCGCTCGTGTCGTCCGGGTCCACCAGCCGGTCGCGGCCCAGGCGCGCGGCGATGTCGGCCGCGACGTCCGCGGCGACGAGCTGGCGCGGCGGACCGACCGGCGGCGTCTCGCCGGGCGACATCCCGAGCGCGGCACGCGTCACCTGCCGCAGCCGCAGCGGCGCGCCGCCGTCGAAGCGCGACCCGCGGTGCGCGGCGTCCACCGGCCGCACGACGATGCGCTCGTCGCCCAGCGCCGCCCCGCCCAGCAGGGTGTCGAGGGCCCGCAGCAGCGGCTCGTCGCTGCGCCAGCTGGTGCCGAGCGTGGCGACGGCGGTCGCGTCCTGCTGTGCGTCGAGGTACGCGACGACGTCGGCGCCGCGGAAGGCGTAGATCGCCTGCTTGGGGTCGCCGATGAGCACCAGGGTGCGGTACCCGTGGAACGCGGTGCGCAGGATCTCCCACTGCACGGGGTCGGTGTCCTGGAACTCGTCGACCATGACCACACGGAACCGGGAGCGCACCCGCTCGGCGGCGACGGGGCCGTGCACCGGGTCGGCGAGCGCGTCGCGCAGCATGACGAGCAGGTCGTCGTAGTCCAGGAGGTGCTGCGCGCGCTTGCGGCGCAGCGTCTCGTCGCGCGTCTCCTGGGCCACGGCCCGCCGCAGCGCGCCCGGTGTGGACGGGGGTGGCGTGGACGGCGCGCCCCCGCCCGGCTCGGCGGGTTCGACACAGGCCTGGTGGTCGCTGACGGCGGCCCGGCCCAGGTCGGCGGCCATCGTCGGGGTGAGTGCGGGGTGCGCCTCGCCGGAGAAGCGGCGCACGTACAGGTCGTCGGACACCTCCCGCACGAGGTCGGCGACGTCGGCGACGAACGTCGCCGCGGGGTCGACGTCGGCCGCGATGCCGAGCGACGTGAGCATCTGCTGGCAGAAGCCGTGCGTCGTCGTGATGGTCGCGGCGTCGAGCTGCGACAGGGCGGCGGCGAGCCGGGCGCGCCGGCGGTCCAGCTCCTCGCCGTCGACGTCGGCGAGCAGCGCCACGACCGGGTCGTCGCTGGAGGCAGGGTCCGGGCCGCGCAGCGCGCGCTCGGCGCTCACCAGCCGCTCGCGCACGCGGTCGCGCAGCTCGGACGTGGCCGCCCGGCCGAACGTCACGAGCATGAGCTCGCGCAGCTCGGCGCGGCCCTCGGCGACGAACCGTGTGGCGAGCGCAGCGATGGTGAACGTCTTGCCCGTACCGGCGCTGGCCTCGAGCACCGTGGTGCCCTCCGGCAGCGGGCCGCAGACGTCGAAGACCGGACGGTCCGGGACGCCCGCCAGACCGCCGGTCGCGTCGGTGTCGAAGCCCGCCCCGGCCGTCATGTGGTGCCCTTCTGCTCGTGCGCCAGCAACGGGTCCCAGACGCGGCGGGCGAGCGCCCCCAGCCGCGAGGGCTCGTCGGGGAACCTGCGCCGGTCGTCGTCGTCCGGCACACCAGCCATCGCGTCGAACGACCCAGGTCCGCTCGGGTCGCCCCAGACCATCAGGTGATACGCGTCGGACTTCTCGAAGCCGCCGTTCCAGGTGAAGCGGGCCTCGCTCGTCGCCTGGCCGGGGTCGCCCGTGCCGCCTCCGCGGGAGACGGCGTACGCGTGCGACGCGTCCGGGGGCAGGGGGAGAGGAGCGCGGGCGGCCTGGGCGCGCAGGGCGACGAGGTCGTCGAGGAGGCGCGCCGCGTCGGCCGGGTCGGGCGCCTGGATCAGGCTCCACGCCGCCTTGGCGCCCCGGCCGGGGGCCCGGCCCACGGTGCCGGCGTGCCACTGCTGCCCGTCGGGCAGCCCGCCGTCGCCGCCCGACGCCGCGAGGGCAAGGGTCTGCACCCAGGCGCGCAGGCGGTGCTTCGGGCCGAGCTTCGAGTACTCCGCGCGCACGACGCGGCCGCCGTGCACGCCGGGGACGGTGCCGGTGACGAGGACGCCGGAGGGCAGCGCGGCGGACACGTCGACGGCGCGGGCCGCGTGCTCGGCGCGGACCTGTCGCGCCATCGTCTCGACCGGCTGCACGCGCTCGACGACGTCCCGCAGCGCGGTGCGGCCCAGCTCGCGCGGCGGCGCCTGGCCGCGGCGCCACTCCGCCTGGAACGCGCGCCCCGGGTCGGTGCCCCCGAGCACGGCGGTGAGGATCCGGTCGCCCGCCCCCCACGCGGCGAGCGGCGCCATCGTCAGCGGCAGGCGGTCGTCCACCTCGTCCTCGTCCTGCGCGACGCGCACGTCGAGGGTGGTCCGCAGGAACCAGCGGACCGGGTGCTCGAGCATCGCGACGAGGTCGTCGAGGTCGACCTCCGTCGGGGCGGCGGCGTCGAGGACCAGCGGCGCGGGCACGAGCAGCCCGGGATCGACGCGGCCCCCTCGACCTGCCTCCGCGCCGCGGAACGCCGCCGTGTCGAAGCTGAACGGGCCGGGGGTGCCGAGCGCGCCGGACTCGAAGTTGCGCTCTCCCACGACCTGCAGCGGGTGCCGCACGACGACCTGCCGTCGGACGGGCCCGCCGTCCGCCGCCGCGCCGACGCGGTCGAGCGCGTCCAGCAGCTCCGCGACGGGGACGGCCGGCGGCCGGGCGGCGCCGGTGCGCTCGTCGGCGCCCGAGTGCAGCACCACCAGGTGCTCCCGCGCCGCCGTGAGCGCGTCCAGGAAGATCTGCCGGTCCTCGCTGCGCCGGTCCCGCTCACCCAGCAGGGCGTCGCGCGCGAGGAGGTCGTCGCCGTCCGGCGTCGCGGACCGGGGGAACGCGCCGTCCTCCATGCCGAGCAGGCACACCACGCGGTGCGGGACGGCGCGCATCGGCTCCAGCGAGCACACGGTGAGCGCGCCGGTGCGGAAACCCGCGCGCGTAGGGCGGCCCGCCAGGCGGTCGGCGAGCAGGGCGCGCACGTCCTCCAGCCGCAGCCCGTCGCCCGCGGTGGCGCGCCCCGCGCCCGCGGCCCGGACGTCGCCCAGCACGCGGCGTGCCTGCACCGACTGCCACGCGTCGTCCGGCGCCGGGTCGGCGAGCAGCGTGACGGCGCGGTCCAGGGCGTCGAGCCAGTGCTCCAGCGGGTGCGTGCCCTCGAGGTCGGCGAGCAGCCCCGTCAGTCGGGACACCAGCTCCGCGAACCGGCCCGCGACGTCCACGTCGGTGGACCCGACGTCGTCCAGCGGCAGCGCCGGGCCCACGAAGCGCGAGTCCTCCTCGGCCATCGCGACGCCCAGCAGCACCCGGTCGAGCGCCGCGTCCCACGTGCCCTGCCGCACCCGCGGGTCGATGCCGAAGCGCTCGCGCCGCGACCCGTCCTCGCCCCAGCGCACCCCGACCTCGACGGCCCAGTCGCGCCAGCGGTCCAGGTCGTCGTCGGAGAGGCGGAAGCGGCGGCGCACGGGCTCGCTGGTGGCGAGGTCGAGGACCTCGGACGCCGTGACGCGGCCGTCGGCCAGGCGCAGCAGGGTCGCCAGCACACCGAGCACGGGGTTGACGACGCCGGGACCGCGGTCGGCCAGGCTGACGCGCAGCCGCTGCCCGGGGTGGATCTGCGTGACGCCGTCGGGAGCGGCGCCGAACGTGGCCGTCACGAGCGGGGCGAACGCCTCGACGTCGGGGCACAGGACGATGACGTCGCGCGGCTCCAGGGTCGGGTCGGCGGCGAACAGACCGGTGAGCACCTCGCGCAGCACCTCGACCTGGCGCGCCCGGCCGTGGCAGGCGTGCACCTGCACGCTGCGGTCGTCGGGACCCACCGGCGCGGGCGCGACGTCCGGGTCGTCCGCGCGCAGGGCCGACTGGAGCGCGCCCAGCAGCGTGCCCGGGGGCGGCGGCGCCGGATGGTGCGCGACCCGCACGTCGGGGGCGTCGTCGGCGGGTGGGTCGAGGACCCCCGAGAGGCGCAGCTGCAGCTCGACGGAGTCGCGCGCCGTGGAGGCCAGCAGGGGGTGGCGGGCGGCCGGGGGCAGGGCGTCACGACGCGCCCCGGCGGCGGCGCCCCGGGCGCCAAGGCCCTCGACCGAGGCCCACAGCGCGGGCGACGGGTGCGGCAGCCACAGGTGGACGTCGCGGTGGCGCGCGAGGGCGGCGAGCACCTGCCGCTGGTCCTCCGGCAGCCGGGTGGGGCCGAAGACGGAGAGCCGGGCGGGCAGGTCCACGGCGCCCGGGTCGGTGCGCAGCACGCCGACCGCCTCCGCCAGCACCTCCGCGGGGCCGGGCGCGTCCACGCGCTCGCGGACCCGCCGCCACAGCCGGGGCTGCCACGCGAGGTCGTCGGGGACGCCGTCGTCGCGCCCCTCGAGCCAGCCGGAGAGCAGGCCGGGCCGCTGCTGCGCGTACGCGGCGAACAGCTCCGCCACACGCTGCGCGAGTGCGACGCGGCGCGACCGGCGCACGCCGTCGCCCGCCTCGCCGACGTACCGCGCGAGCGGCGCGGCCCAGCCCTCGTCGAGGGACGCGTCGACGGTCTCCAGCACCGGCCACACGAGGCGCGCACGGCGCCACGGGTCGTCATCGGGCTCGACGCCGGTCACCGCCGTCACCGCGGAGGCGACCAGCCGCGACGGCGAGGAGAAGTCCACGTTGGCGCACACGCCGGCGCCCGACGCGCCGTCCACCCCGAGCCGGTGCGACAGCCGCTGCGCCAGCCACCGCTCGATGCCACGCGTGGGCACCGCGACGACGTCGGGGGTGAACGGGTCGTCCGGAGGGTCGGCGAGCACGTCGGCGAGGGGAGCGACCAGCGCGTCGGAGCGCTCGGACCGGTGGACGTGCAGCACGTCGGCCAGGTTACGGGTCCGCGCCGACAGGGGCAGTCGGTCCTCCACAGGGACCACTGGCGGAGGGCTTCCGTCAGCGTCCCCGTCAGCGTGCCCGGCGACGAGCCCGGCCAGCCCTCCGGCGGGGACGGTCCTCCTCGGCCGCCGCCTCGGCCCGTGCCTGCGCGCGCGTCTCCGCGGCCCGCGCCGCGCGACGCTCCGCCCAGGCGGCCACCGTCGCCTCGACGTCGCGCGGCATGGTGACCAGGGGCGGCCCGGCCGCGGGCTGGTAGCGGGCGCGCAGGACGCTCTTGTTGAACTCCTCGACCTCCTCGCGCACGTCCTCCTCGCTCCACAGCTCGTCGAGGCGCCCGTCCAGCGCGGCGTCGTCCTTGCGCAGCTGGATCGAGGGCGGCAGCACCACGAGCTTCTCGCGCCGCATGAAGGCCTTCAGCCACCAGTCCGGGTCGTGGAGGTCCTGCAGGTCGAGCGGCTTGCCGCTGCCGGGCAGGTCGTCGAACTCCCCGCGTTCGATCGCCCTGCGGATGTGCATCTCGGCGAGCAGCGCGATCGCCACCTCGTCGTCGATGGCCACCGCGTACGGGTTGAAGAACGCGGGGGGCACGCTCGGCTCGGTCATCGTCCCTCCCGTCGGCCGTTGTTTTCGGTCAACTGTATTATTTCCACGGTACGACACACACGGGGAAGGGGAGCCGGTTGCCGAAGCTGGTGGACCACCAGGAACGACGCGAGGCGATCGCGCACGCGCTGTGGCGGGTCGTGGACCGGGACGGCTGGACCCGGGCGACCCTGCGCGACGTCGCCCGCGAGGCCGGGGTCTCGCTGGGGCAGCTGCAGCACTACTTCGCGTCCCGCGCGGCGATGCTGAACTTCGCGATGGAGTTCGCCGCCGAGCAGACCTCGGACCGGGTCGCCCGGGGACTGGCCGACCTCGACCGGCCGCCGCACCCCCGGGACGTGCTGCGCGTGGTGCTCACGGAGATGCTGCCCCTGCACCCCGACGCGCGTGCGTCGAGCCGCATGAGCGCCGCGTACGTCCTGGAGGCGCTGCACGACCCGGCGCTGCGCAGGCAGGCGGCCCTGGGGCTCCGCGAGGGGCGCGCACTGGTCGGGCGGCTCGTCCGCGAGGCGGCGGCGCACGGCCAGATCTCCCCGGACCGGGACCCCGACGTCGAGACGGACCTCCTCCTGGCGCTGACCGGGTTCACGCCCCTGCTCGAGCTCGGCGTCATCGAGCCCGAGGCCGCGCTGGCGGCCGTCGACCAGCACCTGGAGCGCCTCTTCGCCGCGTCGTCGTGACCCGGCCGGCTCGACGTCCGACCGGGTCCTGACCGCGCGACCTCCCCCGAAAGGCGCAACCCGGGTTCCCCCCTCCGCCTCAAGACCCGGCCCCCTGCCGCCGGGGAGGCTCGGGGTACCGGCGCCGGTGAGACGACGGGAGCGCCGGACGACGAGGGAGGGGACGGATGACCACCATCCGGATCGAAGGGCTGCACAAGTCCTACGGCGGCTTCGAGGCCGTGCACGACGTCGGCTTCACGGCCGAGCCGGGCCGGGTCGTGGGCCTGCTGGGCCCGAACGGCGCCGGCAAGAGCACGACGCTGCACGTGCTGCTCGGACTGGCCCGCGCGGACGCCGGCACGGCGACGTTCGACGGCCGACGGTACGCCGACCTGGAGCACCCGGCGCAGGTGGTCGGGGCCCTGCTGGACGCGGGCGGGCTGCACCCCGGGCGTACCGGCCGCGACCACCTGCGGGTGCTCGCCGCGGCGTCGCGGCTCCCCGCCCGCAGGGTCGACGAGGTGCTGGCGGCCGTCGGCATGATCCCCGCCGCGGACCGCCGTGTGCGCACCTACTCGCTGGGGATGAAGCAGCGCCTCGGCATCGCCACCGCGCTGCTCGGCCGCCCCGAGGTCCTGGTGCTCGACGAGCCCGCCAACGGCCTCGACCCCGCCGGCATGCGGTGGCTGCGCGAGCTGCTGCGCACCTTCGCCGACGACGGCGGCACGGTGCTGCTGGCCAGCCACGTGCTCGGCGAGGTGGCGCAGGTCGCGGACGACCTGGTCGTCATCGGCCAGGGCCGCGTCGTCGCCGCGGGCACGCTGGGCGAGCTCGTCACCACCGACCGGAGCCTCGAGGACGTGTACCTCGATCTCACCGCCGCCACCGAAGGAGTCCGCTGATGTCTGCCGTGTTCAGGGCCGAGCTGCTCAAGCTGCGCAGCACCCGGACGCCCTGGGTCATCGGGGTCGTCGCCCTCGCGGGCATGGCCCTGGTGCAGGTCCTCACCCTCGTGCTGCCGCGCACCCTGCGCACCCTGGAGTCGCTGGGCGGGGCGGACGCCGGGTTCCACGTCGGGCCGCAGATGTCCCCGGCGGACACGAGCGAGCTCCTGTCCGGGCTGGTCGCCGCCACCGACCTCGGGTCCGCCGCGGCCCAGCGCTCGCTGCTCGACCTCATGGGCACCGGCCCCGGCGGGTCGGCCTCCAGCGGCGTCACCGCCCTCTGCCTGCTGCTGCTCGGCGCGCTGGCGGCCACCACCGACTTCCGCACCGGCGGCATCGTGCCCACGGCGCTCGCCGTGCCGGACCGGCTGCGGATCCTCGCCGGCAAGGCGGGCGCGACGGCGACGGCGGCGCTCGCGATCGGGGTGGCGCTCGCGCTGGTCACCGCGGTCGGGCTGGTCCTCGCGGTCGCGACGACGCCCGGCGCGAGCCTGGCGATCGGGCCCGGCGAGGCGCTCGGCGTCTGGGCGCGGGGCCTCGCGGTGATGGTCCTGCTCTCGTGGCTGGGGCTGGCCGTCGGTACCCTCGTGCGGGGGCAGGTCGCGGCGATCGTCGTGGTCGTGGCGCTCGCCCTCGTGGAACCGATGATCCAGGCCGCCGCGCTCGTCCTCACCGGCGGCGCGACGGCGGCGACGTCGTGGCTGCCGATCACCCTCGGCTCCCTCGCGTCCGCAGGGCAGGGCGCCGCGCAGCTCTTCGGCGCGACGACGGACGCCGGCCCGGCGGTCGGGGTCGCCGCGGCGCTGACGGGGCTGCTCGCCTGGGCGGCCGTGCTGCTCGTCACGGCGGGAGCGGTGTTCCGTCGCCGTGACCTCGCCTGATATCAGATCGATACCCGCCTGACCAGCGGAGACGTGTCTCGCCCGGCCCCGGGACGGCGTACCGTGGGCCGGGCTCGACAGCCATCCGAGATCCATCCAGACAGCCATCCAGACAGCCATCCAGACAGCCATCCGACACCGACGGAGGACCCGTGCTCGACGTGCTGCGCCGGCGGCTCGACGCCCTCGGCGTCCGGACCCCCACGGGCCGCGACGCGCTGCTCGGCGGCGTGGTCGCGACGCTGTCCGTCGCGCTGCTCCTGGTGCTGCTGGAGGTCGTGTCGTCGAGCCTCGGCGAGTCGTTCGGCGCCCAGGCCTCGGTCGACGGGATGAGCACCGGTGCGCTGGTGGCGGCGTGCGTCGTCCTCGTCGGGCAGGCGATGGCGCTCACGCTGCGCCGCCGGTTCCCGATGCTGTGCCTCGCGCTGGTGCTGCTCGGGCAGCTCGCCCTGGCGCCGCTGCTGCCCCCGTACATGAACTTCCAGGCGCCGGCCACGCTGATCGCCGCCTACTCGGTGGGGGTGCACGCCCCGCGTCGACCCGCCCTCGGCGCCGCGGCGGGCGCCGCCGTCGTGCAGGTGCTGCTCGGATACGTCCTGGGCGGGCCGGCGTCGTCGGCGGAGCTCGGCGTGCCCGTCGGCACCCAGCTGTGGGGCGGCCTGGTGTCCGCGCTGGTGGTCTACCTCGGCGCCGTCCTCGTCGGCGCGTACATCGGCACCCGGCGCGAGCTGCTGGCGCAGCTGCGGGCGCGCGTCGCGCAGGCGGAGCGGGAGCGGGAGGCGCTCGCGGCCCAGGCCGTCCTCGCGGAGCGCGGCCGCATGGCCCGTGAGCTGCACGACGTCGCGGCCCACCACCTGTCCGGGATCGTCGTGCAGGCGGCCGCCGCCGAGCGGCTCGTCACGGGCGACCCCGAGCGGGCGAAGGAGTCGCTGCGCTGGATCCGCGGGCAGGGTCGGGAGACGCTCGACAACCTGCGGCTCGTCGTCGGGATCCTCCGCGACACCGGCGAGGGCGACGACGCGCCCTCCGCCCCGCAGCCGACGCTCGCGGACGTGCCCCCGCTGCTCGACCTCGCCCGCAGCACGGGTACGCGCGTCCAGGAGACGCGACGTGGCGAGCCCTACGACCTGCCGCCCACGGTGCAGCTCACGGTGTACCGGGTGCTCCAGGAGTCGCTCGCCAACGCCCGCCGGCACGCACCGGGCAGCGCCGTCGACGTCGAGACCGTGTACGACGAGGACGGGCTGGCGATCACCGTGCGCAACGGGCCCGCCGACCGGTCGGCGGCGACCGCCCCGCCGCAGGAGGCGGGCCCGGGGCACGGCGTCATCGGCATGACCGAGCGCGCGGAGCTCGTCGGCGGACGGCTCACCGCTCGGCGCACGTCCGGCGGCGGCTGGCTGGTGCGGCTGGTCGTGCCGCGCCCCGCGGACGCCGAGGACCCGCGGGTGCCTGTCGGGCAGGGCGCCCGATGACGCGCGTCGTGCTCGTGGACGACCAGGCGGTGGTGCGCGCCGGGTTCACCGTGATCCTGCAGAGCGAGGGCCTCGAGGTGGTCGGGGAGGCGTCGAACGGAGCGGACGCCGTGCGCGTGGCCCGCCGCGAGCGGCCCGACGTCGTGTGCATGGACGTGCGGATGCCCGGAGGCGACGGCATCACCGCGACGCGCGAGCTCGCCGGTCCGGGCGTCACCGACCCGGTGCCCGTGCTGGTGGTGAGCACCTTCGACCTCGACGACTACGTGTTCGGTGCCCTCGAGGCCGGCGCCTCCGGCTTCCTGCTCAAGGACGCCGAGCCCGAGGTGCTCGTCGACGCCGTGCGCCGCGTCGCGGCGGGCGACGGCCTGGTGGACCAGACCCTCACGCGCCGCGTCATCGACGAGTTCGCGCGCCGCCGGGGCCCGGTCGTGGCCGACCCGCGCGCGACCGGGCTGCTCACGGCGCGCGAGCAGGAGATCGTCGCGCTGCTGTGCCGCGGGTCGTCCAACGCGGAGATCGCCGCGGCCCTGTTCCTCGAGCCCAGCACGGTGAAGTCGCACCTCAGTCGGATCATGACCAAGACGGGCGCGCGCGACCGCGTGCAGCTCGTCGTGTGGGCCTACGACTCCGGGCTGGTCGTCCCGGGCGCCTGATCTGGCCGGTCAACCGTTCCCGGCCTCCTCGATGAGCCACCCGTCGTCACCCTGCGTGAGGTAGTACGTCCAACCGAACCCGCCCTCGGGGATGGAGCCGTCCTCGGCGAAGAGTCGCCAGTCGACGTCGAACCCGGCGTTGACCTGGCCGGTGCCGACGGTCTCCAGGCCGGTGACCGTCAGGCTCGCGGCGTCGTGGCACATGGACTCCGTGGTCGTGGCGAACGACGGCGCGGTGAGGTCCTGCGCGGTGCCGCAGTCGTGCGCGTCGATCGCGTCCAGGTAGGCGCGCACGACGTCTTCGGCCGTGGCGTCCGCGGGCGGCGCCGCGACGTCGGCGGTCCGGGGGAGAGGGAGGATCTGCGCCACCCCGAACGCGACGACCACGACGACGAACGCCAGGGGTAGCCATCGTCCGACGCGACGTCGTCGTCCCACGGTGGCGGGGACGGTCTCGGCCGACATGCTCGGAGGCTAGCCGCGCACCTCACCGTGCGCTCTGCCGTCGCCCGGGTAGACAGTCCCGAAATTCTCTGCAATGTTGCTGCAAGGCGACAATGCGCACTCCCGCTTGTCGCCGACGCGGCCACCCGCCGTGCACGACACCCCGGCATCGCCGCCGGGGGAGAGCCGGCGGGCCCTCACGGGGGTCCGTCCGACCCGAAGGAGACAGCAATGACGCACGCACGCACCACGCGCTCCCGACGTCGACAGGCCGGGCGAGCGGTCGCCGCCATGGCGGCAGCAGGACTCACCGCCGCAGGCCTGGTCGCGACCGCGACCCCTGCCAGCTCCGACCCGTCGTCGGCCGCCGAGGAGCCCGCCGCCGCGGCCGACGTCGCGCACGGGGACGTCATCCTCACCATGTTCCAGTGGACATGGACGTCCGTCGCCGAGGAGTGCGCCAGCACGATCGGCCCCGCCGGGATCGACGCCGTCCAGGTGTCGCCGCCGCAGGAGCACATCCAGGGCGCCGCATGGTGGACGTCGTACCAGCCGGTGAGCTACCGGATCGAGTCCAAGCTCGGCACGCGCGAGGAGTTCGAGGCGATGGTCGACGCCTGCGGCGAGGCAGGTGTCGGCGTCGTCGCGGACGCCGTCATCAACCACACCACCGGCGCGGACCAGGGAGCCGGGACCGGGGTGGCGGGCACGTCGTTCGCCGTCGACGACTTCCCCGGCGTCCCGTACACCGCCGCGGACTTCAACGACTGCCGCGAGAACATCGCGAACTACGGCGACCGGGACGAGGTGCAGAACTGCCGCCTCGTCTCGCTCCAGGACCTGCGCACGGGCTCGCCCGACGTGCAGGACAAGATCGCGGGCTACCTGAACGACCTGCTCGACCTGGGCGTGCAGGGCTTCCGCATCGATGCCGCGAAGCACATGCCTGCGGAGGACCTCGCCGCCATCAAGGCGAAGCTGAGCGACCCGGACGTCTACTGGGTGCAGGAGGTCATCGGCGCGGGCGGCGAGCCGATCCAGCCGTCCGAGTATGTGGGCAGCGGCGACGTGCACGAGTTCGACTACGCCCGCCAGCTCAAGAACGCGTTCGGCGGCCAGCTGGCCGGCCTGCGGGGCGTCGCCGACGGCAAGCTGCCGTCGGACCAGGCCGGCGTCTTCGTGACCAACCACGACACCGAGCGCAACGGCGAGACGTTGACGTACAAGGACGGCGACGCCTACCGGCTCGCCACCGTGTTCATGCTCGCGTTTCCGTACGGCTCGCCGTCGCTGTACACGGGCTACACGTTCGACGACAAGGACGCCGGCGCGCCCGGTGTGACCGCGACGAGCGTGCCCGACGCCGACTGCGACGGCGGAGCCTGGAGCTGCATCCAGCGCGACCCGGCCGTCGCGGGGATGGTGAGGTTCCACCACGCCGTCCAGGGCACCGACCTCACCGACTGGTGGGACGACGGCGGCGACCGGATCGCCTTCGGCCGCGGCGACGCCGGTTTCATCGCCCTCAACAGCGGTGACGGCGAGGCGGAGCACACCTACACGACCTCGTTGCCCGCGGGCGAGTACACGAACGTCGCGGCCGGGGAGGGTGCGGCCGCGACGTACACCGTCGCCGCGGACGGGACCTTCACCGCGACCGTCCCCGCCAACAGCGCGGTCGCGCTGCTGCCGGCAGGCGCCGACGGCTGAGCTCCCGGCACGGCGGGCGGGCGGTCGCGGCCGCACGACCTCGTCCAGGTAGCTCTGCACGGCGGCGTCGAAGAGCCCGCGCTTGGAGCCGAAGGCGTGGTAGATGCTCGACCGGTTCAGTCCCGTGGCGCGCTCCAGCGCGGGGACGGACGCCTCCGCGTAACCCTCGCGCCAGAACACCTCGCGGGCCGCCCGGACCGCCTGCTCGGTCTCGAACCCCTGCGCCCTGCCCATCGTGCCTCCAAGTTGTGCAACGCTCGTTGCAGTATATACAGTGGACCGACCGTTACAGAATCGAACCGGCCGACCGCGCCGGGCAGGCAGCAGGGGGACCGATGGTCGTCGCAGGGCTCGTCCTGGCAGGGATCGCCGCCGCGCTCCACGTGTACATCTTCTGGCTCGAGTCCCTCGCGTGGACCACGCCGCGGGCGCGCGCCACGTTCGGCACGACGGAGCAGGGGGCCGCCGCCACGCGCGAGCTGGCCTTCAACCAGGGGTTCTACAACCTTTTCCTCGCGGTCGTGACGACGGTCGGCATCGTGCTCGTCGCCGCCGGCAGCACGGGCGCCGGCGCGGCCCTCGTCCTGGCCGGCACGGGCAGCATGCTCGCGGCCGCCCTCGTCCTGTTCCTGTCGTCCCCCGGCAAGCGCGCTGCCGCCGTCAAGCAGGGCACCGTGCCTCTGCTCGCCGTCCTCGCGCTGGTCGTCGGCCTCGCGTCCTGACCCCCCGTCACCGGAAGAAGGCACCACCCCGCATGTCCTCGATCGTCAGCACCCAGGTCCAGCTCGCCGCCCGCCCCACCGGGTGGCCGGCGCCGGACGACTTCCGCACCGTCCAGGTCACGTACGGCGACCTCGAGCCCGGTCAGGTCCGCGTCGTCAACGAGTTCGTCTCCGTCGACCCCTACATGCGCGGTCGCATGAACGACGTGAAGAGCTACACCCCGCCCTACGCGCTGGGGGAGACCATGACGGGTGGCGCGGTCGGCCGCGTCGTCGAGTCCACGTCCGACGACGTCCCCGTCGGTGCGGTCGTGCTGCACCAGCACGGCTGGCGCGACGTCGCGCAGGAGGACGCGCGCGGCTTCCGGGTCGTGCCCGAGATCCCGGGCGCGCCCCTGTCGCTGCACCTCGGCATCCTCGGCATGACGGGTCTCACGGCCTACGTCGGCCTCACCGCGATCGCGGGCATGAAGCCGGGCGACACGGTGTTCGTCTCGGGTGCCGCGGGGGCCGTCGGCACCGCCGCCGGCCAGATCGCGCGGCTGCTCGGCGCCGAGCGGGTGGTCGGGTCGGCAGGGTCGGCCGAGAAGGTCGAGCTGCTCACCTCGAAGTACGGCTACGACGCGGCCCTCAACTACAAGGACGCGCCCGTGCGAGAGCAGCTCCCCGCGCTCGTGCCGGGCGGCGTCGACGTCTTCTTCGACAACGTCGGCGGCGACCACCTCACCGCGGCCCTCGACGTCATGAACGACGGCGGACGGGTCGCGCTCTGCGGCGCCATCGCCGGCTACAACTCCACCGACCGCCTGCCCGGCCCGGACAACATGGCGAACCTCGTCACCCGCGGGCTCCGGCTCGAGGGCTTCACGCTCGGCGGGTACCTGCACCACGCGCCCGCGTTCCGCGAGCACATGGCGGGCTGGTTCGCCGACGGGAAGATCGCCTACGACGAGACCGTCGTCGACGGCATCGAGAACGCCCCGCAGGCGTTCCTCGACATGATGCGCGGCGCCAACACCGGGAAGATGGTCGTCCGCACCGCGCGCTGAGCTCGCGTCGGCCGCGTCAGCCGGGCTCGGCCGCCCGGGCGACGAAGACCCACTCCAGACCCGGGCGGTCGGGGGCGTCGCGCACCTGCTCGACGACGTAACCGGCGTCCTCGAGCGACGCCACCAGCTCGTCGTGCTCCCGGAACCGCAGCGTCGAGTCCGAGCGCAGCACGCGCCCGTCGGCCAGGACGAACGTGCCGCGGAACGTCACGAACGGCAGCGACACGTCGACCAGGTCGGTCCACGTCTCGACGACGCCGAACCCCGGCACGTCGTCGCGGCGGTGCGTGCGCTCGCGCGTCCAGCCCTCCCAGAACCGCTGGGCCGGGTCGCGGGTCTCGAACACCAGGTGCCCGCCGGGGACGAGGGCGGCGTGGGCGCCCCGCAGTGTCGCCGACCACGCGTCGTCGGTGCCGAAGATCTGCGCGACGTTGCCGGTCATCGTCGCGAGATCCGTCTGCAGCGGCGGCAGCGTGGTGGCGTCGCCGTGCAGCCACCGCACGCGCTCGGCGCCGGGCTTGCCGCGCGCTACCTCGAGCGAGGCGCCCGCCGGGTCCACCCCGACGACCTCGAACCCCTCCGCCGCGAGCAGGCACGCGAACGTGCCCGTCCCGCAGCCGACGTCGAGCACACGGCGCGCGCCCAGCTCGTGGGCGAGCGTCAGGTACGGGACGAGGTCGCCGCGGTCCGGGTCGAGCGGGTCGTACAGCCGGGCGAGCGTGGGGTCGGCGAAGACGGCGTCGGGCACGCATCGACCGTAGGCCGGGCCGTGCCGCGCGGTCACAGGGAATTCCGCGGGTGCGAGACGTCCGGGACGTCTCAGCGGATCCGGGTGTGGGTCATGACCCAGTTCACCGGCTCCCAGGTACGGCCTTCGTCGAAGGAGAAGTCCTGCTCCCACCGGGGACGCGGGGAGTCCGTGTCGAGCCACCGGAACCGGGCGAGGATCGTCCTGCCCTCGTGCTCGAAAGGGCCGACGAAGGTGCCGACGCCGTCCGTGAACGTCCCCTCGACCGGGGGGTCCAGCCGACCGGGCTGGCTCGTGGATGCCCACCAGATCCGCCACACGTCACGTGACGGGTCGTACAGGCGGAGGCTGTGACCGCTGAACCGGGACCCGTCGGGCAGCGTGCCGGACGTGTCGTCGGCGTTGCCGAGGCCGTCGAGGATCGGCCCGGCGACGGCCTCGGTGTCGAACTCGGCCCAGGTGCCCGTCGTCGACCCCGGGGCCAGGGGCTCGGTCCAACGGCGATGACGGACGCGCCACGCGCCGAACAGGAAGTCGAAGTCGTGCTGCGTCCCCACGGGTCCTCCTCGTCGAACGGGCCGGGCCCCGAGCCTGGCAGGGGCCCCCGACACGTCGCAGGAGGTCAGGCGTGCAGCGCCTGCTCGACGTCCTCGACGATGTCCCGCGGGTCCTCGAGGCCGATCGACAGCCGCACGGTGGTCTCGGCGATGCCGACCTTGGCGCGGCCCTCGGGGCCGAGCTTGCGGTGCGTCGTCGTGGCGGGGTGCGTGATGATCGACTTCGCGTCGCCGAGGTTGTTGGAGATGTCGACGACCTGGAGGGCGTCGAGGAACGCGAACGTGCGCTTCTTCGCCTCGGCCGCCTCCGTGCCCTCGGGCACGGCCAGGTCGAACGTCACGACCGTGCCACCGCCCGACTGCTGCGCCTTGGCGAGCTCGTGCTGCGGGTGCGACGGGAGGAACGGGTAGCGCACCCCGGTCACTCCGTCGAGCTCCTCGAGCGCGGTCGCGACCTGCAGCGCCGCCGCGTTCTGGGCTCGCACGCGCACGTCGAGCGTCTCCAGGCCCTTGAGCAGCACCCACGCGTTGAACGGGCTCAGCGACGGGCCGGTGTTGCGCACGAACGTCTGCACCGGCCCGGTGAGGAACTCCTCCGTGCCGAGGATCGCGCCGCCGAGCACGCGCCCCTGCCCGTCGATGTGCTTGGTGGCCGAGTACACGACGACGTCGGCACCGAGCTCGAGCGGCTTCTGCAGCACCGGCGTCGCGAACACGTTGTCCACCACGACGACGGCGCCGGCGGCGTGCGCGAGCTCGGCCACCCGCCGCACGTCCACGAGGTCCTGCATGGGGTTGGACGGCGACTCGAAGAACACGACGTCTGCCGGCGTGGCGAGGGCCTCCTCCCACTGCGAGGTCACGTGCCCGTCGACCAGGTCGACGCGCACCCCCCACTTGGCGAAGATCTCGTCGTAGATGACGTTGGTGGACCCGAACAGGGCCCGCGCCGAGACGATGCGCGAACCGCTGGAGACCAGCGCGGCGAGGGCGTTGAACACCGCCGACATGCCCGACGCCGTGGCGTAGCAGGCCTCGGCACCCTCGATGAGGCGCAGCCGCTCCTCGAACGTGTGCACCGTCGGGTTGCCGTACCGCGAGTACAGGAACTGCGAGCGCTCGCCGGCGAACGCCGCCTCGGCGTCCGCCGCCGAGGCGTAGGTGTACCCCTGGGTGAGGAACAGGCCCTCGGACATCTCCTGGAAGTCCGACCGACGGTGCCCGCCGCGCACGGCCAGGGTCGCGGGCCGGACCGTGGCGGGCAGCGGGCGCGAGCCGCCGAAGGTCGTGGGGTCGGCGCCAGGGCCGGTCGGGACCTGCACGCCGCTCATCGGGCCTGCTCCGGGTCCTGCTGCCGGGCGGCGTCGTACGCGCCCCACGGCAGGCCGCGCACCTTCCAGCCCTCGCGGTCGCGGACGCCGTCGAAGCCGGGGCCGCCCTCGAAGCCCTCGAGCACGTTGTACGCCGGGCCGAGGCCCGACGACGTCGCGAGGCGCGCCGCGCCGATCGAGCGCTGGCCGGAGCGGCACAGGAAGACGACGGGGCGGTCCGCGGTCACGCCCGCGGCGGCGAGCTCGGCGAGGAAGCCGGCGTTCGGGCGCCCGCCCGCCTGCACCCACTCGACGAAGACCGGGGTCTTCCCGGCGGTCGCGGTGTCCGGCACGCCGATGGCGCGCCACTCGCCCTCGGTGCGCACGTCGACGAGGACGGCGTCCGGATCGCCGGCGAGCAGGTCCCACGCCTGCTGCGGGGTGAGGTCGCCGGCGTAGCCCTCGGCGGGGCGGGGATCGATCTGGGTGCTCATCGCAGTCCTCCCATCGGTCGTGGCGGTAGCACCCTCGTCCGGACGGGCCGCCGTCGCCGGCGACCGGCCCGCGGGTTGCTGCGGCGTCGACGTGCCACGTCACTCGGCCGCTCGGGATGGTCCTGGCGATCGTACGACAGCGTCCGCGTGCTGGTCACCCCGTCTCGGGACGCGAACGCCGCGCGTCCCCGGTGTGCCCAGGCGCGGCCGAAGGTAAAGTCTCCGGCAGGACTCGGGCTCGGCCGCACCTCGAAGGAGACGGACGATGGCAATCCTCGCCACGATCAAGGGGTGGTTCCGGCGCGAGCGCAAGGAGCCGTTGGAGCGTCCGCGCGACCTGCCGCCGCCGCGTCCCGAGGGCGGGCGCCCGCACGAGGCCCCCTACCCCCAGGGCGCGGACAACGTGCTCGGCTGGCGGGACGGCCCTGGCGTCTGACCCGCGGCACACCCACACCCAGGGGATCAGTCGTCGTCGTCCTCGCCGAAGTGCGCCACGTGGGCGTGCTGGTGGTGCTTGACGAACAGCCGCAGCTCGACGTCGCGGCCGTCCGCCTGCTGCGTGAGCACGCGGTCGATCCGGTCGGACTCGCGGGTCGCGGCGTCGACGATGACGTCGGCGTGCTCCTTCGTGTCCGCACCCGACCAGGTGCCGGGCTCCGCGAGCGCGGCCTCGGCCTCGTCGGTGCCGGCGGCCAGGTCGGTGCCGGTGAGCTGCTCCACCTGGGCCCGGTCGAGGGTGATGACGGTCTTGTCGCTGTCGGCGTAGCGGACGGTGTACGCCGAGGGGTCCTTCGCCGCCGGCGCGTCGGCGGTCTCCTCGGTCCCGTCGGCCTGCTCGTCGGCGCCCGCGGCGTCGTCGGCGTGCTGCGTCGCCGTCGTGTCCGACGCCGAGCTGCCCGGGTCGTCGAACTCGGCGTCGGGGGTCGGGGACGCGCACGCGCTCAGGGCGAGGAGGCTCGCGAGGGCGATCGGCGTCAGTCGGCGGGGAAGGTGTCGCATGGTCTCTCCTGGTCGATGGGGGCAGCCCCGTGCGGTGCTGACCCCCGTGAGTCGTCCGCGGCGGCGGAAAGGTTGCACGCGGACCGAGATTTCTTCGTCCGGGTCAGGACCCGGCGCCGACCCGCAGCCGGTGCACGGCCGTGAGGGCGGTCCCGTCCGGGGCGCGGGCCTCGAGCACCACCTCGGCGGCGCCGGTGCTGCTGGCGGTGAGCCGCACGCGCTCGTCGTCGGCCACGTAGGTGCCCGTGGGCAGCGTCCACACCCAGTGCTCCGCGCCCGCGACGTCGGCCGTGAGGGTGACCGGCTCGCCGACGGTCGCCGCCCCGGGCCCGGAGATCGCGACGCTCGCGCCGCCCGCGGCCGAGCGAGGCCGGTCGAGCCAGGCCGTGACGCCGGCGCCCGCGCCCAGGCCGAGGACGGCGGCGGTGACCGCGGCGACGACGACGGCGGCCGGGCGGCGTCGCGCGCGGTCCGGGCCGCCGGTCGTGCCCGGGCCGAGCGCCCCCTCGACGTCGGCCAGCCAGGCTGCGGCGTCGGGGTGCCGCCGGGCGGGGGCGTCGGCGAGGCTGCGGCGCAGCGCGGCGTCGAGGGAGCGCGGGAGGTCGGCGCCCTCGACGAGCCAGGACAGCAGCGCGGACATCGCCCACAGGTCGGCGCGGGTGTCGACCGTGCCGGGGCCGTCCTGCTCCGGCGGCCGGAACCCCTCGGTGCCGCCCGCGACGGTCAGCCCGGAGCTGCGGGCCAGGTCCTTGCTCATGCCGAGGTCGGCCAGGACGAGGCGCTCGTCCGGCCGGACGACGGCGGCGGGAACGCCCTCGACCGCACCCTCCGGGCCGGTACGCAGCAGCACGTTGCCGGGGCTGAGGTCCCGGTGCACGAGGTGCGCGGCGTGCACGGCCTCGACCGCGGCGGCGAGCCCCCGGGCGACGGCGAGCACGTCGGCGGGCGTCGCCGTCCACCCGTCCGCCCGCAGGGCCGCGACGCGGGCCGCGAGGGTGCCGCGGTCGGCGAGCTCGAGGACGAGGTAGGGCTGCTGGCGGTCGCTCTCGCCGATGTCGTGCACGGCGACGACGTGCGGGCTCGCCACCCGCCGCAGCGCCCGGCCCTCCGCGATGAACCGCTCGCGGACCTCCGGGTTGAGGCTGTGGTTCTCGGCCAGCACCTTCACCACGACGACGTCGTCCAGCCGCTCGTCCACGGCGCGGTGCACGGTGGCGAACGACCCGACGCCGATGACGTCGCCCACCCGGTACCGCCCGAGCAGCGGCTCGGGCGCGGCCGGCGCGGCCATCAGGACAGGCTCCCGAGGGCCGCGGCCACGAGCGCGCGGCCGCGCGAGACCTGTGACTTCACGGTGCCGACGCTGCGCCCCAGACGGTCGGCCACCTCCGCGTAGGGCAGGCCCTCGATGTCGCGCAGCGTCACGGGCTCGCGGTAGAGCTCGGGCAGGGCGGCGAGCGCGTCGCGCACGGTGGCGCGCGTGGCGATGAGGGAGCTCATCCGTTCCGACGGCCCGACGTCGTCGTCGGGCAGGGGAGCGGTGGCGCGCTGCCGTCGCAGGTGGTCGACCACCCGGTGGCGCACGATCCCGTGCACCCACGTGGTGACCCGCGACCCGCCCGCGAACGACCGGACCGACGTCGCCACGGAGACCAGCACGTCCTGGGAGACGTCGTCCACGGCGGCCTCGTCGAGCAGGGCGCCGCGCACGAAGCGCCGGACGACGCCGGACGCGTCCAGCAGCTCCACCAGCAGCTCGGTCGCGGGCGCGGAGCCCGCGGCGGCCCGCCCGCCGACGAGGTCGAGGACGTCGGCGGCGTCGTCCCCGGTCGCCGCGCGGGCGGCGAGCCCTGCGGCGTGGAGGTCGCCGCCGGCGAGGGCGCGGGCGACCAGCTCGGCCGGGGTTCCGACGGGGCTTCCGACGGGGCCTCCCGGAGGCGCGCCGGAGGCCGGAACGGTGCGATCGGGCATGCATCCAGCGTCTCACGCGACCGCATCGTGAGAAGGGGGCGGGCTCCGCTTGACCGTGTGGTGCTGCGCACGCACGATGGGCGGCAGGTCAAGAGCGCCAGCGCGAAGCCCCGGCTCGCTGGCCGGCAACCCTCCTCTCGCGGCGGGGTGCCCCGGGTGACGACCTGGCCCTGCGCCGTCCGGCGCGCGGGCAAGCGCGGGGAGCCACCTCCCCGGCACGACCGAGGAGGACCACGCATGACCACGCTCACCCCCGCGCCTGCGGTGCCCGCCGCGCGCGTCGGCGCCGTGCAGGACGTCGCACCCGTGCTGCCCGTCGTCGGCGGCGACACGCTCGTGCCGCTCGTCGACGGCCGTCAGCTGCCGTACGCCAACCTCGACGTCGCGGCGTCGGCGCCCGCCCTGCAGGCCGTGGCCGACCGGGTCGCGCGCGTGCTGCCGCTGTACGCCAGCGTCCATCGCGGCGCCGGCTACCTGTCGCAGGTCTCGACGGCCCTGTACGAGACGGCCCGCCGCACGATCGGCGCGTTCGTCGGAGCCCGCGAGGACGACCTCACGATCGTCACCCGCAACACGACGGACTCGCTCAACCTGCTCGCGGGCTGCGTGCCCGCCGACCCGGCCACCGGCGAGCCCGGCCGCGTCCTCGTGCTCGACATCGAGCACCACGCCAACCTGCTGCCCTGGCAGCGCGTCACCGACGCGACCGTCGTCGCGGGCGGCCCGTCCGTGGCCGCCACCCTCGCGGAGATCGAGGAAGAGCTGGGGTCGGCCGCTGCCGCGGGCCGCCCCTACGCCCTCCTGGCGCTCACCGGCGCGTCCAACGTGACCGGCGAGGCGCTGCCCGTGGCCGACGTCGTCGCCGCCGCGCACGGCGCCGGCGCGCGCGTCGTGCTCGACGGCGCCCAGCTGGTGCCGCACCGCCGCTTCTCGCTCGCGGAGACGGGCGTCGACTACGTCGCGTTCTCGGGCCACAAGACGTACGCGCCGTTCGGGGCCGGTGCCCTGGTCGGCCGGCGCGACTGGCTCGACGCCGGCACCCCGTACCTGGCCGGCGGCGGCGCCGTGCGCCGGGTGCGCACCACCACGACCGACTGGCACGAGGGCCCCGCCCGGCACGAGGCCGGCTCGCCCAACGTCGTGGGAGCGGTGGCGCTCGCGGCCGCGTGCGACGAGCTCGCCGCCCTCGACCCGTGGGTCGCGGCCGGGCACGAGGACGCCCTGCGGCGCCGGCTCGTGGACGGGCTCGGCGAGATCGAGCGCGTCGAGGTCGTCCACGTCTGGGACGACGCCGTCGACCCGGTGGGGGTCGTGACGTTCACCGTCACCGGGTACGACCCGGGCCTCGTCGCCGCGTACCTGTCCGCCGAGCACGGCATCGGCGTGCGCGACGGCCGGTTCTGCGCCCACCCGCTGCTCGGCCGCCTCGGCTTCGACGCCGGCGCCGTCCGCGCGTCGGTGGGCCTCGGCACCGCGGGCGAGGAGGTCGAGCGGCTCGTCGCCGCCGTCCGCTCGCTCGTGACCGAGGGGCCGCAGGCGCAGTACGACGTCGTGGACGGGCTGTGGGTCGTCGTCGACGACCCGCGCCCCGTGCCCGAGGGCTCCGGCCTCGAGGGGCTGCTCGCCACCGCCGCGCTGGGCGCCGACGAGGCGTTCGGCTGCCTGCCCGACGACCTCTGAGCCGTCGGCCCCGCCCCGGGCGGACATGACGACGGGGCGCCACCGTGCGGTGGCGCCCCGTCGTGTCAGCGGGTCAGCCCTTGAACGCGTCCTTGACGTCGTCGCCCGCCTGCTTGAGGTTCGCGCTGGCCTGCTGGGCCTTGCCCTCGGCCTCTTTGCTCTCGTCGTCGGTGAGCTTGCCCGTGGCTTCCTTGGCCTTGCCTTCGGCCTCTTCCGCCAGGTGCTTGGCCTTGTCTCCCAGTCCCATCGGGGCTCCTTCCGTCGGACGAACGACCTCGAGCACCGACCGTAGGCGCGTGCCCGCCGGCTCGCACGCCGACGTCTCAGGTCGTGGTCCTCCGGGTGGCGACCGGCAGGTCAGGGCGTCGGGCGGCCGAACTCCTCGATCAGCACCGGGTACTGCTCGTGACCGTGGCCCGCGGCGACGCCACGGTCGGCCACGGCCTTGAGCAGTCTCGGCAGCTCGGTGCTCACGCCCAGCGCCGCGCTCTCCTCGACGAGGTGCGCCATCGCGCGCGCGTCCGTCTCGAGGGCCGAGGCCTCCGCCGGGAACCTGCCGCTGTCGACCTGCTCCGCGTAGCCGGGCAGCCAGGCGGCCACGCCCTCCGCGATCTGCCGGGCGAACGGGGCGAAGGCGGCGGCGTCCACCCCGGCCGTGCGGAGCATGGCGGTGCCGTGCAGCCACGCGTCGAGGACGCTCCACATCATCGTGAGGCCGGCCGCGTCGTAGAGGGACGCCAGCCCGGGGTCCTCGCCGAGGTGGGTGACGGTGCCGAGCGCGGCGAGGGTGGCGGCGTGCGCGTCGAAGTCCGTCCGGGGCCCGCTGTGCAGGACGACCGCGTCCGCCGTCCCGATCGCGGGCGGCACGGCCATGATCGCGCCGTCGAGGTATCGCGCGCCGCGCCGGGCGGCCCACCGGGCGGTCTCCCTGGCCTGCGAGGAGCTGCTGGACGTGAGGTTGACCAGCGTGGCGCCGGCGAGGTCGACGTCGTCGTGGCCGAGCAGCTCGCGCACGGCGGCGTCGTCGGTGAGGCAGACGATCGTCAGGCCGCCGGGACGGACCGCCGCGGCCGCCGTGGGCGCCAGGTGCGCGCCGTCCGCCACCAACGCGTCGGCCCTGGCGGGGGTGCGGTTCCACACGGTGGTGGGGTGCCCGGCCCGCAGGAACGCGCCGGCGAGCGCGCGACCCATGAGGCCGAGTCCGACGACGGAGACGGGGGCGGGGGACGACGGCTTGTGGGTTCTGGTGACCATGGCAGCATCGTCGACGTTCATACCGGTGTGAAGGTCAAGGGGGAGCGGGATGCGGATCGGTGAGCTGAGCCGCCGCACGGGCGTGCGGACGCACCAGCTGCGCTACTACGAGGCCCAGGGCCTGCTGGACGTCGCCCGACGCTCGAACGGCTACCGCGAGTTCGACGAGGGGGCCGTGCTGCGGGTGCGCCAGATCCGGCACCTGCTCGACGCGGGCCTGTCGTCCGAGGACATCGCCTACGTCCTGCCGTGCGCGGTCGGCGAGGAGCCGCAGCTGCCCGGCTGTGCCGAGCTCCTGACCGCGATGCGCTCCCGCCTGCGGCGTCTGGAGGACCAGATGGCGAGGCTCGCCCGCTCGCGCTCGGCCCTGGCCGGGTACATCGCGGCGGCGGAGCGGGTGGGTGGCGAGACCTACCCGCCGCTCGACGGCGCGACGGCGGAGAGGGTTCCCGCCTGATCACCAGGCCGGAGGGTGCCGATCCGCCCAGCGCAGCCGGTCCTCGAGCTGGGCGGCGAGCGCGAGGAGCGTCGTCTCGCCGCCCGGCCGCCCGATCAGCTGGACGCCCATCGGCAGCCCGTCGTCGGTCCAGCGGGTCGGCAGCGTGATCGCCGGCAGCCCCGCCACGTTGAGCATCGACGTCCACGGCGTGTACTGGCACTGCTGCTCGAAGTTGCGCTCGGGGTCCTCGGGGTCGAACCAGCCGAGCGGGCGGGGCGTCGTCGCGAGCGCGGGGGTGACGACGGCGTCGAACCGTGACACCTGCGCGACCAGCCTGCGCTCGAACGCCGTGAGCGCACGCAGCGCCTCGGCGAGCTCGCGGGCGGGCACCTGGCGGCCGCGGCCGATGAGCCACCGGGTGAGCGGCTCGAGCCGGTCGAGCCGTGCGGGGTCGTCCAGCGGGACCGCGGAGGCGCCCGCCATCCACAGGGTGCGGAAGGCGGGGCCGTACGTCGGGTCGGGCTCGAGGGACAGGTCGTCGACCTCGTGCCCCAGGCCGGCGAGCGTCGCCACGCCGGTGTCGAGCGCGGCGCGTGCCTCGTCCGACGTCGTGATCGCGTAGAAGTCGTCCCAGGCGGAGTCGGTCGTGACACCGATCCGGAACCGGCCCCGCACGTCCTCGCCCCCGTCACCCGCCACCTCTCCGCGGCGCGCCGCGGCCAGGTACTCCCCGGCGCGGGCCGACGGCGCGCGCAGCGTGAGCGGGTGCGCCACGCGGCCGTCCGGGGTCCAGGTGAGCATGCCCTCCAGCAGCAGCGCGGTGTCCTCGGCGGTGCGGGCGAGCGGCCCGTTGACGACCAGCCCGCCCAGCGACTCCTGGCCCGACCCCGCCGGCACGAGGCCGCGGCTCGGCTTCAGCCCGACCACGCCGCACGCGGCGGCGGGGATGCGGACCGACCCGCCGCCGTCCGACCCCGGCGCGCACGGGAGCAGGCCCGCCGCGACGGCGACGGCGGCGCCGCCGCTCGACCCGCCCGCCCCGAGGCCCGGGTCCCACGGGTTGCGTGCCACCGGCCCCGCCAGCGGCTCGGTGTACGCGGGGAAGCCGAGCTCGGGGGCGGTCGTGCGGCCGAGGCTCACCATGCCGGCGGCGTCGAGGACGTCGACGATCTCGTCGCTCACCGGCGGCACGACGGCGTCGTCGCCGGCGAAGGCGCGGGAGCCGAACCGGGCGGGCACGCCGGCCCGCATCCACAGGTCCTTGTCCCCGCCGGGCAGCCCCCACAGGGTCGCCCGGCCGTGCGCGCCGTCGCGCTCGAGGGCCGCCGTCCGCGCGCGCGCCGCCTCGGGGGCGACGGTGGCGAACGCCCCCAGGTCGGGGTTGGCGCGCTCGATCCGGGCGAGGAAGTGGTCGGCCACCTCGGTCGGCGTGAGCTCTCCCGCGCGCAGCAGGTCGCGCAACCGGGTGGCGGTCATCTCGTGCAGGGCGTCGTCCATGATCCGCACGCTACCCATCCCGCTGCCCGGGTCGCCGAACAGGCGGTTGACACCGGTATCGCGAGGAAGTTGGACGCATTCCGGCATCAACCGCCTGTTCGGCGAGGATGGGCCCGTGCATCACGACCTCGTCCTCGCCGGCCACGGCGTGCGCCTGGAGCCGCTCGGCCCGCAGCACGCCGAGGCGCTGCTCCCCCTGATCGACGCCGACCTCTGGTTCGGCATGACGTCGCCGGTCCCGTCCGGGCTCGCGGACCTCGAGGCGTGGATCGAGGCGGGCGTCGCCACGCCCGGCACGACGGCGTTCGCCGTCGTGGGCGACGACGGCGCGGTGCGCGGGTCCACCCGGTTCTACGAGCTGGCGCCGGGCCCGCGCCGCGTGGAGATCGGCACCACCTTCTACGGCCGCGACTGGTGGGGCGGCACGACCAACCCGGCGTGCAAGCTCCTGCTGCTGCGGCACGCGTTCGACGAGTGGGGCATGCGCCGCGTCGCGCTGCGCGCCGACTCCCGCAACACGCGCTCGTGCGCGGCCATCCGGCGCCTCGGCGCCACGCCGGAGGGCGTGCTGCGCAAGCACCGCGTCGCCGCCGACGGCACGGTGGGGGACACCGCCTACTTCTCGATCGTCGACGACGAGTGGCCCGGCGTCCGCGCCGGCCTCGAGGCCCGGCTCGCCGGTCGCTGACGTCCGCACCCCCGTGCTCGGCAGGTCGGCGGGCGCGGGCGGTGGGAGTCTGGACGGGTGACCACCGAGGACGCTCCCGCCGTCGACCCGGCCCCCGGCTCCGACGCCCACGACGACCGGGCGTTCTTCGGCCACCCCCGCGGCCTCGCGACGCTCTTCAGCCTGGAGGTCTGGGAGCGGTTCTCGTTCCTGGGGATGCAGGCGATCCTCGTCCTCTACTTCACCGCCTCGGTCGCCGACGACGGCCTCGCGATGGAGCCCGGCAACGCGGCGTCCATCGCCGCCGGCTACGGCACGATGGTCTACCTCGTGTCCGTGGGCGGCGGCTGGATCGCCGACCGCGTCCTCGGCTCCTACCGCGCGGTGCTGTGGGGCGGCATCCTCATCGCCGCCGGCCACTACACGATGGCGGTACCGGCGGAGATCTCCACGTGGATCGGGCTCGTGCTCATCAGCCTCGGCACCGGGCTGCTCAAGCCCAACGTGTCGACGCTCGTGGGCAAGCTCTACTCCACCGACGACGACCGCCGCGACGCCGGGTTCGCCCTGTACTACATGGGCATCAACGTGGGCGCGTTCGTCGGTCCGCTGGTCACCGGCTGGCTGGGCGCCGAGGTCGGCTGGCACTGGGGCTTCTCCGCCGCCGCGATCGGCATGACGGCGGGGCTGATCCAGTACGTCGTGGGGCGCCGGCGGATCCCGGGCTACGGCCGGCCGGCCGAGGCGCCCCTGCCGCCCGACGCCGCGCGCCGGACCCGCCTGCTCCTGCTCGGCGCGGCGGCGGCCGTGGTCGTCGTCCTCGTGGTGCTCGCCCTGGTCGGGCGGCTCAGCATCGCCGGGGTCGTGGACGCCCTCACCGTGATCGCGATGGTGGCGCCGATCGTCTACTTCACGGTGATGTTCCGCAGCCCGCGCGTGACGACCGAGGAGCGCGGCCGCCTGCGGCCGTTCCTCGTGCTGTGGATCGCGTCGGTGGCGTTCAACTTCGTGCTGTTCCAGGCGTACTCGGTGCTGATCCTGCTGGCCGAGGACCACGTGCAGCGGACCCTCTTCGGCTGGGACGTGCCGTCGGCCTGGTTCAGCTCCTACCTGGGCGCCGCCGAGGTGCTCGTCGCCCCGCTCGTCGCCGCACTGTGGACGTGGCTGGGGCCGCGCCAGCCGCACGCGTCCAAGAAGGTCGCCTTCGGTGCCCTGCTCGGCGGCCTGTCCTACCTCGTCCTCGTGCCGGCCGTGAGCGGGCAGTCCGGCGACTGGCGGATCGCCGTCTGGTGGCTGCTGGTCTCCCTGACGCTGCTCGGCCTGGGTGACGTCCTGCTGCAGACCACCGGCCTGTCGGCCACCACGAAGCTCGCCCCGCTCGCGTTCTCCAGCCAGTCGATGGCGGTGTGGTTCCTGTCGATCGCGCTGGCCAACGGCATCCAGGCGCAGACCGTCCGCTTCTACGGCGAGGTGCCAGACGGCGTCTACTTCGCCGTCAACGGCGCCGTGCCCGTGATCGTCGCCGTCGTCGTGCTCGCCCTGTCGCCGTGGATGAAGCGCACCATGCACCCCGTCCACTGAGGCACCCGTCCACTGATCGTCCGAGCGCCGGAGGACCCATGCGCCACGTGACCGACCTGCCCTACGAGACCCTCGTCGAGGACCTGTGGATCCCCCTGGCCGACGGCACGCGCCTCGCGGCCCGCGTCTGGAGGCCCGTCGACCCGACGCCTGTCCCGGCGATCCTCGAGTACCTGCCCTACCGGCTGTCCGACTGGACGGCCCCGCGCGACGCCCAGCGCCACCCCTACTACGCAGGGCACGGGTACGCGTCGGTGCGGGTGGACATCCGGGGCAGCGGCAACTCCGACGGGTTCCAGGACGACGAGTACTCGCCCACCGAGCTCGCGGACGGGGTGGTCGTCGTGGAGTGGCTGGCGGCGCAGGGCTGGTGCGACGGGTCGGTCGGCATGTTCGGCATCTCGTGGGGCGGCTTCAACTCGCTCCAGATCGCGGCGCTCGCGCCCGAGCCGTTGAAGGCGATCGTCACGGTCTGCTCCACCGACGACCGCTACGACAACGACGTGCACTACACGGGCGGCTCCGTGCTGGCCGTCGACATGCACGCGTGGGCGGCCACGATGCTCGCGTTCTGCTCGCGCCCGCCGGACCCGGTGTACGTGGGGGAGGGCTGGCGCGAGCAGTGGCTCGACCGGCTGGAGCGCACCGAGCCGTTCGTGCACACCTGGCTGGACCACCAGAGCCGCGACGACTACTGGCGGCACGGCAGCGTCATCGAGGACTACTCGACGATCTCGGCGGCGGTGCTCGCCGTCGGCGGCTGGAACGACCCGTACCGCGACACCGTGCTGCGGCTCGCCGCGGCGGGCGACGACGGCGCCCTGCGCGCCCCCGTGCGCGGCATCCTCGGCCCGTGGTCGCACCAGTACCCCGACCGCGGTCTGCCGCCGGGCCCGGCCATCGGCTTCCTGCAGGAGACGCTGCGCTGGTGGGACCACTGGCTCAAGGGCGCCGACCGCGGCGTCCTCGACGACCCGCCGCTGCGCGCGTGGATCAGCGAGTCCGTGCCGCCCGCCACCGTCTACGACGAGCTGCCCGGCCGGTGGGTGGGCGAGCCGTCGTGGCCGTCGCCGCACGTCTTCCCCCGCGAGCTGCCGCTCGTCGCCGTCGACGCCGACGACCCGCCCGAGGGCGGCCTGCGGACGACGGCGCCGACGGTCGGGGCGCTCGCGGGCGGCCACCCCGTGCCGACGTCGTGGCTGGTGGACTCGCCGTCGCACACCGGCGTGGACGCCGGCCGGTTCTTCCCGTTCGGCAACGACGCGGACCTGCCGCCCGACCAGCGGGAGGAGGACGGGCGGTCGCTCTGCTTCGACTCCGCCCCGCTCACCGCGCCGCTGGAGATCCTAGGGCGCGCCCGCGTGCGGCTGCGGCTCACGTGCTCGGGGGAGAAGGGGCAGGTCGTGGCGCGCCTGTGCGACGTCGGCCCGGACGGCTCGTCGACGCTCGTCACGCGCGGCGTGCTCAACCTGTCGGCCCGGCACGGTCGCGACCGCGTCGTGCCGTGGACGCCGGGCGCGACGGAGGAGGTGTCGTTCGAGCTCACCGGCACCGGCTACGCGCTGGCGCCCGGGCACCGGCTGCGCCTCGCGGTGTCCTCCGCGTACTGGCCGTGGGTCTGGCCGCAGCCCGGCGACGCCGTGCTCGCCGTCGCGGTCGGCGACGGTGCGCTGGAGCTGCCCGTGCACGACCGGGCGTCGTCGCACCCGCCCGTCGTCTTCGAGGAGCCCGAGCAGACGCCGCCGCTGGGCGTCGTCTTCGGCGAGGCGGGCCAGGCGCGGCCGGAGCGGCGGGTCGTGCGGGACGTCGCCGAGGGCCGGTGGCTGCTGGAGGTGGACCCGCGCTACGGCGGCACCCGCACCTACCCCGACGGCCTGGAGTTCACCGAGGACGCGCTCGAGCGGTACTGGATCGGACGGGACGCCACCAGCGCGCGCACCCGCTCGGACTGGACGGTGCGGCTGCGCCGCGACGCGGGCGACCCGCTGCCCGCGGGGATGGCCGGCGGCTGGGACGCGAGCGTCGTCACCCGGTCGGAGATCTCCTGCGACGACCACGCCTTCCACACCGAGAACGAGGTGGTGGCGCGCGACGGCGACGAGGTCGTCTTCGAGCGGCGGTGGACGCGGTCGATCCCGCGGACCGCGGGCTGACGGCTACCGCAGCAGCGGCGCGACCTCCTGCCCGAGGAACGCCGCGAACCCGTCGAGGTCCGGCTCGTCCTGCGTCGGCTGCGCGACGACGGTCGTGACGCCGAGCGCGGCGAAGCGGCGCAGCCCGTCGGCGACCTCCTCCGCTGAGCCCCACGTGGCGTGGTCGGCGAGGACCTCGTCGGAGGTCGCGTCGACGTCCCACTTCGCGAGCGAGGCACGCAGCCGGTCGGCCGCCCCGGCGCCGGTGGCGACCTGCGCGAACGCCACCGCCCGGAACGGGTGCGCGCTGCCCGGCCCGGACTCCGCGACGGGCGGCAGCCCGGCGGCCGCACGCCCCTCGTCGAGCAGCGCGATCGCCTCGCGGGCCCCCTGGACGCCGGCGTCCCCGTCGATGACGACGCCGTCGGCGATCTCGCCGACCAGCCGCATCGTCCTCGGGCCCTTCGCCGCCGCGACCACGGGCGGCGCGACGGCCGGCGGCCAGTCGAGGGCGACGCCGTCGAGGGTCACGTAGCGGCCGGACGTCGTGACCCGCTCCCCGGCGAGCAGCGCGCGGAGCGCGGTGACCTGCTCGCGCATGAGCGTCAGCGGCGACGCCACCCGGGCGCCGACCTGGCCCATCCAGTCCTGCACGCCGTGCCCCACGCCCGGCAGGAACCGACCGGGGAACATGCCGTCGATCGTCGCCGTCTCCATCGCGGTGAGCGCCACGTTGCGCAGCGGCAGCGGCATGACGCCGATCCCGACGCGCAGGCGTTCGGTGGCGCTCAGCATCGCCGCGGCCGCGGACGGGCCGGACTCGAGGAAGCAGTCCTCCCACAGCCAGACCTCGTCGAGGCCGGCGGCCTCGGCGGTGCGGGCGAACGGGACGAACCGCGAGGGCGGGTTGCCGTAGGGCGCGAGGATGCAGCCGAGGGTGGTCATGCACCCGATCCTGCCCCAGGCCCGCACGCCGAGGTAGTGCCCAGCGCCGCGAGGTAGTTCGAGGCGCCGCGAGGTAGTTCGCACCCCCCCCCCGCACCTCCACCCCCCCCCCCCACCCCCCTCCCCCCCTCTTTCCCCCCCCCCCCCCCCCCCCCCAAAACCCCCCCCCCCACGGGGC
>NZ_JBHVSQ010000021.1:0-6952 GCF_042885055.1 Isoptericola sp. NPDC058082 | reverse complement strand
CCTGGGCCGCCGAGGGCGGGCGGCGCGGGGGGGGGGGGGAGGTGGGGGGGGGGGGGAGGAGAAGGCGGGGGGGGTGCCCAGTGCGGGGGGGGGGTTGGGGGCGCGGGGGGGGGTTTCCCCCTCCCTCGCGCCGCTCCGAACTACCTCGGCAGCTCTCGGGCTACCTCGC
The DNA here is from genome assembly GCF_042885055.1 of Isoptericola sp. NPDC058082. NCBI lineage: Bacteria > Bacillati > Actinomycetota > Actinomycetes > Micrococcales > Promicromonosporaceae > Isoptericola > Isoptericola sp. NPDC058082. The sequence goes on along the minus strand of NZ_JBHVSQ010000021.1, from coordinate 6,783 downwards.
GGACACCAGGTCAGAGCGGCGTGACCGTGCCGCGGAAGTGCTGGCGGCCGCGGCCGCCGTTCCAGCCGACGTAGGCGAAGCCGCCGCCGTCGTCCGGGGTCACTGCCACGTCCACCGTGCCGGGCAGCAGCACGGGCGAGGCGAACTCGACCGTCCAGCGGTACGCCTCGCCGCGCGCGTGCCCGACGTCGGCCAGGGCACGCGCCGCCGTGTACATGCCGTGCGCGATGGCGCGCGGGAAGCCGAACGCCTTGGCGGACAGCGCCGACAGGTGGATCGGGTTCCGGTCGCCCGAGACCGCGCCGTACGCGCGGCCGGTGCCCGGCCCGAGCGCCCACCGGCCGGTGGGCAGCGGGGGCGTCCACGTGCCCGTGGGCGCGCGGTCCTCGCCGTCGTGCTCGTCCTCCGCGTCCGTCCCGGGCGCCGTCCACGGCAGGTGGAAGCCCTTGGCGAGGTAGGTCGACACGCCCCGCCACACCGGGGCGGAGCCCGGGTCCGCCTGGCGGCGCACCTCGGCGACGAGGTCCACCTGCACGCCGCGCTTGTGCGGGCGCAGGTTCTCGGCCCAGGCGCGCACCTCGAGCGCGTCGCCCAGGACGACGGGCCCGCGGAGCTCGACGTCGTTCGCCAGGTGCACCATCCCCAGCAGCGGCAGCGGGAAGTCCCCACGCACCATGACCGCCGTCGCGAGCGGGAACGCGAGCACGTGCAGGTACCCCGCCGGCAGCACGTCGGTGACGGGCTCGTGCAGCAGCCGCTGATAGTCGTGCAGGTGGTGGGCGAGGTCCGCCGTCGGCACGTCGGAGACGCGGTACGCGACGTCGGGCAGCGTCAGGGGAGCAGCCTCCCCGTCGCCCTCCGACCGCCCCTGGCCGATGACGGGCAGGCCCGGCATCGCGCGCCCCGCGGCGATGCGGCCGGAGGCGGCGGCGCCGCGCGCGTAGAGGCTGCCGAGGCCCGGCAGGGTGGGCAGGGTCTCGACGCGCAGCGGCTCGCCGGCGCTGGTGGCCGGCGCGCTCGCCGTCACCGCCCCACCAGGTTCTGCCCGCACACGCGCAGCACCTGGCCGTTGACCCCGGCGGACGCCGGCGACGCGAGGAAGACGATCGCCTCGGCGACGTCGACGGGCTTGCCGCCCTGCTGCAGCGAGTTGAGCCGACGGGCCACCTCGCGGGTGGCGAACGGGATCGACGCCGTCATCTCGGTCTCGATGAAGCCGGGGGCGACGGCGTTCGCGGTGCCGCCGCGCGCGGCGACCAGCGGGGCCGTCGCGCGCGTGTGCCCGATGACGCCCGCCTTGGAGAAGCCGTAGTTCGTCTGGCCCTTGTTGCCGGCGATGCCGGAGGTCGACGCGAGCGAGACGATCCGCAGCCCGTCCACGCCCTCGCTCCCGTCGAGGCCGAGCAGCTGGTCGTTGATGCGCAGCTGGGCCTCGAGGTTGACGGCGATGACGGAGTCCCACTGGGCGGGCTTCATGTTGGCCAGCAGCTTGTCGCGCAGGATGCCCGCGTTGTGCACCACGACGTCGAGGCCGCCGTGGCGGGTGCGCGCGTGCTCGAGGATGCGGCGGCCCGCGTCCTCGGCCGTCACGTCGAGCTGGAGCGCCGTGCCGCCCACCGCGTTGGCGGTCCGGGCCAGGCCCTCGCCGGCCGCGGGGACGTCCACGCACACGACGGTGGCGCCGTCGCGGGCGAGGGTCTTCGCGATCGCGGCGCCGATGCCTCGGGCGGCCCCGGTGACGACGGCGACCTTCCCGGCCAGTGGCCGGTCCCAGTCGGCGGGAGCCTCGGCGTCCGCCGGGCCGACCGGCAGCAGCTGGCCGTCGACGTAGGCCGAGCGGGCGGACAGGAAGAAGCGAAGCGTCGCGAGCACCGAGGTGGCGTTCACGGCGGCGCCGTCGGTGAGCACGATCCCGTTGCCGGTGGCGCCCGCGCGCAGCTCCTTGGCGAGCGAGCGCAGGAAGCCGTCGACGCCGTTGCGCGCCGCGGCGAGCGCGGGGGCGTCGCCGTCGGCGGCCGCGCGCGAGACGGTGACGACGCGCCCGTTCGTGGCGAGCCGGCGCAGGACCGAGCCCGTGGCCAGCACGGCCGCGGAGACGTCGGTGGGTCGCTTCGCCTCGGTGAGCACGAGGAGCACGACGCCCCAGCGCGCGTCGTCGGTGGGCTGACGGCGCACGTCGAGGCCCCAGCCGTGGAGCTCCTTGGCGAGGGTGTCCGCGTCGCCGGTGGACGCGTCGTCCGAGACGACGAGGACGGGCCCGACGGTGAGCGGGTCGCCCGCGCGGAAGCGCCGCAGGATCGCGGGGCGCGGCAGGCCCAGCTTCTTCGCGAGCGTCTTGGTGAAGCCGGAGTTGACGGCCTTGGTGTAGGAGTCGGTCACGGGGCTCCCTCTCAGACGGACTCGACGACGGCGGTGGCCCCGAGGCCGCCGGCGGCGCAGACGGAGATCAGAGCGCGGGCCGGCCGGCCGGTCTCGGCGGCCTTCGCGGCGACCAGCTTGGCCGCCGTCGCAAGGATGCGCCCGCCGGTCGCGGCGAACGGGTGGCCGGCCGCGAGCGACGAGCCGTTGACGTTGAGCTTCTCCCGGTCGACGCTGCCGAGCGGCGTGTCGAGGCCGAGCTCCGCCTTGCAGTAGTCGGCGTCCTCCCACGCGGCGAGCGTGGTGAGGACGGTCGACGCGAACGCCTCGTGGATCTCGAAGAAGTCGAAGTCGTCGAGGGTCAGGCCGTTGCGGGCCAGCAGGCGCGGCACCGCGTGCACGGGCGCCATGAGGAGTCCGTCGTGGCCGTGCACGAAGTCGACGGCGGCGGTCTCGGCGTCGACGAGACGCGCGAGCACCGGCAGGTCGCGCTCGGCGGCCCACGCGGCCGACGACAGCAGCACGGTGGAGGCGCCGTCGGTCAGCGGCGTGGAGTTGCCGGCCGTCATCGTGGGCTCGGCGGGCTCGGCGAGGCCGCGGCCGAACACCGGCTTGAGCTTCGCGAGCTTCTCCAGCGAGGTGTCCGCGCGGAGGTTGTCGTCACGGGTCAGGCCGCGGAACGGCGTGACCAGGTCGTCGAAGAACCCGGCGTCCCACGCGGCGGCGAGGTGCTGGTGGCTGGCGAGCGCGACCTCGTCCTGCGCGGCGCGGGAGATGCCCCAGCGGGCGGTGGTGATCGCCTGGTGCTCACCCATCGACAGGCCGGTGCGCGGCTCGTCGGTGGCGGGGGTGAGGGGCTTGAGGTCGGCGGGGCGGATCTTCGCGAAGGCCTTGAGGCGGGCCTGGAGCGTCTTGGCGTGCGACGCGTCGAGCAGCGCCCGGCGCAGCCCCTCGCTCACGGCGACCGGGGCGTCGGAGACGGTGTCGGAGCCGCCGGCGACGCCGGACTCGATCTGGCCGAGGCGGATCTTGTTCGCGACGGTGATCGCGGCCTCGAGGCCGGTCGCGCACGCCTGCTGCAGGTCGAACGCGGGGGTCTGGGGCGACAGCGAGGAGCCGAGCACGGACTCGCGGATCAGGTTGAAGTCGCGCGAGTGCTTGAGGACCGCGCCGCCCACGACCTCGCCGAGGCGCTCACCCTGCAGCCCGTACCGGGCGACGAGCCCTTCGAGCGCCGCGGTGAACATCTCCTGGTTGGAGGCGTCGGCGTACTTCTTGCCGGCGCGCGAGAACGGGATGCGGTTGCCGCCCACGATCACGGCGTCGCGCACGCCCGCGGGGGCGGACGGCGACGGGGCGGGGGTGGTCCTCCGGGACGTGCTCCGGGGGGAGCCGTCGGACGGCTTGCGTGTAGCCACAGCGATAGATCCTTCACTCCGTCGGTCAGGTAGGACTCACAGTACCTGATACTCTCAGTCCCGTGAGACGAGTCACAAGGTGCGGCCGATGAGGGCCGCGGAACAGCTCGACGCCCGTTCGACCCCGGACGGCCGCGCGGCCCTCGACGGTCGTTCGACGCGCTGGGACGATCATCGCGCCGCACGCCGGGCGCAGCTCGTCAACGCCGCGCGCAAGGCCGTGCACCGCGGCGGCCCCGGGGTCTCGATGGACGAGATCGCGGGCGAGGCGGGCACGTCCAAGTCGATCGTCTACCGGTACTTCGAGGACAAGGCGGGGCTGCGCCTCGCCGTGGCCGCGCACGTCGTGGCGACGATGCACGACGCCCTCCGCGAGGCGGCCGAGGCCGCGCCCACCCCGCACGCGGCCCTGCGCGCGATGGTCCGGGTGTACCTCGAGATGATCGAGCACTCGCCCAACGTCTACTGGTTCGTCACCCGTACCGCCATCGGCGGCAACGAGCCCGCCCCCGGCGCCGTCGGGACCGGGCAGGTCGAGGCGCTCGGCGCGTACCTCGACTCCGTGATCGAGCTGGTGGCCGAGCCCTTCGCCAGGGCCGTCCAGGTGCCCCCGGCGCTCGCCGCCGCCTGGGCCGCCGGGGCCGTCGGCTTCGTACGCGGCGCCGGCGAGTGGTGGCTCGGCCATGACGGAGCCGACCGGCTCACCCGGGAGGAGCTCACCGAGCAGGTGACGCTCTGGCTGTGGACCGGCCCCGTCGGCGTCCTCCACCACGAGGGCATGACGCCTCCCGACCCTTCGACCCCCATCCCCGCACCCCCGCAGGAGAACCGATGACCACGACGTCCGACCGTCCCGCGACGACGCAGGCCGCCGGCAGCGTGCCCGCCCCCAAGGCGACCCCGCGCGTCGACGTGGCCGGCCTGTCCGAGCAGCTGCTCGGCCGGTGGCCGGAGTGGCGCCGCCACGCCCGCGCGCGCTCGACCGACCCGACCTTCTGGAAGGACGAGTCGCTCTCGATGGCGGAGCACCGCGAGCGCGTGCTCGAGCAGATGAAGCTGCTCGCCACCGACGAGAAGCACCAGGTCTGGCTCGGGTACCCGACGCGCCTCGGCGGGGCCGACGCCCCGGGCGCGAACCTGGCGGGCTTCGAGGAGCTCGCCGTCGCCGACCCGTCGCTGCAGATCAAGGCGGGCGTCCAGTGGGGCCTCTTCGGCTCGGCGATCCTCCACCTGGGCACCCCGGAGCAGCAGGACCGTCTGCTGCCGGGCGCCATGGACCTGTCCGTGCCGGGCGCGTTCGCGATGACGGAGATCGGGCACGGCTCGGACGTCGCGTCGGTGGCCACGACCGCCACCTACGACCCGGAGACCGAGGAGTTCGAGATCCACACGCCGTTCCGCGCGGCGTGGAAGGAGTTCCTCGGCAACGCGGCGGTGCACGCCACGGCGGCCACCGTCTTCGCGCAGCTGATCACGAACGGCGTCAACCACGGCGTGCACTGCTTCTACGTGCCGGTGCGCGACCCGGAGACCATGGAGTTCCTGCCCGGGATCAGCGGGCACGACGACGGCCTCAAGGGCGGCCTGCGCGGCGTCGACAACGGGCGGCTCGCCTTCGACCACGTGCGCATCCCGCGTACGGACCTGCTCGCCCGCTACGGCGCGGTCGCCGCCGACGGCACGTACTCGTCGTCGATCGACAGCCCCGGCCGCCGCTTCTTCACCATGCTCGGCTCGTTGGTGCAGGGCCGCGTGTCCCTGGACGGCGCGGCGTCGACGGCGTCCAAGCTGGGCCTCGCCATCGCCGTGAAGTACGGCGCCGAGCGCCGGCAGTTCACCTCGTCGTCGCCGATCGAGGAGACGGTGCTGCTGGACTACGCGACGCACCGCCGCCGCCTGTTCCCCCGCATCGCGGAGACCTACGCGACGCACTTCGCGCACGACCGCCTCCTCGACCTGTTCGACGACGTCTTCTCCGGCGAGAAGGACACCCCCGAGAACCGCGAAGACCTCGAGACGATGGCGGCGGCGCTCAAGGCGACGTCGACCACGTTCGTGCTGGAGACGCTGCAGGAGGCCCGCGTCGCCTGTGGCGGCGCCGGCTTCATCACCGAGAACCGCATCACGAGCCTGCACCACGACATGGACGTGTACGCCACGTTCGAGGGCGACAACACGGTGCTGCTGCAGCTCGTCGCCAAGCGCCTCGTGGGCGACTACGCGAAGGCGCTCAAGGGCGCCACGTCGACGCCGGCCGGCATCGCCCGGTTCGTCGTCGACCGCGCCGCGGACGCCGCGCTGCACCGCACCGGCCTGCGCCGGGCCGGCCAGGCCCTCGCCGACGTCGGCGACCCGCGCCGCGCGGCCGGGCACCTGCGCGACGCCGAGACGCAGCGCGAGCTGCTCGCCGACCGCGTCGCGACGATCGTCGAGGACGTCGCCATGGCGCTGCGCCCCGCGCAGAAGGCCGACCCCGTCACGGCCGCGCGGATCTTCGACGAGAACCAGGTGCAGCTCGTCGAGGCGGCCAGGGCGCACGCGGACCTGCTGCGCTGGTCGGCGTTCACCGACGCCCTCGAGCAGATCGAGGACCCGGGCACGCGCCGCGTGATGACCTGGGTGCGCGACGTCTTCGGGCTCACGCTCATCGAGCGCAACCTCGCCTGGTACCTCATCAACGGGCGGCTGTCCGCGCAGCGTGCCCGCACGGTGACGTCGTACGTCGACCGCCTGCTCGACCGCCTGCGTCCGCACGCCGTCGACCTCGTCGACGCGTGGGGCTACGGGCCGGAGCACCTCCGGGCGGTCATCGCGTCCGGCATCGAGGCGGAGCGGCAGGACGAGGCGCGGGCGTACTACGCCCAGCAGCGGGCCGACGGCACCGCGCCGGTCAGCGAGAAGGCGCTGAAGAAGCAGAAGCGTTCCTGACGGCGAGAGAGAAGCCCGGGAAGGAGGGGGGGGGCCGCAGATCCCCCCCCGGCTTCCCCTCCTCTTCTTCCTCTTCTTT
>NZ_JBHVSQ010000020.1:0-69720 GCF_042885055.1 Isoptericola sp. NPDC058082 | reverse complement strand
GGGGGCCGAGGGGGATGCCCCCTTTTACCCAGAACCTGTCACGGAACCCTAGGCCCCCCCCCCCTTGGGGAGGAAGACCCCGAGACAAACCGATGCCGTCCCCTCAGCTTGTCGTTTCGGTCTCCTGCACGTGGGGATGCTGCCTGCTGGTGCTGTGGACCGTGCGCGGGTGGTCGTCAGGGGCCGACGACGAGGAGCGAGGCGGCGAGGGCCAGGGCGAGGCCGAGGGCCTGGCGGCGGGTGAGCCGTTCGTGCAGGAGGGTGAGGCCCACCAGGACCGGGACCACCGGGTAGAGCGCCGACAGGGTCACCGCCACCGCGACGAGCTCGGTCCGCGCGGCGAGCAGGTAGCAGACGAGGGCCGCGGCGGCCAGGACGCCGCTGGAGGCCGCCGCGAGGCGCAGGGCCGGGGTAGGCGCCGGGCGCGGTTCTGCGGGCGGGCGCCGGAGCGCCAGGAGCGCGAGCACACCGACGCACGCGACCGCCGTCACCCGGCCCGCGGCCACGGGCCAGACGCCCGAACCTCCTCCGGCCTGGGCGAGGGCGAGGTACTGCACGCCGATGCCGACGCTCGCGGTCAGGCCGTCGCGCACCGCCAGGGCGTCCCCCGCCGGCGCGCCCGGGCCGCCCCGCGCGACCAGCCAGAGCGCGGGCAGCGCCAGCAGCACCCCGGCCCACGTCCACGCCCCGGGACGCTCCCCGAGGACCAGCGCCGCGGCGACGGCCGGCAGGGCGAGGCCGCCCACGGCGCTCACGGGCACCACCAGGGACATGGCGCCCCGGCTCATCCCCCGGAACAGCGCGACCATCGCGACCCCGGTGCCCATGCCGGACAGCCCGCCCCACAGCAGGTCGGCCGACGCCGGCCCCGTACCGCCCGCGAACGGCGCCGCGAGGAGCGTCGCGACGAGGCCTCCCCCCTGGCCCCAGAGCGCGACCCGGACGAACGGCATCCGCCGCGAGACGACGCCGCCCACCACGTCCGACACGCCGTACAGGAGCGCCGACGCGAGCGCGAGCAGGACGCCCACGTTCACCGGGGCGGACGGAGGGCGGGACGACGGCGGTGGCCGGGCACCCCTCCTGCCTAGCGGCGTCTCCCTGTGGTCGCATCCGCGGCTCCCGTGGGGCCGGCCAGGAACGCCCGCGCCGTGGCGACCAGGAGGGCGCGCTCGCCGTCGACGGTGAAGTCGGGGTCCGTGGCGACGCGCTCCAGGAAGCCGCCGGAGAGCAGGGCGAGCCACGACGCGATGCGGGACGGCGGGAGGTCGGTGCGGACCTCGCCCGCCGCCTGGCCGCGCTCGATCCACGGCAGGAGCAGGTCGCGCTGGGCGCGGTCGTCCGCCGCCAGGGCGTCGGCGACGGCGGGCAGGTGCATGACTCCCGCGACGGCGCGGACGAACCCGGGGATGCGCGGGTCGGCGGCGTCGTCGGCCCACGAGCCCACGAGCTCGAGGAGGACGGCGAGCGGGTCGGTGCGGCCCTCGAGGGCCGCCGCCTTCTCGACCGTGTCGGCCGTACCGAGCTCGAGGATCGCCAGGACCAGCTCCGTCTTGGTCGCGAAGTAGTGGAAGAACGTCCCCGACCCGATCCCCGCCTCGCGGCAGATCGCGGCCGTCGTCGCGCCCTCGTAGCCGCGCTCGGCCAGCACCGTCAGCCCGGCCAGGACGATCTGCAGGCGGCGCGCCTCGTGCCGCTCCGGGTCAACCCTGCGCGCCACGGGCGTCCTTCGCGGGCACGACGCCGACCCTCCGCACCTGGAGCCGGTCGTCGCGGACGCGCGCCGCGAGGCCGTGGGCGGCGAGCTCCTCGTCGATCTCCGCCACCGCCGCGGCGTCCTTGCGCTCGGCGAGCCGACGGCGCAGCAGGGCGTGCTCGGCGGCCGAGAACCCGGGCCGGCCGTCCATCCACCGCTCGTACGCGCGCTCGTGCGGGTCGGCGTCGCGCCACGGCCATCCGTGCCCCTCGAACGCGGCCCGGAGCTCGTCGGGCCGCAGCGTGTCCGCGTCCAGACGTTCCCGGGGGGCGCCGGTCGGGCCGAGCAGGACGAGGTACCGGCCGTCGCGGAAGACGTCGCCGACGTCGGCCCGCTCGACCCAGCCCTCCCGGTCGTCCGTGCGGTGCTCCAGGTGGTCGTCGGCGACGGTGAGCCGCAGCGCCTCCCCGACCGTGCTCAGCGCCAGGAGGACACCCCCCACCACGCCCAGCCCGCCGAGGACGGGCACGGACCAGACGAGGGGCAGGCCCGCGAGGAGCTCGACTGGGCCGAGGCTCGGCAACGGGGTGCTCTCGAGGACCCCGTGCAGCCACCGGGCGAGCGGCGGGAGCGCGAAGCCCAGCCCGACGCCGACGGCGACGGTCGCGAGCAGCAGGAGCAGCGGCACCCAGCGGGGCTGGCGCACCTCGGACGGAGCGGTGATCGGCACGGCACAATTGTTGGAGCACGCACTCCAATAATGCAACCCGGCCTACCCTTGCCCCCGTGAGCATCACCGGCACCGCGACCACCACGACCGCCTCGGCACCCACCTCGGTGCGCGCGTACACGCTCCCCGGCGTCCACGTCACCGACCGCACCCTCACGGTGCCGCTGGACTGGGCGCACCCCGACGACGGCCGCACGATCTCCCTCTTCGTCCGCGAGCTGGTCGATCCGCCGCGGAAGGCCGACGACCTGCCGCTGCTCGTCTTCCTCCAGGGCGGCCCGGGCGGCAAGGGACCGCGCCCGACCGGCCCCGACGGCTGGGTGGGCGAGGCCCTCAAGCGGTTCCGGGTGGTGCTGCTCGACCAGCGCGGCACCGGCCGCTCGACGGCGGTCCGGGCGGGTGCGCTCACCGCGCTGGGCCCGGCCGAGGCCCAGGCCGAGCACCTGACCCACTTCCGCGCCGACTCGATCGTCGCCGACGCCGAGCACGTGCGGACCACCGTCTACGGCGGCCGCCGCTGGTCGACGCTCGGCCAGTCCTACGGCGGGTTCCTCACCCTCACGTACCTGTCGCGGGCCCCCGAGGGGGTGGCGGCGTCGTACGTCACCGGCGGCCTCGCCGGGCTCACGGCGAGCGCCGAGGACGTCTACCGCCGCACCCAGCCGCGCGTCGTCGCCAAGAACGCGCTCTACCGCGAGCGCTACCCGGACGACGTCGATCGCGTGGCACGCATCGCGGACCGGATCGCGGCGGGCGACGTCCGCCTGCCCGGCGGGGACCTGCTCACGGTTGAGCGGTTCCAGACCCTCGGGATGGCGTTCGGCATGGGGCCGGGCTTCGAGCGCGTGCACTGGATCGTCGACGAGGCGTTCGACCACGGGTCGGACGACCTGAGCGACACGTTCCTCGCCGAGGTCGAGGCCGCCACGGGCTTCGCCACCAACCCGATGTACGCCGTCCTGCACGAGTCGATCTACGCGCAGTCCGGCACCGGGGCCACGGCGTGGGCGGCGCAGCGGGTGCGCGAGGACGACGCGGCGTTCGACGCCGGCGCCCGCCCCCTGCTGTTCACCGGCGAGATGATCTACCCCTGGATGTTCGAGCAGCTCGCGGAGCTGCGCCCGTTCCGGCCCGCCGCCGAGGCGCTGGCGGCGCGCACCGGCTGGGACGACCTGTACGACCTCGACGCCCTCGCCCGCAACGACGTGCCGCTCGAGGCCGCCGTCTACCACGACGACATGTTCGTCGACGCGGGCCTCTCCCTGGAGACCGCAGCGCACGTCGGGAACGCGCGCGCCTGGGTGACCAACGAGTTCGAGCACGACGGCCTGCGCCTGGGCGACGTGTTCGGCAAGCTCCTCGCCCGCACGGACGCCCGCGGAGGCGCGCGCCCGTGACCGTGCGGGCGGGACGGCGTCGCGCCGCTCAGGGCGACGCCGTCCAGGCCTTCCCCGGCCAGTACGCCCACTCCTCGAAGTCGGTGACGCGTCCGTCGTCGGCGAAGCGCAGCACCCACAGGTCGCGGTACTCCTGCTCGTCGGGCGCGGTGTAGCGCACCTCGAGCCGGACGACGGCGACGTCGCCCTCGACGGCGACCGGCTCGGCCGTCATCGTGAACGCGGCGTCCTCGTCGACGGTCCAGAACCCGCGGATCGCGTCGTGACCCACGGGCTCCTCGGCGTCGTAGGGCGAGCGCGCGTACCGCGCGTCGGGCGTGAACAGCCGCGCGACGGCGTCGGCGTCGCTGTCGCGCCACGCCGTCTCGTACCCGGCGACCCACCTGCGTACCGACTCCCGGTCCACCATCCACGCAGTATGACCTCCGCGCGGGTCGCTCACCCGAGCGGGACGTCGCTGCAGGTGGAGGGACATTTTCGCTACCGTGCGGTGCGTCGACCCCGAACCTCAGGAGCTGATCGCCGATGACCCACGACCCCGTGCCCACACCCCCTGCGCCCGAGGACCTGGTGCTCGAGGACCCCGTGCTCGAGACCGACGTCCTCGTCGTCGGGACCGGCCCCGCGGGCGCCTCGGCGGCCCTCTTCCTGGCGACGTACGGCACGCGCGTCATGGTGGTGACCAAGTACGGCCGCCTCGCCGACAGCCCTCGGGCGCACATCACCAACCAGCGCACGATGGAGGCGCTGCGCGACATGGGCCTCGAGGACGCGCTGCTGGCCGAGGCGACGCCGTGGGACTCGATGGGCAACACGACGTTCTGCACGAGCCTGGCGGGCGAGGAGCTCGGCCGCATCCCGTCCTGGGGCACCGACACCGCGCGCCGCGCCCGGTACGAGCTGCAGAGCCCGTGCCCGATGGTCGACGCCCCGCAGACCATCACCGAGCCGATCCTCGTGCAGGCGGCGCAGGAGCGCGGCGCGACCGTGCGCTTCGACACCGAGTACGTCGACCACGTACAGGACGCCGACGGCGTCACCACCACCGTCCGCGACCGGCTCACCGGGGCGACCTACCGGGTGCGCTCGCGCTACCTCGTCGGCGCCGACGGCGCCCGGAGCCGGGTGGCCGAGCACCTGGACCTGCCCTACGAGGGCCCCGGAGCGGTCGGCGGGTCCCTGAGCATCGTGTTCGAGGCGGACCTCTCCCGCTTCGTCGCCCACCGGCCGTCCGTCCTCTACTGGATGCTCCAGCCGGGCGCGGAGCGCGAGGGCGTGGGGCTGGGCGTGCTGCGCATGATCAAGCCCTGGAACGAGTGGATGGTCATGTGGGGCTACGAGGTCGCCGCCGGGCCGCCGGAGCTCACCGACGAGTTCGTGCGCGAGCTCGCCGTGAACCTCGTGGGCACCGACGACTTCGAGATGCGCGTGAAGTCGGCGTCCCCCTGGACCGTGAACCACCACTACGCCACGACCCTGGCGAAGGGGCGCGTCTTCTGCGTGGGGGACGCCGTCCACCGGCACCCTCCGACGAACGGGCTGGGCTCCAACACCTCGATCCAGGACTCCTACAACCTCGCCTGGAAGCTCGCCCACGTCGTCGCCGGGACGGCGGACCCGGCGCTGCTCGACTCCTACGACGCCGAGCGGGCACCGGTCGCGAAGCAGATCGTCGAGCGCGCCAACCAGAGCATCGCCGACACGGGCCGCATCCTGGCCGCGCTGGAGCTCGAGGACACGAGCGACCCCGCGCGGCTCGAGGCCCAGCTGGAGCTCCGCAAGGCGCCGGGCGCGGACGGCGAGCGGGTGCGCGCCGCGCTGCGCGAGGCGATCGCGTACAAGCAGTACGAGTTCGACGCGCACGGCGTGGAGCACAACCACCGGTACGCCTCGGGCTCGGTCCTGCCGGACGGCACGCCGGAGCCGGAGTACGCGCTCGACCCCGAGCTCTACGCCCAGCCCACCACGTGGCCGGGCGCGCGGATCCCGCACACCTGGGTGACCGTCGACGGCGCCCGGACGTCGACCCTCGACCTCGTCGGGCAGGGCCGGTTCGCCGTCGTCACCGGGATCGGCGGCGAGGCGTGGGTCGACGCCGCACGGGAGCTCGGCACGGAGCTCGGGCTCGACCTCACGACCGTCGCGGTCGGACCCGGCCGGCCCGTCGAGGACCCCTACGGGACGTGGGCGGACCTGCGGGAGACCGAGGACTCCGGGGTGCTCCTGGTCCGCCCGGACCTGCACGTCGCCGCCCGCCGGGCGAGCGCGCCCGCCACGGCGGCCGAGGCGCGGGAGTGGCTCGCGCACGCCCTGTCCGCGGTCCTCGGCCGGGGACCGGCCGTGGCGCCCGAGGGGCCCGAGGAGCCCGCAGAGGCGGTGCTGGCCGGCGTCTGACGATGCCGTCGTGACCACGCCGTGAGCAGTCCCGCCGCCCTCGGTCGCCGAGGGCGGCGGGAACCGCGGGGTACCGTCGTTCGTCGGACAACCGGGCCGGCCCCGTCGTCCGGCGCACGCACACACGAAGGTGACACCAGCATGAGCTCGACCTCCCCCACCCCGATCCTGCGCGCGACCGACCTGGTGGTCGGCTACGGCGGCCCCGCGATCCTGGAGGGGATCGACCTGGAGCTGCTGCCCGGGGCGGAGCCGGTGGGCGTGGTGGGCGAGTCGGGCGCCGGGAAGTCGACGCTGGTGCAGGCGCTGCTGGGGCAGCTGCGCATCCGCGAGGGGCACGTGACGTTCCAGGGCCGCACGGTCGCCAAGCTCGGCCGGCGGGACAAGAAGAAGTTCCGCGCGGCGGTGCGCACGGTCGCGCAGAACGGGCTCGACGTCGACCCGCGCTGGACCGTGGAGCGCGCCGTCTCCGGCGCCCTGACCGACGCCCGCAAGGCCGGCCGCGCCAGCGGCCGCACCGTGGCGGACCTGCTGGACGACGTCGCGCTCGAGCCGCAGCTCGCGAGGCGCGCCGTCTACTCCCTCTCGGGCGGGGAGAAGCAGCGCCTCGCGCTCGCGCTCGCGCTGGCCACCCGCCCCCAGGCGCTGCTCCTCGACGAGCCGCTCACCGCCGTCGACCCGGCGATGCGCGGCGAGATCGTGCGCCGGCTCACCGACGCCACCCGCGCCGAGGGCACCGCCGTGCTGCTGGTCTCGCACGACGTCGAGCTGGTCGGCCGGCTGTGCCCGACAGTGCACGTGCTCGCGGACGGCACGTTCGTGGCGTCCGGCCCGATGAACGACGTCCTGGCCGGCGGCACCGACGACGACGCGCACCCCGCCGTGCGCGGCCTCGCCGAGGCGGCTCCCCTGGCGGCGCAGCGCTTCCGCTGACCCGCCCGCCCGGTCCGTCGGAACCGGGCCGCACCGCGACGCGTTCACCGGGTGACGACACCGGGGCGACCGTCGGCGCCTCGGCCGGCGACCGACAGAGAGGACCCCGGTGGACGCGGACACCTGGTGGAACATCGCGCTCGTCCTGCTCTTCGTGCTCCTGGGCGGTGTGTTCGCCGGGACCGAGTTCGCGCTGGTCTCGCTGCGGGGCACCCAGATCGACCAGCTCGAGCGCAGCGGCCCGCGGGGCCGCCGGGTGGCGGCGATCGCCCGCGACCCGAACCGCTTCCTGGCGGCCGTGCAGATCGGCGTCACGGTGGCGGGCTTCTTCTCCGCCGCGTACGGCGCGTCCACCCTGGCGCCCGACGTCGCCCCGGCGCTCGTGTCCGCGGGGCTCCCGGAGGGCGCCGCGGCGACGGTCGCGCTCGTCGGCCTCACCCTCGTCATCGCCTACCTGTCGCTCGTGCTCGGCGAGCTCGTGCCCAAGCGGATCGCGCTGCAGCGCACCGCGCAGGTCGCGCTCGCCGTGGGCCCGCCGCTGGACCGCTTCGCCGTGCTGATGCGGCCCGTCATCTGGCTGCTGTCCCGGTCGACCGACGCCGTCGTCCGCCTGCTGGGCGGCGACCCGAGCCTGCGCTCGGAGGAGATCAGCGAGCAGGAGCTCCGCGACCTCGTCGCCGCCCACCCGGGCCTGCACGAGGACGAGCGGCGCATCCTCTCGGACGTCTTCGCCGCCTCGGAGCGCACCCTGGGCGAGGTGATGCGGCCGCGGGGAGACGTCGTCTTCCTCCGGGCGGACCTGTCGCTCGCCGAGGCCGAGGAGCGCACGCGCGACCTGCCCTACTCGCGGTACCCCGTCGCCGGCGAGGACGTCGACGACGTGCTCGGCTTCGTGCACGTGCGCGACCTCGCCCGCGGCGCGGGTGCGCCGTCCGGCACCCGGCGCACCGTGCGCGACATGGCCCGCCCGGTGCTCGACCTGCCCGCGACCGGGCGGCTGCTGCCGACCCTCGCCGAGATGCAGCGCACCCGCACGCACCTCGCCCTCGTCGTCGACGAGTACGGCGGGACCGACGGGATCGTCACGCTCGAGGACCTCGTCGAGGAGCTCGTCGGCGACATCCGCGACGAGCACGACCCGCTCGCCGCGGTGCACGTGGCGGGGACCTACGACGCCGGCCTCACGATCGAGGACTTCGCCCGGCTCACCGGCGTCGAGCTGCCCGACGGCCCCTACGAGACCGTCGCGGGCTACGTCCTCGCCCGGCTCGGACGGCTCGCCGAGGAGGGCGACGTGGTGGTGCTCGACGACGACGACCACGAGGGCGGCGCCCACGCGCTGCACGTCACGGCCGTCGACGACCGCCGGATCCGCGAGGTACGGCTCGACGGCGGGGCCTGAACCCGCACCGACGCGGGCCGCCCCCGGCCGGGCCTTGGGGGCCAGCCGGGAATCGTCGCCCCTGGCCGACCGGGAAACCAGGCGGATCTACTCGTCGGAGCCGCGTGTCCGAGCGCGGGCGCCGAGAGGAGAGAGCCATGACCATCGTCCGCAGCGACGGCACGACCGCCACGCCGAAGGCCGTCCTTCGAGCCGCGGGGGTCGCCGGGGTCGTCGGGGCCGCCATCCACCTGTCATCGTTCGGGATCAACCAGGTGCTGCACCTCCTGAACGCCCAACCCCTGCCCGAGTACCCGACCCCGGCACAGATGGCGGAGGAGCTCCCGCTCGCCGCGGTGCGGGCGATCGTCTTCACGGCGGTCACCGTGCTCACCGTCGTCGCCCTGTCGGGCCTCGCCGCCCACCTGCTGCGTCGGGGTTCCGCGAGCGCCGTGGCGCTGCCGCCGTTCGTGGCCATGGTCGGCGTGGGGCTGTTGGGGAGCGGCCTCGCGGCCGTCGTCCAGAGCGCCTTCGTCAACGACTACATCTCAGGGTCGGGGGCGAGCGCAGGAGCGCAGTCGGCCGTCGTCCAGGGGCTGTTCGTGGTGCCCCAGGCGTTCGCGACCCTGGCGGGCATCGCGCTCGCGGGGTTCCTCGCGGTGGTGTCGATCGCAGGGCGCCGCATCCTCCCGCGCTGGCTGCTGGCGCTCGGGTCGGCCTTCGCGGTGGTCAGCGTCGGCATGCTCTTCACGGGAGTGCCGGCAGGCGTCGTCCTGCTCCCCCCGTACCTGCTCGCCGCCGGAACCTGGGCGCTGCGGGCCTCTCGTTCGGCATCATGAACTCATGGCGATGAGCGCGACGCAGCTCGCGGTCCAGGTGGTCTCATGGCCGGCGGCCGGCCTGGTCCTCTGGGCGGGGCTGCGTCGCCGGGCCGGGTGGGTCGTCGTGCCGACAGCGCTGCTCGTCCTGGCGAACGCCGCGCTGGCGCTCGATCCGGACGGCGAGCGAGCGACGGTCGGCCTCGCCGTCGCGATCGTCCAGAGCTGCTACGCCGTCCTCATGGCGACCTACCCCGACGGGCGTTGCGCACCACGCTGGCTCGGAGCGGTCGTCGGCGTCGCCATCGGCCTGCAGGCGACGAACCTCCTCAGCGGGATGCGCCTCGAGGAGCAGCCATGGTGGCCCTGGCACTACGCCCTCACCTGGCCGCTGCTCGCCTGGGGACAGATCGTCCGCTACCGCACCCGGTCGGACGCCCGCGCACGACAACAGGTCCGCTGGGTGCTCACCGCGGTCTCCGCCATGGTGGTGGCCTTCCTCGTCGTGGCGCTCGCCATCGCCGGTGGGCTGACGACGGAGGAGGACACGTCGACCCTCGCCACCGCTCTCCTCGTCCTCCCGGGCCTCGGGTTCTCGCTCGGTGTGGTCGCCCCGAGGTCGGCGAACCTGGATCGGGCGCTGCGCTGGGTGCTCGCTGTCGGCCTCACGGGCCTGGCGGCGGCGGGCGCCGTCGTGGTCTCGACCGCCCTCACCCGAGGCGCGGCGCCTCCTGCCCCCGCGTGGGGCGGGGCGCTGGCAGCCGTCCTCGTCGCGGTCCCCGGCTGGAGGATCGCGTCGCGGTGGGCGGAGCTCGTGGTCTACGGGCGCCGACGGGATCCGCTGGATGCGATCGACGACCTCGACGAGCTGCTCGCCGCGCGCCACGAGATCCGCGAGGTCCCGGAGACCGTCGTGCGCACGATCGCGTCCGTGACCGGCGCCGCGCACGTGTCGATGGACACGGACGGGACCGTTCGCGTCGAGTCGGGAGCGCCGACCGATGCGCCGCCGTCGGAGTTCGTCGTGGTGTACCGGGGCGAGCAGCTCGCCCGGGTCTTCGTCACTCCACGGCCCGGGGAGCAGACGTTGACCCGAGCGGACCAAGCGGTGATCCAGCGGATCTGCGCGTACGCCGGGCCCGCGCTCGACGGAGCGCGGGCGCTCGAGGCGCTCGTAGGGTCCCGATCACGCACGGTCCTTGCTCGGGAAGAGGAGCGGAAGCGTGTGCGGGGGTACCTTCACGACGACCTCGCCCCGACGTTCAGCGGTCTCGGGCTGTCCGCGGCGGCACTCGAGCGGTACGCGACCGACGGCGACCCTCGGACCGTCGAGCTCGCGCATCGCCTGGCGGCGGAGCTGGGCGCGGCGTCACGTCGACTCCGTGAGGTCGCCTACGACATGCGCCCGCCCGAGCTGGACGCCCGCGGTCTCGTGCAGGCGCTGCGTGACCGCCTCGTCGCGGCAGACGGGTACCCGACGGTGAGGCTCGACGCCGACGTCGGACCGACGCTCCCCGCAGCGGTGGAGGCGGCCGCCTACCGCATCGTCCAGGAGGCGGTCACCAACGTCCGCCGTCATGCCGGGGCGACCGTGTGCGACATCCGGTTGCGCCACGGGGACTCGCGCTTCGACATCGAGGTGACCGACGACGGTCTCGGCTTCCCCGAGGACGCCCGGGACGGCGTGGGCCTGACCTCGGCGCGAGAACGCGCGGCCGAGCTCGGCGGGAGCGTCCGGATCATGCGGGCTGTCGGCGGCGGGACGGTGTTGCGGTGCTGGTTGCCCATCGACACGAGCGGGCCCTCATGACACGCGTCGTCGTCGTCGACGATCACCCGGTCTTCCGCCACGGGCTCGTCTCGTTGCTCGAGTCCGAGGGGTTCGACGTCGTCGCCGGGGCCGCGGGGGCGGCCGAGGCGCTCTCGGTCATCGCGGCTCTCGCACCGGACGTCGCGCTCCTCGACCTGGGCCTGCCGGACGGCGACGGGCTCGACGTCGTGAGGCAGGTCGCAGCGACGTCGCCGTCGATCCGGATCGTGGTCGTCACCATGTACGACGACGAAGGACTCGTCCGCGAGGCTGTCGCGGCCGGAGCGGCCGGCTACGTCGTCAAGGACGCCAGCCCCGCGCAGCTGGTGGCCGCCGTCCGCGCCGCGGTGCTCGGTGCGGTGGTCCTCGGGTCGAGCGTCGTTCCGGCCGTGGGACTTCTCCGCCCGCCGGCGAAGGACGACCCGTACGGCTTGACCCCGCGAGAGCTCGACGTTCTCGATCTCGTGGCACGTGGCCTGTCGAACCGGCAGATCGCCGAGCGCCTCTCCCTGTCCGGCAAGACCGTCAGCAACAACGTCTCGGTACTCCTCGCGAAGCTGGGGGTGGCGAACCGCGCAGAGGCCGCGAGGATCGCCCGAGACCAGTACGGGTGACCCGTCCGGTCCGCCTGTCCGGGCGTCACGACGACCGACCCGTCACGCCTGGGCCGCCGCGTCGCGCGGCGCGTGGCGCTGCAGAAAGGCGAAGACGTCGGTGTCGTCGACGCCGGGGAACGCGCCGCGCGGCAGGGCCGCGAGCACCTGCTGGTGCATCCGCGCGCTGGGCCAGGCGACGCCGTCCCACCGCTCCGCGAGCTCGGCCGGCGGCCGCTGGCAGCACGCCGGGTCGGGGCAGGTGGAGGCGTGCCGCACCTGGGTGTCGCGGCCGCGGAACCACTTCGCGTGCGCGTACGGCACGCCCACGGTGACGGAGAACTGCCGCCCGTCGGCCCCGGTCCCGGTCTGGACCGAGTCCCAGAACGTGCCCGCCGGGGTGTCGGTGTACTGGTAGGACTCGGTGGCGCGGTCGCGGCGCGTGAACGCCTCGCGCCCCGCCCACCAGCGGCACACGAGCTGCCCCTCGATGGCTCCCGTCACGTCCTGGGGCAGCGGCAGCCCGTCGTTCGCGTACCCGCGGAACAGCGCGCCGTCGTCGCCCACGCGCAGGAAGTGCAGCGGGATGCCGAGGTGCACGGTGGCGAGGTTGGTCAGGCGCATGGCGGCGGCCTCGTGCGTGACGCCGAACGCGTCGCGGAAGTCCTCGACCGCCAGGTCCTTCTCGCGCTTGCGGCGCTGCAGGAACTCCACGGCCACCGATTGGGGGATGAGGCAGCTCGCCGCGAAGTACGTGATCTCCACCCGCTGGCGCAGGAACTCGGCGTAGCTCCGGGGCCGCTCGTGCCCCAGCACGCGGTGAGCGATCGCCTGGAGGGCGAGCGACCGCAGCCCGTGCCCGCCCGGGATGGACGCCGGCGGCAGGTAGATCCGGCCGTTCTCGAGGTCCGTGACCGACCGCGCCGAGCGCGGGAGGTCGTCCACGTGCAGGAGGGTGAGGCCCAGCTGCTCGGCCATGCGCGCCACCGTGCGGTGCGTGAGGGCGCCCGCCCCCGCGTACCCGGCGCGGTGGGTCAGCTCCTCGCCGAGCGCCTCGATCTGCGGCAGGTAGTTGTCCCGCTCCTGGCGTTCGTGGCGCAGCTCGGTGTTGGCGCGCCGCGCCTCCTCCGGGGTGGCGATCGCCTCCTCCTCGCGCCGCGACAGCTCGGTGTGGAGGCCGACCAGCTGCTCCAGCACCGGCATCGGCAGCTTCTGGCTGGGCTTGACCGACGGCAGGCCGAGCGCCCCGAAGAGCGGGCCGCGCTGCGCGCGCTCCAGGGCGATCTCCAGCTCGGCACGGCGCGACGGCGGCTCGTCGGCGAGCAGGTCGGGCACGGCCACGCCGACGGCGTCCGCGATGGAGCGCAGCAGCGACAGCCGCGGCTCGCGCCGACCGTTCTCGACCAGGGACAGCAGGCTCGGCGCCGAGCCCACCCGCTCCCCCAGCGCCTCGAGAGTGAGCCCGCGCGCCGTACGCGCGTGCCGGATGCGCCGGCCGAGGGTGATGAGGTCCGGGGAGTCCGCCCCGGCGGCGTCCTTGGCAGTCATGGTTTAACGCTACGTGAAGATCGGCAGATCTTCACGGCCGATCCGGTGGAAAGTAGGTACGGCCGGGAGGGACGCTGGAGGCAGCCCACCCGGCAGCGCTCGCCGGGGCCTCGATGGACGGAGCACCCGATGACCTTCACCGCGAACCCGCGCCGCACGCGACTCGCGATCGCCGAGCTCGCGCCGGACGCCCTGGCCCCCAGCACGACGACGCCGCGCGGCCAGGTGGGCGCCGGGCCCGCGTCCGGGGCGTCCGGGGCGCGCGGCAAGGACTTCCGCGCCTGGGTGCGCCAGGTCGCCGAGCTCACGCAGCCCGACGAGATCGTGTGGTGCGACGGGTCCGCCGCCGAGAAGCAGCGCCTGCTCGACGAGATGGTCGAGGCCGGCACGCTGATCAGGCTGGCCGAGGCGAAGCGGCCGAACTCCTACCACGCCCGTTCTAACCCGTCGGACGTCGCCCGCGTCGAGTCGCGCACCTTCATCTGCTCGGAGCGCGAGGAGGACGCCGGCCCGACGAACAACTGGCGCGCCCCCGCGGAGATGCGCCAGGAGCTGACGGGGCCGGACGGGGTCTTCGCCGGGTCGATGCGCGGCCGCACCATGTACGTGGTGCCGTTCTCCATGGGCCCCGTCGGCGGGCCGATCTCGCAGGTGGGCATCGAGATCACCGACTCGCCGTACGTCGTCGTGTCGATGCACGTCATGACCCGCGTCTCGCCGCAGGTCCTGGACCTCGTCGACGGCGGGCAGCAGTGGGTGCCCGCCGTGCACTCGGTGGGCGCCCCGCTGGCGGACGGCGAGGCCGACGTGCCGTGGCCCTGCAACGACACGAAGTACATCGTCCACTACCCCGAGACGCGCGAGATCTGGTCGTACGGCTCCGGCTACGGCGGCAACGCCCTGCTGGGCAAGAAGTGCTTCGCGCTGCGCATCGCGTCGGCGATGGCGCGCGACGAGGGCTGGCTCGCCGAGCACATGCTGCTCATCCGCGTGACGTCGCCGGAGCAGCGGCGGTACCACCTGGCCGCCGCGTTCCCGAGCGCGTGCGGCAAGACGAACCTCGCGATGCTGCGACCCACCATCCCCGGCTGGACGGTCGAGACGATCGGCGACGACATCGTGTGGATGCGCCCCGGCCCCGACGGCCGCCTGCGGGCCATCAACCCCGAGGCGGGCTTCTTCGGCGTCGCGCCGGGCACGGGCGTCGAGACCAACCCGACCGCCGTCGAGACCTTCACGCACGACACGATCTTCACCAACGTGGCCCTGACCGACGACGGCGACGTGTGGTGGGAGGGGCTCACGCCCGAGCCGCCCGCGCACCTGATCGACTGGCAGGGGAACGACTGGACGCCCGGTTCCGACACCCCGGCCGCGCACCCGAACTCCCGGTTCACGGTGTCGGCGGCGCAGTGCCCGTCGATCGCGGACACCTGGGAGGACCCGGCAGGCGTGCCCGTCGACGCGATCGTCTTCGGCGGCCGCCGCGCCACCAACGTGCCGCTCGTGACCCAGGCGACGAGCTGGGACCACGGCGTCTTCATGGGCGCCACGATCAGCTCCGAGCGCACCGCCGCGGCCGAGGGCACGGTCGGCGAGCTCCGTCGCGACCCGTTCGCGATGATGCCGTTCTGCGGCTACAACATGGCCGACCACTGGTCGCACTGGCTCGCGGTGGGCAAGGGCCTCGAGGCCGGCAAGCGGCCCAAGGTGTTCCAGGTGAACTGGTTCCGCAAGGGCGGGGACGGCAGCTTCCTGTGGCCCGGGTTCGGCGAGAACTCGCGCGTGGTCGAGTGGATCGTCACCCAGCTCGACCGGGCGCGCGGCCTGCGCACCGACGCCGGCGCCGTGCACTCCCCCGTCGGCCTGCTGCCCGCGGAGGGCGCGCTGCGCACGGACGGCCTCGACCTGTCCGACGCCGACGTCGCGGCCCTGTTCGACGTCCCCGTCGAGGCGTGGCTCGCGGAGACGGCCCTCACCGGGGAGTTCTTCGAGACCTTCGGCGACCGGGTGCCCGACCAGCTCTGGGCGCAGCTCTCGCTGCTGCGCGACCGGCTCGGCGCCTGACCCACAGACCCGGGCCCGCCGGAGAGGCACCGGCGGGCCCGACCCCTCTCGCTCGGAGCGGTGCCCGCGGTCAGGCGTAGACCGTGCCCATGAGGTCGCGGACGTCGGCGAGGGTGCGCTCGGCGACCTCGTTCGCCCGCGCGTTGCCGCGAGCGAGGACGTCGCGCACGACGGCGGGACCGTCGGCCGCGAGCGCGGCACGCCGCTCGCGCAGCGGGCGCAGGCCCTCGACGACGGCGTCGGTGACGACCGCCTTGAGCCGCCCCGCCCCGGCGTCCCCGACCGACGCGGCCAGGTCCTGCGGCGTCGTGCCCGCGAAGTGCGCGCCGATGCGCAGCAGGTTCGCCACCTCGGGCCGCGCCTCCGGGTCGTAGGAGATGTGCCGCTCGGAGTCGGTGCGGGCGCGCCGGAAGAAGCGCACCGTCTCGTCCTCGCCGGCCCGCAGCTCCAGCGCGTTGCCGCGCGACTTGCTCATCTTGGCGCCGTCGTTCCCGAGCACCGTCAACGACGGCGTGAGCAGGGCGTCCGGCTCCGGGAAGTACGGGCGGGCGCCGGCGTAGCGCTGGTTGAAGCGGCGCGCCACGGTCCGCGTCGTCTCGAGGTGCGGCAGCTGGTCCAGCCCCACGGGCACGAGGTTGCCGTGGCAGAACAGGATGTCCGCCGCCTGGTGCACCGGGTACGTGAAGAGCAGGCCGGACATGCCTCGGCCCTGGCGCCTCTCGGCGTCCGCGGCCTCCGCCTTCACGGTGGGGTTGCGCTCCAGCTCCGCCACGCTCACCAGGGACAGGAACGGCAGCAGCAGCTGGTTCAGCGCCGGCACGGCCGAGTGCGTGAACACCGTGGAGCGCGCCGGGTCCACGCCGGCGGCGAGGTAGTCGAGCACCACCTCGCGCACGACGGCGGGCAGGTCGCCCGCGTCGTCGCGGTCGGTGATGACCTGGTAGTCGGCGACGACGAGCACGACCTCGACGCCGGCGTCCTGCAGACGCACCCGGTTGTCGAGCGTGGCGAGCAGGTGGCCCAGGTGCAGGGCGCCGGTCGGCCGGTCGCCGGTGAGGACGCGGAAGCGGCCGGGGTCGCGCGCCAGCTCGGCCTCGATCTCGGCGGACCGGGCCTGCGCGACGGCGGCGGTGGGGGTGGGTGTGGGCGTGGTCAGGACGGACGGTGCGGTCATCGGGTCGGCTCCTCTGGGGGATCGCCGCCCGTCGGTCCGGTCCGGACACAGAGGCGTCCCGGCTGCGACGGGCAGCTCGGGACGGGGACGTGGGCGCGTCGGGTCAGGGCTGCGGAGGCAGCCACCACCAGCACGCGCGCGTCGTCATGGCGCCAGGATACGCCCGGTCGGACGAGGCACGACGCCGGCGACGGCCCTGGCCGAGGACCCCGGACGGCCAGGCAGAATACGGTCGTGATCCGCTGCCTGTTCGCTCTGTCCCTCGGCGTGCTCGCGGCGTCGATCCTCGGCGACGCCCTCACGGGCGATCCCCTGTACGTCACCCTGCGCATCGTCGCGATCGTGGTGGCGAGCCTCTGCCTGCCGCTGACCATCATCGGCAGCGTCACGAGCGGGACGGGGCTCAAGGACCCGAAGAAGGTGGCCGAGGCGAAGGCCGCGGGCCGCACGACGCTCGCCCGCGTGACGGGCATCAGGGCCACCGGGTCGGCGGTCGACGACCAGCCGGTGTGCGAGATCGGGCTGCTGGTCGTCCCCCGCCAGGGGCACGGGCCGTACCGCACCAGCGTCCGGCAGGTGGTGAACCTCGCCCAGCTGCCGTCGATGCAGCCGGGGGCGGTGCTCGTGGTGACGCAGCTCCACCCGGAGCGCCCCGAGGTCGTGCTCGACGACGCCCCCGACCCCGACTGGGTGCGACGCGCCGGGTCCGACCGCCAGGTCCGCGAGCTGCGCGACGCCGACGTCTGGGCGCTGCCGCAGAAGGGCCGCTCGGCCGGCGGTATCCGGCACATCCCGTTCGTCGTCTTCCCCGTGCTGGCCGTCGTCGGCTTCGCCGCGGCGCTCTACCCCGTGTGGGACGACGCCCGCCGCCTGGTGGAGACGCGGTCGATCGACACCGTCCGCGCCGAGCACGACGCCGCCGCGGCCGCCGAGACGTCGATGTTCACGCCGGGGAACCTGCGGCCCGCGATCGACGCCGTCCTCGCGCTGTCGGGCGACGAGGTCACGGAGGTCTACGTGTTCGACCAGTGGGTGCAGGTCACGGCCCCCACGTCGCCGGGCGCCACCACGACCGACGAGTGGCACTACCGCGACGGCGAGGCCACCCACGAGGGCGCGTCCCTCATCCAGCCGGAGCCCGAGGACGTGCCCCGGGAGCTGTTCGACGCCTCGGAGATCGGCTGGGAGGACCTGCCGCCGCTGTTCGACGAGGCCGAGCGCCTCACGGGGATCGACGACACCGACGACCCGATGCTGTGGGTCTCGCGCGAGGTCTGGGCCGACGAGAAGCCCAGCGACCCGCGGGTCCGCGTCTCGGTCTCCGACGACTACTACGACGGCTCGGTGGTCTTCGCCACCGACGGCACCGTGGTCGGCACGAACGGCGGGGCCCCCGGCTCCGAGGTGGCGGCGGCGGCGGGCGACGCCTGAGCCCGCTCAGGCGGGCGGCGTGAGCAGCGGCTCCAGGTCGGAGGCGTCGACCAGCGGGTCGTCGAGGTCCACCGTGATCTGCGAGCGCGCCATCACCCGCGCCGCGCCCGTGACGGCGGAGCGCAGCGCCGGGTAGTCGCCCACGCGCGTGCGCTCCAGCACCGTGCCGACGAACCGGCTGCCGCGCGGCGAGACCGTCTCCAGCGACTCGCCCTCGCGGATCTCCCCGCGCGACGCCATGAGGGCGAGCCGCGCCGAGGTGCCGGTGCCGGTGGGGCTGCGGCAGAGCACGCCGGGGTGCACGTAGGTGGCCGACGGCGACTCCCAGCGGCCGTCGCCCGCCCGGCGCAGGGGACCCATGAAGTGCGCGAACGGCAGCGGTCCGACGTCGCCCAGGTCGGGGTGCTCCCGGCGCAGGCCGGGCCGCGCCGCGCGGACGAAGGCGTCCCCGAACGCGGTCAGCGCGACCTGCTCCGTCGGTCCGATGTCGAACCCGTAGCGGGACGCGTCGATCAGCGCGTAGTACGCCCCGCTCCAGACGAGGTCGAAGAGCACGTCGCCGTGGTTCGGCACCTCGACGCTCAGCGCCTCGTCGGCCACGTACGCGGGTTCGCCCTCGGTGGTGATGGACACGACCCGCCCGTCGACCACCCGGGCGCTGACCCGGGCCAGGCCCGCCGGGGACTCCAGCGTCACGTCCTGCAGCCCGTCGCCGTCGCGCAGCGGGATGGCCCCGCTCTGCAGCAGCGCGGTGGCCGTGCAGATCGTGTTGGAGCCGGAGTACAGCGGGTACCCCATCGCCTCCATGATCACGTAGCCGGCCTGAGCCCTCGGGTCGCCGGGCTCCACGACGAGGTCCACCGACATCGCGGGGTCGCCGTACGGCTCCGAGAGCAGCAGGCGACGCAGCCCGTCGCCCTGCCGCTCCAGGTAGCGCGCCTTCTCCAGGACCGTCCGCCCGGGCAGCGGCTCGACGCCGGACATGACGACCCGGCTGACGTCGCCGCCCGACTGCGCGTCGATCAGCTCGATGGTGCGCTCACGGCTGCGCATACGGTGCCCCCACGGCATCCCAGTGCCGGTCCGGCACGACGACGAGCTTGCCGACGTAGGACTTCGCCAGGAACGCGCGCTGCGCGTCGTGCAGGGCGGAGAGCCGGAACGTGCGGTCCAGGAGGGGCCGGACCTCGCCGTCGGAGATGTAGCGCACCAGGCGCCGGAACGCGGTGCGCGTGCCCTGCGACGAGCCGTGCAGCTCGAGCTGCTTGAGGTACATGGTGCGCAGGTCGAGCTGCACGACCGGCCCGCCGATGGCCCCCGCCGTCGTGTACCGGCCCTCGGGCCGCAGGATGCGCAGCAGGTCGTTGAACATCGGCCCGGCCACCAGGTCGGCCACGACGTCGACCGGGCCGTCCACGACGCGCTCCACCTCCGCCACGAGGTCGGGCACGTCGCGCAGGACGACGTCCTGCGCGCCGATCTCCCGCAGCGCGGCCTCCTTGCCCGCGCTCGTCACGGCGTAGGGGACGGCGCCGCGCACGCGCGCCAGCTGGACGATCGCCGAGCCCACCCCGCCGGACGCCCCGGTGACGAGCACCCGCTCCCCCGCGCCGAGCCGGGCCCGGTCGAGCATCTGCTCCGCGGTGAGGTAGGCGCAGCAGAACGTCGCGAGCTCCGCGTCCGCGAGGTCTGCCGTGATCTCGTACGCGTTCTCCGCGGGGGCGGTCATGTACTCGGCGTACCCGCCGTCGCGTCCGTGCCCGATGTAGTCGATGTCCGCGAGGCTGTCGTCGCCCTCGGGCCGGTGGTAGAGCGAGAAGTCCACCATCACGCGCTCACCGACCCGGTCGGCGGGCACGCCGTCGCCGACGGCGGCGATCACGCCGACGGTGTCCGCGCCCTGGATCCGCGGAAAGGTGAGGGTGGATCTGCCGCGTCTCCACGTCGAGACGGAGCCCGGGTCCGTCTCCGTGCCGTACGCGCCCTCGCGGACCCACACGTCCGTGTTGTTCATGCCGCAGGCATGCACGTCGATCAGGACCTCGCCCGCCGCGGGCACGGGCGTGGGCACGTCGTCGCGGTACACCAGCCGGTCGAGGCCACCGTGGCCGACGAGCTGGACCGCTGCCATCACCGCCGGGATCTCCGCCGTCAGTGTCGCTCCCATCATGTGAGCCTAGGGGCGGGAGGCCCGTCGCGTCATCGGGACGGCCGCACGTCGCCCGGCCCCCGGGAGACCGGTGGGAGAATCGGGCCCGTGCCCGACCAGCTCCCGCCCACGCCACCGGTCTCCCCCGAGCCGTCCCCGTTCGCCCACGTCGTGTACTACGAGCCGCGGATCCCGGGGAACACGGGCTCCGCCATCCGCCTCGCCGCCGTGACCGGCGCGCGCCTGCACCTCGTGGAACCGCTGGGCTTCGACCTCTCCGAGGCGAAGCTCAAGCGCGCCGGGCTGGACTACCACGACCTCGCCGTCATGGACGTGCACCCCACTTTCGACGCCGCGCTCGACGCCCTGCCCGGGGCGCGCGTCTTCGCGTTCACCGCGCACGCCGACACCACCTACACCGACGTCGTGTTCCGGCCCGGCGACGTCCTGCTCTTCGGGCCCGAGCCGACCGGCCTGCCCGACGAGGCGATGGACCACCCGCGCGTCACGGACCGCGTGAAGATCCCCATGCTGCCCGGACGGCGGTCGCTCAACCTCACGAACGCCGCGTCGATCGTCGTGTACGAGGCGTGGCGGCAGGCGGGCTTCCCCGGCGCCGTCTGATCCCGGGACGGCCGCGGCACGGGCCGCCCCTCACCCCGGCAGCGCGTCCAGGGTCCCCCGGGCCACCATGCTCACGGAGCCGCCGACGCGGACGTCGCGCAGCGCGTCGGGGCTCCCCTGCGGGAGCACCGACAGCAGGCTCGGGCGTCCGGTGAAGCGGCCCTGCCGCAGGACGAGCTCCTCCCCGACGGGCACGACGCCGTGGCGGGCCAGGTAGGCGCCGACGCAGCCCGCGGCGCTGCCCGTCGCGACGTCCTCCAGCACCCCGTCGTTGTTCCAGTGCCGGCCCTCGAGCGCGTCGACGTCGAGCACGTACGCGTACTGCGCGCCGTACCGCGCGACCAGCTCGGCGAAGTCGGGGCGGACGATCCTCGCCTCGGCCAGCCCCGCCACGACCGGCACCACGAGGTAGCGCAGGCCGGTGGAGACGACCTGCAACGGGAGGTCGGCGAGCGCGCGCACGGGCAGGTTCAGAGCGGCCGCGACCTCCGCCCGGTCCTCGTCGGGCACGGTCCTCAGGAACTCGGGCGCCCCCTGGTCGAGCTCCGCGTGGAACCCGGTGGCGGTGCGACGGGTGGAGACCTCGACCGTCCTGGTGGGCAGCCGGAGGGACCAGCGCCGCGGACCGGCGGAGCCGTCGCGCTCGTGCAGCACGGCGGCCGCGCCCAGCAGCGGGTGCCCGGCGAACTCGAGCTCCCCGAAGAGGTCGAAGACCCGGGCGGCGACGGCCTCCTCGCCGTCGTCCGTCCGCAGGAAGATCGCCTCGAAGTGGCGCAGCTCCTGGGTGATCGCGAGCATCTGCGTGGCGGTGAGCCCCGGGGCGTGCGGGAAGACGGCCAGCGGGTTTCCCGTGTACGCCCGCGCGGCGAAGACGTCGACGTGCCGGTACGACAGCGGCGCACGATCGTGCACGTTCTCGCCCGCCCGAGTCATGCGCCGGCCCCCACGACACGGACGAGCTCGCCGAGCCGACCCATGACCTCGGAGCCCGGGGCGGCGTCCGTGACGAGGCCCGCGACGGCGTCGAACCCGATCACCTCGTACGGCGACGCGGCCCCGATCTTCTCGGACGAGCCCAGCACGTACGTCTCGGCGGCACGCCCGGCCAGCGCCCGCTTCATGGCGGCCTCGTCCGGGTCGCCGGTGGTCAGTCCGGCGTCGGGGTGGATGCCGGTGACGCCGAGGAGGAAGAGGTCCGCCGAGACCCGCTGCGCGGCCTCGACCGTAGCCGCGCCGCTCGCCACCGCGGAGTGCTTGAAGAGCCGGCCACCCAGCACGAACACCTCGGCGACCGGGTGCTCGACCAGCGCCGCCGCGACCGTCGGGCTGTGCGTGACGACGGTGCAGCGCAGGCCGGGCGGCAGCGCCCGGGCGACCGCGAGGGCCGTCGTCCCGCCGTCGAGGATGACCGTGCTGCCCGGGTCGATCAGCCGCACCGCCGCCGCGGCGACACGCTGTTTGCCCGTCACCTCGACCCGCTGCCGGCCGGCGTAGTCGGCGACCGCCGGGGACACCGGCAGCGCCCCGCCGTAGACCCGCTGGCACAGCCCCTCGGCCGCCAGCTCGCGCAGGTCCCGGCGGATGCTGTCCTCCGAGAGGCCGAGCTCGGCCGCGGCCGTCTTCGCCACGACCTTGCCGTCGCGGCGAAGGGTCTCGAGGAGGTGGTCACGCCTCTCGGCAGCGAGCATCGTCGTTCTCGTTTCTTCGTAGTTCTGCATGTTTGTGTCTAGTCTACGGGGATGACCCGACCACTGCTCATCCTGATCGCCGGCCCCTATCGCTCCGGCACCGACGGCGACCCCGCCGCGATGGAGGCCAACCTCCGCCGGCTCGAGGAGGCGGCCTGGCCCGTCTTCGCCGCGGGACACGTCCCCATGATCGGCGAGTGGGTGGCGCTGCCGGTGCTGCGCTCGGCCGGCGCCACGCTGGACGACGAGCTCGCGGACGACGTGCTCTACCCGACGGCGCAGCGGCTGCTCCAGCACTGCGACGCCGTGCTGCGGCTGCCCGGCGAGTCGACCGGGGCCGACCAGGACGTCGCGATCGCCGAGAGCCGGGGTCTCCCGGTCTACTACGACGTCGCCGACGTGCCGCGTCTCGCGGACGCCGACCGGTGACCGGGCGGCCCGGGGTCGACGTCCCCGACCACCGTGGCCGGACGGGGCTCGACCGGGTGGGGCGGGCGCTGGACCGCAACCCGGACGTCGTCGTCCGCGAGGTCGAGGTCACCTCCGACGGCTGGCACGTGCTGCGCCGCACGACCTTCGACCACCGCAGGCGCGACGGGAGCTGGCACACCCTGCAGCGCGAGACCTACGACCGCGGGGACGGCGCCACGATCCTGCTGTACGACGACGCGCGGTCCACCGTGCTGCTCACGCGTCAGTTCCGATTCCCGGCCTACGTCAACGACCACCCCGACGGGATGCTGATCGAGACGGCCGCGGGCCTGCTCGACGACGACGACCCCGAGACCGCGATCCGGCGCGAGGTCGCCGAGGAGCTCGGTGTCGCCGTCGGGCCGGTCGAGCACGTCTTCACCGCGTACATGAGCCCCGGCTCGGTCACCGAGAAGGTCCACTTCTACGCGGCGCCGTACACGCCGCACGACCGCGTCGGCCCGGGCGGCGGGGTCGCCCACGAGGGCGAGGACATCGAAGCCGTCGAGCTCCGCCGCGACGACGCCCTGGCCATGGTCCGCGACGGCCGCATCGTCGACGGCAAGACCATCATGCTGCTCCAGTGGTGGGCACTGCGGGGCTGACGACAAGATGTCCACCATGCGCAGCAGCCTCTTCCACCACACCGAGCCGCAGGGCGAGCCCGGTAGCTTCCAGCTCGTCAACCCGCGGATGCTCAAGGTCGACCTCGCCGGCTCCGGCGGGTTCTTCTACGCCAAGCAGGGGTCGATGGTCGCCTACCAGGGCGACGTGGACTTCGCCTACGAGGGCGCGGGCGGCATGACCAAGCTCTTCAAGAAGGCGTTCACCGGCGAGGGCATGTCGCTGATGAAGGTCTCGGGGAGCGGCGACGTCTTCCTCGCCCAGGAAGCCGACGAGGTGTTCGTGCTGTACCTGGAGAACGAGAGCGTCACCGTCTCCGGCAGCAACATCCTCGCGTTCGAGAGCACGCTGACCTGGGACATCAACCGCGTGCAGGGCGCGTCCATGCTCAGCGGCGGGCTGTTCAACACCACGTTCACCGGCTCGGGCGCGCTCGCCGTCACCGCGTACGGCACCCCCGTCGTGCTCGAGGTCGACGAGCCCACCTACGTCGACATGCAGAGCGTGGTGCTCTGGTCCACGACCCTCTCCAGCACCGTGCGCAAGACGGCGAAGCTCGGCGCGGCCATCGGCCGCGGCTCGGGCGAGGCGTACCAGCTCGGGCTCACCGGCCAGGGGATCGTCGTCGTGCAGGCCTCCGAGGGCCACCCGCTGCCGAACCAGGGCTGACGAGGCCTACGGCGGCGCCGCGGCCGTTTGCACATCCGGGGGCTCCTGGGATGCTCGGCCCATGACGCCTCGCGACCGTGCGCTGCCGAGCGACCCCGAGCGTTCCCGCGGACTGGTCCTGCGCTGGGCCGGTCCGACGACGACGCGGCCCGACATGGAGCTCCTCGCCGTCGACCTCGTCAACGAGAGCACCGAGGTCTGGGCCCCGCGGGAGGAGGAGCTCATCGTCGCGGGAGGCCTGCTGCTGTCTCCCGGGGAGGAACGGGCGTCCTTCGACTTCGCCTTCTTCGGGAGCCAGGGGGTCGCCGTCCCGTTGGGACCCGGCGACTACGCACGCCTCCCGGTGTCGATCGGTGGCTCCGAGTGGGCGCGTGCGAAGCCCGGCCCAGCGCACGTCCGCGCCGTGCTCCCCGCGCTCAGCCTCTGGACGGAGGATCCGCTCCCGGTGGACTTGACCGCCGACGTCATCGACCGGCACCGCCTGGAGGACCTGCCTCTCGCGGAGCCGGAGTAGGGCGTCCTGGCCGTTCACCGGCGTCAGGCGGGTGCGAGCACCTCGACGCGGTTGCCCGCGCCGTCGCGCGTGTGGAACCTCAGGTAGCCGGCGAAGCTCTCGCGCTCGGAGCGGTCGACGGCGAAGCCCGCGGCCTCCAGCCGGTCCGCGGTCTCGTCGAGCGCGGCGACGTCGTCCACCACCAGGGCCGGGTGCGCCTTGCGCGCCGGCGCGAACGGGTCCTCCACGCCGACGTGGATCTCGGCGACGACCGCACCGCCGTGGTCGACGCCGCGGAACCAGCAGCCGCCGCGGCCCGCCAGCTCCGGCGGCTTGGCCACCTCCGTCAGCCCCAGACCCGTGGCGTAGAACGCGCGGGCCGCGTCCTCGCCGCCGGGCGGGCACGCCACCTGCACGTGATGCAGCCGCATCGGTCCCCCTCGCCGTCGAAGTATCTTGACGTCAAGATACCTCGTCGCTCCGCCGCTCCCGACGACGGCGCTCCGCGGCGGCCCGGACGGCCCATCCGCCGCCCACGAAGATCGGCACGCTGACCAGGAACCGGCCGAACGGAGAGAGGTCGGGCGCGAGCGCCTCGATCACGTAGACCGACGCGCCCGCAAGGGTCACGAACAGCGCGCCGATGAGGAAGACACGCACCACCTCACCCCTCCAGCAGCCAGGTCGCCGCGCGCCGCAGCAGCTCGGCGTGCGACGACGAGTCGTAGGCGCGCACGTCGTGCCCCAGCCCGGAGTACACGGTGCGGCCGCCGTGCGCGTCGGCGACCCAGACGGCGGGGTGCCGCTCGCCGTCGTCGTCGCTCACCCACCCCAGCACCTGCGACGACGGCGCCACGCGCAGGTGGCAGTACCGCTCGTCGACCACGTCGACGGCGCCCAGCCCCTCCGTGATCGGGTGCGCGCCGACCGCCAGCGGCACCGTCGTCGGGCCCAGCGGCGGGTGCATCGACTCACCCGGCACCCATCGGCCGCCGAGCACCTCCTCCCACTCCGGATGGTCGCCGAACGCGTTCGCCGCCTGGTGCACGGCGAGGATCCGGCCACCGGCGCGCGCCCAGACGTCGAGGCGGGCGTGGAACGGGGCCCACGCCGCGTCGTCAGGGCCGATGCCGGCCTCCCGCAGCCCCGGCCACGGCGTGCCCGCGTTGACCACGAGCAGGTCGACGTCGTCCAGGTCGTCGAGGCTGTCGGGGAACGTCGAGCGCACGACGACGTCAGGGGCACCCGCGGCGAGGTCCAGGCCCGCGAGCACCAGTGCCAACCGGTGCGAGGTGGCCGCGTGGTCGTGCCAGGGGTCCTCGTGGCGGCCGCGGCCGGCGAGGATGAGGATGCGGGGCGGTCGGGAGTCGCGCGTCGTCGTCACGACGCCCCATCCTGCCCGGCCGCGCAGGTCCGCGGCCACCGACCGCACAGGAACGATCGCCCGGTCGCGCGATCCCGCGGACGACTCAGCCGACGACGAGCCGCACGAGCGCCTCGACCCGAAGGTCGTCGTTCCCGGCCGACAGACGCCCCGCCCGGTGCAGCGCGACGAGGCCGTGCACAGCGCCCCACAGAACCTCGGCCGCGGTCGCCGTGTCGGGGGGCGGCGCTTCGAGCCCCGTCAGCGCGCCCTCGATCGCCACGAAGCCCGCGCGGACGGTCTCCGGCGTGTCGTCCGAGGCGAACGGGATCACCACCGGCAGCAGGAACATCGCGTCGTAGGTCGCGGGGTGCTGCGCGGCGAAGTCCAGGTATGCCGTCACCAGCGCGCGCACCCTCTCGGCGTCCGCGCCGGCCTGCCCGGACGTCGCGGACGAGAGCACGCTTGCCAGCTCCTCGAAACCCGCCATCGCGACGGCGGTGACGATCTCCGTGCGCCCCTGCGGGAAGTGCCCGTAGAGCACGGGCTGGCTGTACTCGATCGCGCCTGCGAGCCGGCGGGTCGTCACGGCCTCCCACCCCTGCTCTTCCGCGAGCGCCCGGGCGGCAGTCACGATGCGCTCCCGGCGGTCGGCCACCTCGCGGGCTCGGCGTGCTGCGGCAGGCGTCGTCATGCCGGCGACTCTAGCACTGCTAGAAGTTCGCTGATATGTTCTCTAGCGCTGCTAGATCTAGCAGCGCTAGTCACCAAAGGGAGCGTGGGTCATGGAGTGGTTGCCGATCGTCGCCGTCGTCGTCACCGGGCTGCTGGTCGGCGTGGAGGCGTCCGTCGTGTTCGTCATGAACCCGATCTTCGACGGCCTGCCCGACGACGCCGCGGTCCTCGACCGCGCGCACGGCGGCCGGATGCTCGGGCGCCTCATGCCGTTCTGGTACATCGGCGCGACGCTGCTCATCGCCGGCACCGTGGTGGTCGTCCCCCAGGCCGCGGCGCTCGCCTCGACCTCGGTGGCCCTGATGCTCGTCAGCGTCGTGATGTCCGTCGCGCTGCTCGTACCGATCAACAACCGCTCGAAGACGTGGACGCCCGACACGCTCCCCGCGGACTGGCGCGAGCAGACGGACCGGTGGAACCGCCTCCACCTCGTGCGCGTCGCCGTCATCGTCGCAGCGTTCGTCCTCGTGACCGCGGCCGCCGTCCGCTGAGCTGCCACGGCTCCGGCACGCTCGATTCATGGTGCGGTCCGGGCGGTCAGGCCTCCAGGAGCACCGCCGACCCCTGGCCGCCGCCGCCGCACAGCGCGGCGGCGCCCACGGACCCCGGCCCGAGCAGCTCCAGCCGCCGCGCGAGGTGCCCGACGACGCGGGCCCCGGACGCCCCGATGGGGTGCCCCAGTGCGATCGCGCCGCCGTGCGCGTTCACCAGCTCCGGGTCCAGCCCCAGCAGGTCGACCGACGCGAGCACGACCGCGGCGAACGCCTCGTTGATCTCGACGGCGCCGAGGTCGCGCGGCGCGACGCCCGCCCGCTCGCAGGCGGCCGTGATCGCGTTCGCCGGCTGCGCGTGCAGGCCGACGTCCGGCCCCGCGACCAGCGCGTGGGAGCGCACGCGCACCCCGGTCAGTCCCCGGGCCTCCGCGACGTCGTCCGCCACGAGCACCAGGGCCGCCGCGCCGTCGGAGATCTGCGACGCGTTGCCCGCCGTGATCGTGCCGTCCTCGCGGAACGCCGGCCGCAGCCGCGCGAGGCCGTCGAGCGTCGAGTCCGGGCGCACGCCGTCGTCGGCCTCGACGCGGACCGTGCCGCGCCGGCCGGGCACGTCGTAGGGCGCGATCTCCTCGGCGAGCAGCTCCGCCGCCTTGGCGGCCCGCGTGTGCGACGCGACGGCCAGCGCGTCCTGCGCCTCGCGCGTGTTCCAGGCCGCGGCGGCCATCGCCTCGCCGTGCCGCTCGGTGCTCAGCCCCATCGAGTCGTGCTCGAACGCGTCGGTCAGCCCGTCGTGCGCCATCGTGTCGATCAGCTCCACGGGGCCGAACTTCTGCCCCGCGCGCGAGCCCACCCAGGCGTGCGGCGCGAGCGTCATCGACTCCATCCCGACCACCGCGACGATCCGCGCCTCCCCGCCCGAGATGAGGCGGTGCGCCTGCACCACCGCCTCCGCCCCGGACAGGCAGACCGCGTTGAGCGTCACTGCCGGCACCGTCATCGGCACCCCCGCGCCGACGGCCGCCTGGCGGGCCGGGTTCTGCCCGGCGCCGCCCTGCAGCACCTGCCCGCCGACGACGACGTCCACCTCCCCCGGCCCCACGCCGGCCGCCGCGAGCGCCGCCGCCAGCGCGTGCGCGCCCAGCGTCGTCGCCGGCACGGCCGCGAACGCCCCGTTCGCGCGCACGAACGGCGTCCGCCGGTACCCCGCGATCACGGTCATCGTCGTCCCTCCTCCGCCACGGCCGGCGAGCCGTCGCCCGTCCCGGCCTCGTCCTCCAGCTCCACGACCAGCTCCGCCTCCGTCGCCTCGCGCACCTCGTCGACCGTGACGCCCGGCGCCAGCCGGCGCAGCACGAACGCGGCCTCCAGGCCGTGGTCGGCGACGTCGAGCACGGCGCGGTCGGTGACGATCCGGTCGACGACGCCCTCCCCGGTCAGCGGCAGGGTGCACCGGCGGCGCAGCTTGGGCGAACCGTCGCGGGCGACGTGGTCCATGAGCGCGACGATGCGCCGCGCCCCGACCACGAGGTCCATCGCGCCGCCCATGCCCTTGACGAGCTTGCCCGGCACGGTCCAGCTCGCCAGGTCGCCCGTCGCGGACACCTGCAGCGCACCCAGGATGGCGATGTCGATGTGGCCGCCGCGGATCATCGCGAACGAGTCGGCCGCGTCGAAGAAGCTCGCGCCCGGCACGGCGGTGACCGTCTGCTTGCCCGCGTTGATCAGGTCGGCGTCCTCGGTGCCCTCGACGGGGAACGGGCCGATGCCGAGGAGGCCGTTCTCGCTCTGCAGCGTGATGCCGACCCCCGGCGGCAGGTGGTTCGCCACGAGCGTCGGGATGCCGATGCCGAGGTTGACGTAGTCACCGTCGCGCAGCTCCGCCGCCGCGACGGCGGCCATCTCGTCGCGCGTCCAGGTCATGCCGCACCTCCCTGCTCGACGGGCTCGACAGGCTCGACGGGGTCGGCGGCCTCGCCCCGCGGGCGCACCGTGCGCTGCTCGATGTCCTTGACCCGCTCGCGCGCCAGCACGAGGCGGTGCGTGTAGATGCCCGGCGTCACGACGACGTCCGGGTCGATCGGCTCGTCGGTGATCTCCTCCGCCTCGACCACCGTCACGCGCCCGGCCGTCGCGATCACCGGGTTGAAGTTGCGCGCCGTGTACCGGTAGACGAGGTTGCCGAACCGGTCCGCGCGCCGCGCGTGCACCAGCGACAGGTCGGCCACGATCGCCCGCTCCAGCACGTACCGGCGGCCGTCGATCTCGTCCACGGGCTTGCCCTCGGCGACGGGCGTGCCGACCCCGGTGGGCGTGTAGAAGGCGGGGATGCCGGCACCGCCCGCCCGCAGCCGCTCGGCGAGCGTGCCCTGCGGCACGAACTCGACCTCGAGCGCGCCGTCCAGGTACTGCTGCGCGAACAGCTTGTTCTCCCCCACGTACGACGACAGCACGCGCCGCACCTGGTCGTTCTCCAGCAGGATGCCGAGCCCCTTGCCGTCCACGCCCATGTTGTTGGACACGACCGTCAGGTCCTTGACCCCGGAGTCGCGCACCGCCTCGATGAGGTCGGTCGGGTTGCCGCTCAGGCCGAACCCGCCGACGGCGATCGTCATGCCGTCGCGCAGCAGGCCGTCCAGCGCGGCCACGGCGCTGGGCTGCCGCCGGTCCACCGTCCTCGACACGGTCCTGGTCATCGTCGTCCCCCGTTCTCCTCGACCGTACGTCCGACGGCGGGGCCGTCGGGAGTGTCTTCCACGCCCTGCTCCGCCCGCTCGGACCGGCGCAGCACCGCCTCGGCGTGCCGCAGCAGCGGCGCGTCGACCATCTGGCCGCCCACGGTGAGCACGCCGGCGTCCGCCGAGCGGCCGGCGGGCAGGTCCGCGAGCGCTTCCGCCCGGCCGGACGCCGCGGCGAGGACCTCGCGCGCCCGCTCCACCTCGGCCTCGGACGGCGCGAACGCGGCGCGCACGACGGCGACGTGGCTCGGGTGCACGCACAGCGACGCGACGAAACCGCTGGCCGCGGCGTCGAGCGCCTCAGCACGCAGACCGGCGAGGTCGTCGAGCTCCAGGTGCACGGCGTCGATCGCCGCCTTGCCCGCCGCGCCGGCCGCGAGCAGCACCGCCGACCGGGCGTGCCGCGCGACCTCGCGGTAGCGGCCGTCGTCGAACCGGCTGGACGTGCCGTGCAGCGACGCCACCAGGTCCTCGGCGCCCCACGCGAGCGCGACGACATCCGGCCGGGCGGCCAGCGCGGGCGCGGCGAGCACGCCCGCGGCCGTCTCGCACAGCGCGACGACGGCGTACGGGCCACCGTCCGGCGCGAGCAGGGGCCCGACGAACCGGCCGTCCGCCTTCGGCAGCATCACCGTGCGGTACGGCGTGCGCGCGAGCGCGGCGAGGTCGGCGTCGTGCTCCGGGGTGCCGACCGCGTTGACCCGCACGATCACGCGTTCCGGGTCGAGCACCGTGTCGACGAGCGCGGCGCGGGCCGCGTCCTTGCGCCCGGGCGCGACGGCGTCCTCCAGGTCGAGGATCGCCGCGTCGGCGCGGTCCAGGGCCTTGGCGAACCGGTCGGGCCGGTCGGCCGGGCAGAACAGCAGCGCCGGGCCGAGCGCGAACGGGACGGGGTTCACAGCACGCCCCCGCCGTGCTCGCTCGCGTTCTTGTGCTCGTGCTCCTCGTGGCCCTCGCGCGTCCACATCAGCATGGTCCGCCCCGCCTGGGCCACGACCTCGCCGTCCTGGTTGCGGCCCACGTGCTGCACGGTCACGACGCCCGTGCCGGGGCGCGAGCGCGACAGCCGCCGGTCGACGACCGTCGTCTCCCCGTACAGCGTGTCGCCGTGGAACATCGGGTGCGGGAACGCCACCTCCGTGAAGCCGAGGTTCGCCACGAGCGTCCCGCGCGTCAGGTGCGCCACCGACAGGCCCACCAGCGTGGCCAGCGTGAGCATCGAGTTCACCAGCGGACGGCCGAACGGCTGGGTCGCCGCCCACGCCGCGTCCAGGTGCAGACCCTGCGGGTTCATCGTGACGGACGTGAACAGCACGTCGTCCGCCTCCGTCATCGTGCGACCCGGCCGGTGCACGTACCGCACGTCCGGCTCCAGCTCGTCGTAGTACAGCCCGCGCTGCACCTCGTCACGCATGACGTGCTCCTTCCTCCCTGCCGACCAGGCGGTTCTGCACCTTCTGAGCCGTCAGAACGTGCGGAACCACCTGTTCGACGCCGGACCTGCTCACGACGCCAGCCCCAGGTCGCGGGCGATGATCATGAGCTGCACCTCCGTGGTGCCCTCGCCCACCTCGAGCACCTTGGAGTCCCGGTAGTGCCGGGCCACCGGGTTCTCGTTGAGGAAGCCGTAGCCGCCGAAGATCTGCGCGGCGTCGCGGGCGTTGGCCATCGCGGCCTCGCCGCCCACCAGCTTCGCCACCGAGGCCTCCGCCTTGAACGGCTTGCCGTGCACCTGCTTGAGCGCGGCGTCCAGCCAGCACAGCCGCGCCGAGTGCACGCGCGCCTGCATGCGCGCCAGCGTGAACGCGATGTGCTGGTTGCCGCCGATGGCGTGGCCGAAGACCTCCCGCTCCTTGGCGTAGCGCAGCGCCTCCTCGAGACAGCCCTGCGCGGCGCCCGTCGCGAGGGCGGCGAAGGCGATCCGGCCCTCGTCGAGCGCGCGCAAGAAGTTCGCGTACCCGCGGCCCTGCTCGCCCAGCAGGTGGCCGGCCGGGACGCGGACGCCGTCGAGCGTCAGCGGGTGGGTGTCCGACGTGTGCCAGCCGACCTTGTCGTAGCTCGGTCCCACGGTGAGGCCCGCCGTGCCCGCGGGGACGAGGAACGACGAGAGCTCGGGATGGGTCGCGCCGTCCGCGCCGGTGCGCGTGCCGGTCACCGCGGTGACCGTGATGACGCTGGTGATCGACGTGCCGGAGTTGGTGATGAACTGCTTGGAGCCGTCGATCACCCACTCGCCGGTGCTCTCGTCCCGGCGCGCGGTGGTGCGCGTGGCGCCGGCGTCCGACCCGGCCCCCGCCTCCGTGAGGCCGAAGGCCGCGAGCGCGCGACCGCTCACCAGGTCGGGCAGCCAGCGCTGCTTCTGCTCGTCGGTGCCGTGCCGGAAGATCGGCATGATCCCCAGCCCGACGCCCGCCTCGAGCGTCACGGCGATCGACTGGTCCACCCGCGCCAGCGCCTCGACCGCGAGGCACAGCGACACGTAGTCCTTGCCCTGCCCGCCGACGTCCACCGGGAACGGCAGCCCGAACAGCCCCAGCTCGCCCATCTGCTCGATGATCTCGACCGGCAGGCGCCGCTCGGTGTCGTACGTGTAGGCGGCGGGGGCCACCACCTGGTCCGCGAACTCGCGCACCACGGCGCTGAGCTTCCGCTGCTCGTCGGTGAGCACGGTGGACTGGGTCTCGCTGATCATGACGCTCCTCGGGTGGCTGGGTCTGCCGGCGTGTGTGCTGCCGCCACGGCGGGGTCTGCCGGCGCGGGAGCGTGGTCTTCGGGGGTGTCGACGGGTGGGCCGACGGGGGTGTCGACGATGGCGACCACCTGGTCCAGGCGCACCTGGTCGCCGGCGCGCACGTCGAGGCGGACGACGCCGGCGACGGGCGCGAGCAGCGGGTGCTCCATCTTCATCGCCTCGACCACGACGACGGGCTGGCCGGCGGCGACGACGTCGCCGTCCGCGACCGGCACGGCGGACACCGTGCCGGGCATCGCCACGCGCACCACGGCACGGGTGGGGCCGTCCGCCGCACCGTCGTCGCCGAGCGCGCGCTCCTCGCGTCGCCGTGCGGCCAGCGCGGCGCGGTCGAGCACGGTGAACGACGCCGTCCGCCCGTCCCCGTGCACCCACACCACCGCGGGCGCCGCGGTGAGCGGGGTCGTGGCGCCGTCGGCCGGCGTGTCGTGGGCCGTTCGTCCGCTCACGGCGCCGACCTGGCTCCTGGTGGAGCCGTCCACGGTGAGCAGGTGGCGGCCGTCGGCGAGCGGGCGCAGGCACGCACGCACCGGCTCGCCCTCGTCGAGGGTGACGACGGCGTCCTCGGGCCTCCCGGTGAGGGCGACGGCGTGCTCCGCGCCCGCCGCGTCGACGAGCACCGCGCGGCGCGGCGCCGGCGAGCCGTTGAGCCGCCAGCCGTCGACGGCGGCCCAGGGCCCGGACGCGCCCGCCGTGCTCGGGGCCACGGCGAGCAGCGCCGCCGCGACCAGCGCGCCGTCGGACGCCCGGTCCGCCCCGGCGGGCTTCGAGTCCGGCATCGCGCGGACGAGTCGGTCGATGAGGCCGGTGTCGAGCCGGCCGGCGCGCACGTCGTCGTCGGCGAGCAGGTCGCGCAGGAAGCCGGCGT
Organism: Isoptericola sp. NPDC058082; assembly: GCF_042885055.1. NCBI lineage: Bacteria > Bacillati > Actinomycetota > Actinomycetes > Micrococcales > Promicromonosporaceae > Isoptericola > Isoptericola sp. NPDC058082. The sequence goes on along the minus strand of NZ_JBHVSQ010000020.1, from coordinate 36,083 downwards.
TGGTCTCGACGCCCAGCACGACGACGTCGGCCAGCAGGCCGTCGAGCCGCGTGATCGCCTCGGCCCGCGTGGGCGCCCAGGCCACGGCCTTGGCGAGCATCGGGTCGTAGTCGCCGGTCACCTCGGCGCCCGGCACCAGCCCGCTGTCGAGACGCAGCGGCGTCGCCCCGGGGCCGGCGGGCACGCCGGCGTCGTCGTACCGGAGCACGTGCCCGGCGGCGGGGAGGAACCCGCGCGCGGGCTGCTCCGCGTACAGGCGTGCCTCGACGGCGTGCCCGTCCAGCCGGACGTCCTCCTGCCGGAGGCCGAGCAGCTCCCCGGCCGCGACGCGCAGCTGCTGCTCCACGAGGTCCAGGCCGGTGACCATCTCGGTCACGGGGTGCTCCACCTGCAGGCGGGTGTTCATCTCGATGAACCAGAACGTGCCGGGGTCGTCGCCGGGCGCCAGGAACTCCACGGTCCCCGCGCCCACGTAGCCCACCGACCGCGCCACCGCGCACGCGGCCTCCCCGAGCCGGGCCCGGGTCGCGTCGTCGACGACGGGCGACGGCGCCTCCTCCACCACCTTCTGGTGGCGGCGCTGCAGGGTGCACTCGCGCTCGCCCAGGTGCACGACGGCGCCGTGCGTGTCGGCCAGCACCTGCACCTCGATGTGCCGCGGCCGCTCGACGAGCCGTTCCAGGAGCAGCCCGTCGTCGCCGAACGACGCGGCGGCCACGCGACGGGCCGAGGCCAGCGCGCCGGGCAGCTCGTCCCCCGCGCGCACGACCTCCATGCCCTTGCCGCCGCCGCCCGCGACCGGCTTGACCAGCAGCGGGAAGCCGACGTCGCCGGACGCGGCGACCAGGGCCGCGTCGTCCAGACCGTCGTCGAGCGTGCCGGGCAGCACGGGGACGTCGTGGGACGCGACGAGCCGCTTGGCCGCGGCCTTGTCCGCCATGGTCTCCAGCGCCTCGACCGACGGCCCGACGAAGACGATGCCGGCGCGCTCGCACGCCCGCGCCAGGGCGGGGTTCTCGGACAGGAAGCCGTAGCCGGGGTGGATCGCGTCGGCGCCGGTCGCGACTGCCGCCGCCACGACCGCCTCGACGTCGAGGTAGCTCTGCGGGGCGGGCGCCGGGCCGAGGCGGACGGCCAGGTCGGCCTCCCGCACGTGCCGGGCGTCCGCGTCGGCGTCGGAGTACACGGCCACGGAACGGATCCCCAGCCGGCGCAGCGTGCCGATGACGCGGCACGCGATCTCGCCGCGGTTCGCGACGAGCACGGTGCGAAGCTCCCGGGTACCCATCCCGCTCACATCCGGAAGAGCCCGAAGCGGGGCTCGGTCGGGTCGGGTGCGGGCAGCGGCGTGCGGGCGCAGACGCCCAGCGCCAGGCCGAGCACACGACGGGTGTCGGGCGGGTCCACGATGCCGTCGTCCCACAGGCGCGACGTGGCGTGGTACGGGTCGCCGGCCACCTCGTAGCCGTCGCGGATCTGGGCGCGGAAGGACTCCTCCTCGCCCGCGTCCCACTCCTCGCCGCGGCGCGCGAGCTGGTCGCGCTTCACGGTGGCGAGCACCGACGACGCCTGCGCCCCGCCCATGACGGAGATCCGGGACCCGGGCCACGACCACAGGAACCGGGGCGAGTACGCCCGCCCGCACATGGCGTAGTTCCCCGCGCCGAACGAGCCCCCGACGATGACGGTGAGCTTCGGCACGCGGGTCGTCGCGACGGCCGTCACCATCTTGGCGCCGTCCTTCGCGATGCCGCCCGCCTCGGCGTCGCGGCCCACCATGAAGCCCGAGATGTTCTGCAGGAACAGCAGCGGGATGCCGCGCTGGTCGCACAGCTCGACGAAGTGCGCCCCCTTGAGCGCCGACTCGCGGAACAGCACGCCCGCGTTGGCCAGCACCCCGACCGGGTGGCCGTGGATGCGCGCGAACCCCGTGACGAGCGTCGTGCCGTACTCCGGCTTGAACTCGTGCAGCTCGCTGCCGTCGACGATCCGGGCGATCACCTCGCGCGGGTCGTAGGGCTGCTGCACGTCCACGGGGACCGCGGCGTACAAGCCCTGGGGGTCGACGACGGGCTCGCGGGAGGGCGCGACGTCCCACGCGGGCTCCGGGTCCGGCGGCAGCGTGCCGACGATGTCGCGGACCAGGTCGAGCGCGTGCTCGTCGTCCTCGGCGAGATGGTCGACGACGCCGGAGCGCCGCGCGTGCAGCTCCCCGCCGCCCAGCTCCTCGGCGCTGACGTCCTCGCCGATCGCGGCCTTCACCAGCGGCGGCCCGCCGAGGAAGATCGTGCCCTGGTTCCGCACGATGACGGTCTCGTCGCTCATCGCGGGCACGTACGCACCGCCCGCCGTGCAGGAGCCGAGGACCGCGGAGATCTGCGGGATCCGTGCCGCCGACAGCTTCGCCTGGTGGAAGAAGATCCGGCCGAAGTGGTCGCGGTCGGGGAACACCTCGTCCTGCCGCGGCAGGAACGCGCCCCCCGAGTCCACGAGGTACACGCAGGGCAGCCGGTTCTCCAGGGCGATCTCCTGGGCCCGCAGGTGCTTCTTCACGGTGAGCGGGTGGTAGGTGCCGCCCTTGACGGTCGCGTCGTTGCAGACCACCATCACCTGCCGCCCGCTCACCAGCCCGATGCCGGCGATGACGCCCGCCCCGGGCCACTCACCGGCCTCGCCCGGGCCGGCGTCGACCCCGAAGGCCGCCAGGGGCGCCACCTCGAGGAACGGGCTGCCCTCGTCGAGCAGCCGGGCCACGCGGTCGCGGGGCAGCAGCTTGCCGCGCGACGTGTGCTGGTCGCGGGCCCGCCGGGTGCCGCCCTCGGCGGCGACGGCGGTGCGCTCGCGGAGGCGGTCCGCGAGCGCCCGCTGGGCTTCGTCGTTGGCGCGGGCGGCGTCGGCGCGGGGGTCGACGGCGGAGTCGAGGACGGTCACGGGGCCTCGCTCTCGTCGGTCGTCCCGGTCGCGGGCTCGCCGCCGAGCAGGAGGACGAGCGCCGGGTCGGCGAGCACCGCCCCGAGCTCGGCGAGGAAGCGGGCGCCCTGCTCGCCGTCGACCACGCGGTGGTCGAACGTGAGGCTGAGCGTGGTCACCTGGCGCAGCGCCACCTCGCCGTCGTGCTCCCACGGGCGGCGGGCCACCTGGCCGAGGGCGAGGATGGCGGGCTCGCCCGGGTTGAGGATCGGCGTGCCCGCGTCGACGCCGAAGACGCCGACGTTGGTGATCGTCAGCGTGCCGCTCACGAGCCGCTCGGGCGTGGTGCGGCCCGCCCGCGCCGTCGTCGTGAGGTCGGTGAGCGCGGCGGCCAGCCCGGTGAGGGACAGCGTGTCCGCGGCAGGGACGTGCGGCACGACCAGCCCGCGGTCGGTCGCGACCGCGATGCCGAGGTTCACGTGCGCGGGCCGCACGATCTCCGCCTCGCCGCCCGGCAGGTCCGCCCACCGGCTGGTGAGCGCCGGGTGGTTCGGCAGCAGCGCCAGGACGGCGCGCGCCACCAGCGCGAGCACCGTGATCCGCTGCCCGCCGGCCATCGGGTGCGACTTGAGGCGGGCCAGCAGCTCCATGCTCGCCGTGACGTCCACGGTGAGGAACACCGACGCCTGCGGCGCCGCCGCGCTCGCGACCATCGCCGCCGCCGTGCGCCTTCGCACGCCGCGCACGGGGGTGCGGGACTCGCCGCCCGCCGCGCGCGCCGTCGCCGCCGGTGCCTCGACCTCCGCCGCGCCCGACGACGCCGACTCGACGTCGTCGCGCGTGATGCGCCCGTGCGGGCCGGTACCCGTGATCGTGGCGAGGTCGATCCCGCGCTGCCGCGCCAGCGCCCGCACGACGGGCGTCGAGCGCGGCCGCTCCATGTGCCCGTCCGGCGACGAGACGGACGAGACGCCGTTCGTGGCGAGGGCGGGTGCCGCCGGCACGTCCCTCCGCCGGCGTCGCGCCGGGCGTCCCGTGCGCGCGGGCCGCGCGCCGTACCCGACGAGGTTCGGCTCGGGCCCGTCCTCCCCCGCCGGACCCACGGAGCTGTCAGGGCCAGGCGCGGGTTCTGGTGCACCTGGTCCGGACAGGTCGAAGGTGACCAGCGGCTCGCCGACCTCGACGGTCTGGCCCTCCTCGGCGTGCAGCACCCGCACGACGCCGGCGCACGGCGAGGGCAGCTCGACCAGCGCCTTGGCGGTCTCCACCTCCGCGATCACCTGGTTGAGCTCGACGGCGTCGCCCACGGCCACGCGCCACTCGACGACCTCGGACTCCGTCAGCCCCTCGCCCAGGTCGGGCAGCTTGAACTCGCGGGTCGCCATCACGCTCCCACCTCCACGCCGGCACCCGACGCCGGCACCCGGCCGAGCGCGCGGTCGATCCCCACGAGCACGCGGTCGAGGTCCGGCACCTGGTTGGCCTCGAGCTTCGCGGGCGGGTACGGGATGTCGTACCCGGTGACGCGCACGGGCGGCGCCTCGAGGAAGTCGAAGCACCGCTCGGTGACCGACGTCGCGATCTCCGCGCCGACGCCCGCCTGCCGCGGGCCCTCGTGCAGCACGACGAGCCGACCGGTGCGCCGCACGGACGCCGCGATCGTCTCGTGGTCGACCGGGGACAGCGAGCGCAGGTCGATCACCTCGACCGAGACGCCTTCGTCGGACGCCGCGGTCGCGGCGTCGAGCGCGGTCGCGACGTGCGAGCCGAACGTCACGAGCGTGACGTCGTCGCCCGGCCGGACCACCCGCGCGGCGCCCATCGGGGGTGCGTCGTCGAGCGGCAGGTCCGCGTCCACCTCGCCCTTGACGTGGTAGAGCCGCTTGGGCTCGAAGAAGACGACCGGGTCGTCGCAGGCGACGGCCTGGCGCAGCACGGTCGACGCGTCCTGCGGGTTCGACACCGACACGACGCGAAGCCCGGCCGTGTGCACGAAGTACGCCTCCGGCGACTCCGAGTGGTGCTCGGCCGCGCCGATGCCGCCCGCCACCGGGATGCGGATCGTCACCGGGAGCGTGACCTTGCCGTTGGTGCGGGCGTGCATCTTGGCGAGCTGGCTGACGATCTGGTCGAACGCCACGTAGACGAACCCGTCGAACTGGATCTCCACGACCGGCCGGTAGCCGCGGTACGCCAGCCCGACGGCGGTGCCGAGGATGCCGGACTCCGCCAGCGGCGTGTCCACCACGCGCCGCGGCCCGAACTCCGCCTGCAGGCCGTCGGTCACGCGGTACACACCGCCGAGGCGGCCGATGTCCTCGCCGAGCACCATGACGGTCGGGTCGTCGGTCATCGCGCGGCGCAGCCCGGCGCCGAGCGCCTTGGCGAGGGTGAGCGTCTGGGCGGTCATCGGTCGGCCCCCTCGCCGCTCGTCGTCCCGGTGATCGTGCCGGTGGTCGTGTCGGCGAAGCCCGCCAGGTACGCCGCGTGCTCGGCGCGCTCGGCCGCCACCGTCGGGTGGGGCTCGGCGTACACGTGGTCGAAGACGCTCAGCGGCGGCGGGTCCGCCAGGGCGACGACGCCGGCCCGCAGCTCGGCGGCGACGGCGTCGGCCGCCGCGCGGACCCGCGCCTCGTCGCCGTCGTCGAGCAGGCCGCCCGCCCGCAGGTACGCGGCGAGCCGGGCGACGGGGTCGCGCTCGGCCCAGACGTCCAGCTCGGCCGGGTCGCGGTAGCGGGTGGGGTCGTCGGCGGTGGTGTGCGGTCCCATCCGGTAGGTGACGGCCTCGACGAACGTGGGGCCGCCGCCGGTGCGGGCGCGGTGCAGCGCCTCGCGCGTCACGGCGAGGACGGCGAGCACGTCGTTGCCGTCCACGCGTACGCCCGGGACGCCGAAGCCGTCGGCCCGGCGGACGAGCGGCACGCCCGACTGCAGCGACACCGGCTCGGAGATCGCCCACTGGTTGTTCTGGCAGAACAGGACCAGCGGCACCTGCCAGGTCGCCGCGAAGACGAACGCCTCGTTGACGTCGCCCTGGCTCATCGCGCCGTCGCCGACGTACGCCACGACGGCGGCCGTGCCGTCGCCGCCCACCTCCACGGCGCCGCGCTCGACGTCCGCCTGGATCCCCAGCGCGTAGCCCACACCGTGCAGGGCCTGCGCACCGATGATGACCTGCGGCGTCGCCATGTTCACCGCGTACGGGTCCCAGCCCGACGCCGTGATCCCGCGCCACACGCGCAGCAGGTCGACCGGCGCGACGCCGCGCTTGCGGGCCACCGCGTGCTCCCGGTAGCTGGAGAACACGAAGTCGTCGCCGCGCAGCGCCGTGGCGGAGCCCACCTGGGCCGCCTCCTGACCCTGCAGCGGCGGCCACAGCGCGAGTTCGCCCTGCCGCTGCAGCGCTGTCGCCTCGGCGTCGATGCGCCGCGCCACGACCATGTCCTCGTACAGCGCCAGCAGCGCCGACCGGGCCTCGTCCGTGCCCGCGTCGACGTCCGTCAGCCAGCGGTCGAGCGCCGGGTCCGGGTGTCGCACGCCCTTCTCGTCGAGCAGCCGGACCGTGCCGTCTGCATATGCCTCGTCCGTCGTACCGGACGCCGTCTCCGTCCGCGCTCCACCCGCTCGTGACAGGTCGTCGCGGGACGTCGAACCCATGGTGCTGGGCATCGTCGCCTCACCTCGTGTGTCGCCGGCCGCTCCGCGTCGAGCGCCGGATACCGCGAACGTAACGCCGCTCACAGAGTGCGACCAGCACCCCGCGACACGTTGAGCAGAGTGCTCAGGCCGACCCCGTTAGGCTGGTCGATGTGCGCAGCTACGACGCCGTGGACCTGAGCCTGCTGACGGCGCTCGCCGACGACCCGCGGGCCACCATCGCCGCCCTCGCGGAGCGCCTGCGCCTGTCCCGGAACACCGTGCACGCACGGCTGACCCGGCTCGAGGAGTCGGGCGCCTTCCTCGACTTCGACCGCCGCATCAACCCCGCCGCGCTGGGACACCCGCTGACGGCCTTCCTCGAGGTCACCGTGCGCCAGCGCGAGCTGCCCGCCATCGTCGACCGGCTGGCCGAGATCCCCGAGGTCGTGCAGGCGTACGGGCACAGCGGCGCCGCCGACCTGCGCGTGCACGTCGTGTGCCGGGACACCGACCACCTGTTCCGCATCGACGCCGCCATCCTCGCCATCGACGGCGTGGAGCGCACCGAGACGTCGCTGTCCATGGGCGAGCTGATCCCCTACCGCATCCGCCCGCTCATCGAGGCCGCGCGGCGCGCCCTCTGAGCCGGGCCTGCGCCTGCTCGCGATCAGCCGGTGCGGCTGATCCAGCCCTCGGGACGCACGCCCGGCGCCGCCCAGACGAGGCCCAGACGGATGCCCGGGTCGACGTCCTGGGTGAACTCCAGCTCCTGGGTGCCGGCGCCCAGTCCGTTCTCCGCGGATCCCGCGACGCGCGAGGTCAGGGTCCACCCGGCGGACTCCACGCGATCCTCGAGGTCGGCGAGGTCCCCGACGACCTCCAGCTCGACGTCGACCGAGCCGGGCGGGCCCGCGGAGTCGTCGCACCAGAACTCGCCCTCGGTGCTCCCCCCGAGCGCATCGACGAGGGCCGCGGCCTCCTCGACCAGGCGGTCGCCGTACTCGTGCTGTTCCGCCGCGCACTGCTCCTCGTAGCCCCACCAGGCACCGGCCACGTCGGCCGAGCAGCCGGACACCGCCAGCCCTCCGGCCACCGCCACGACGCCCGCCCAGGCACGCCCTCTCACCCGTGCCTCCCGAGCCGCGGACTGCCGACCGGAGCCTCGTCGGCGCGACGTTCTCCGGGCCGCGCGGGACCGGGCTGACGTCGTCACCCGGCCCACCGCACGACGACGTCGGCGCCGTCGCGCGTGGCCTCGATCAGCTCGGCGTTGCGCTGGTCGGAGCCGTTCGCCCAGCGGCGGGCGTCGTCGCGGCTCTTGCCGAAGGCGTGGTGCCGGTCCTCGAGGCGCGCGAGGCGGACGACGTCGGGCACGTCGAGGTACCAGACCTCGGTCATGCGGGCCCGGGCGGCGGGCCACGCGCCGGTGGGCGCGAGCAGGTAGTTGCCCTCCGTCACGACCAGCGGCACGTCGGCCGGCACGGCGACCCCCGCCGCCACGGGCTCCTCGATCTCGCGGCGGAAGACCGGGGCGTAGACGGGCGGGTCGCCCGGCCTGGCGGCCGCGAGGCGGGCCACGAGCGCCGCGTACCCGGCGTCGTCCAACGTGTCGACCGCGCCCTTGCGGTCGCCGCGGCCGAGGTCGGCCAGGACGGCGTTCGACAGGTGGTAGCCGTCCATCCCGACCTCGACGGCCAGCGCCGGGCCGAGCGCCTCGACGATCGCCCGCGCGAGCGTCGACTTCCCCGCCCCCGGCGGGCCGACGATCCCGAGGACGCGCCGCTCGCCGGGCACCGCCAGCCGCCGGGCGCGCGCGACGAGCTCCGCCGTCGTCGCCCCGACCGTCGTCACCCCTCGTCCCGCGAGCTGTCAGGGCCAGGAGCAGCAGAACCTGCACGTGGCTCTGACAGCTCGGGGAGGTGCGCGAGCCAGGCACGCGGCCCGACCTTCCGCACCCGGACGCTCGCGACGCGCACGGCGGCGGCGCAGGCGTCCTGCAGCCCGGCCCCGCGGGCGAGCGCCACGGCCAGCGCGCCGTGGAACGCGTCGCCCGCGCCCAGGGTGTCCTGCACGTCGACCCGGGGCACGGGCACGGTGCCGTGCTCGCCGACCACGACGGCGCCGTCGTCGCGCCGGCGCGGCAGCGCCCAGGTCACCGGGTCACCGCCGTGGGTGACCACCACGGACCGCGCCCCCAGCAGCAGCGCGCCGTGCGCGGCGTCGGCCGCGCCGGGCGCGACGTCCGCCGGCACGGTGAAGTCCGCGCTGAGGGCGGCGACGTCCGCCGCCGGCAGCAGGTCGGCGAACACGGGCCGCCACCGGCCGCCGTCCACCACGATCAGCGGCCGGGGGCGCAGCTCGTCGACGTGCGCGAGCACGGCCCGGGCGATCGCGGGGTGGTGGCCGTCGAGGAGCACGACGTCCGGTCGGGGCAGCCCCGCGAGGGCGTCGGGCCGCGGCGCGCGCACCGCGACCAGCGCCGCGTCGGGCGAGACCACGGAGCGCTCCCCCGTCGCGTCGTCGACGAGCACCGCCGAGACCGCGACGGGGAACTCCTCGTCCGGGCCCGCGACGTCGTGCACCTGCACCTCGCGGTCGTCGAGGTCCGCGCGCACCGCCTGGGCGATCGGCCCGGCGCCGAGCGCGCTGACCAGGATCGCGTGCGCCTCGAGCGCGGCCGCCGTCACGGCGGCGTTGGCCGCCGGGCCGCCGGCCGCGACGTCCTGCCGCGTCGCGGTGACCTTCTCGTTCGCGCCCGGGCGTCCCGACGCCCGGTGCACGACGTCGAGCGTCGTCAGCCCGACGAACCAGCAGACCACCATCGGCGCTCCTCCTCCCGGTCGGTGGCGACGACGGCTCAGCGGCCGGTGCCGTCCACGGCGTGCGGCTCGATGGCGGCGATCTCGTCGTCGGTGAGCGCCGGCGCGGACAGCGCGGCCACGTTGTCCTCGAGCTGCGCCACCGACGAGGCGCCGATGAGCGCCGACGTCACGCGCGCGTCGCGCAGCACCCACGAGAGGGCGAGCTGCGCGAGCGTCTGGCCGCGACCCTCGGCGATCGCGGCGAGGGCCCGCGCGCGGTCGAGGTACGTGTCCGTGAGGTTCGACGACGACAGGAACGGCGAGTCGCTGCGGGCGGCGCGCGAGCCCTCCGGCGCCGAACCGCCCAGGTACCGCCCGGTGAGCAGGCCCTGCGCCAGCGGGGAGAAGACGATCGTGCCGACGCCCAGGTCCTCGACGACGTCGAGCAGCGACTCGCTCTGGTGGCCGTCGTAGGCGTCGTCGCGGTCGGCGATCTCCACGTGCCGGTTGAACATCGAGTAGCTGGGCTGGTGGATGAGCAGCGGCACGCCGAGGTCGGCGAGCACCTGCGCCGCCTCGCGCGTGCGCGACGGCGAGTAGTTCGAGACGCCGACGTACGTCGCCTTGCCCTGCTGGACGGCGGACGCGAGGGCGCCCATGGTCTCGGTGAGCGGCGTCGAGGGGTCCGGGCGGTGGTGGTAGAAGACGTCCACGTGGTCCAGGCCCATGCGCGTCAGCGACTGGTCGAGCGACGAGAGCAGGTACTTGCGGGAGCCGTGGTCGCCGTACGGGCCGGGCCACATGTCGTAGCCGGCCTTCGTGGAGATGACGAGCTCGTCGCGGTAGGGAGCGAGGTCCTTGGCCAGGTGACGGCCGAAGTTCTCCTCGGCCGAGCCGTAGGGCGGGCCGTAGTTGTTCGCGAGGTCGAAGTGCGTGATGCCCAGGTCGAACGCGCGGCGCAGGATGGCGCGCTGGTTGTCGAAGGGGTTCACGTCGCCGAAGTTGTGCCACAGGCCCAGCGACAGGGCGGGCAGGTCGAGGCCGGAGCGGCCGGTGCGGCGGTAGGTCATCGACTCGTAGCGGGCGTCGTCGGCCAGGTACCGAGGTGCGAGAGGCATGGCCCCATCCTCGCGCACCCGGCCGACGCGTCGCGCGGTGCGATCACTCGGCGGGCGGCACCGGGAAGTTCGCACGGAACACGTTGTCCGGGTCCCAGTCGCGCTTCACCTCGCGCAGGCGGGTCAGCGTGGGCTCCGGGAAGGCGTCCGTGATCCGCTCGGGCCGGGTGTCCGTGTCGAACGACAGGTACAGCCCGTCGGTGTACGGCGCCATCACGTCGTCCCACACGGCGTCGAGCCCGGCCTGCGACGACGACATCGCCGACAGCAGGAAGTTCTGGTGCCGGTGCGCGTACGCCGTCGCGCCCTCCTCGACGTCGTTCGCCGCGCCGCCCGTGGCGCGGACCTGCAGGAAGTACGCCTCCCCCGACAGCGCGAGCTTCTCGAACGCGCGGGCGGTCGCGGTGTCCAGGTGCGCCACCAGCCCGGAGCGCACGGCGGGGTCGCCGCCGCCCTGGTGGTGCTTCTCCCCCGCCTGCACGACGCCCGCGTAGGGCAGCAGGTACGCCTGGTGGCCCAGCAGCGGCCCGGCGCCGGCGAGCCGCTCGAGCTGCTCGACGGCGGCGTCCGTGTCGTCGCCCGCCCAGACGGTCATGAGCTGGGCGACCGGGCCCTGGTCGTCGCTGCCGTCGGCGAGCCGCCCCCGACGGCCGGGCGAGAGGATGAGGAAGCTCGTCAGCTCGCGCGGCGCGGACTCGACGACGGCGCCCCACCGCTCGAGGGTGCCCGCGACGTCGGTCGCGTCGAGCGTCATCTGCGAGAACACGACGGCGCCCTGGTCCCCCAGCGCCATCGCCTCGATCTCCACCCACGTGACGACGCCCAGGTTGCCGCCCGCGCCGCGCAGCCCCCAGAACAGGTCGGGGTGCTCGTCGGCCGACGCCCGCACCACGCGCCCGTCGGCCGTGACGACCTCCGCCGCGACGACGTGGTCGATCGTCAGCCCGTACAGGCGTCCGAGGAAGCCGACGCCGCCCGCGGTGGCCAGCCCGCCGACGCCCACGCCACCCGAGTCGCCGGAGCTGATCGCCCAGCCTCGGGGCGCGAGCACCTCGGCGACACGACCCCACGTCGCGCCGACGCCGACCCGCACGCGCCGGGCGGCCTCGTCGACCACCTCGACCTGGTCCAGCGCGCCCAGGTCGACGACGATCCCGCCGTCGTTGGTCGACCGGCCGCTGATGCCGTGCCCGCCGGACCGCACGCCCAGCGGCACGTCCTGCGACCGCGCGAACCGCACGGCCTCGGCCACCTGCGCGGTGTCGCGGGGACGCAGGACGAGGCCGGGCGCCCCGGAGCGCAGGTAGTTGTGCCGCACGCCGTCGTACGCACGGTCGCCGGGCTCGACGGCGGAGGCCGCGAGCGCCGCGGGCACCGCCGCGTAGTCGATGCCGGGCCGGCGCAGCGCGATCGCCCGCGCGCCGCGCTGCGTGGCGGCGGGCGTCGTGCCCGACGACGCACGCTCGCGCGCCACCAGCTCGCGCACCGCCGGCGCGACCTCCTGGCCGTACACCTGGATGAGGGTGGGGTCGTCGGCCGCGAGGATCACGGTGCCGATGCCGTCCTCGAGCGCGAGCGTCGCCAGCTCGTCGACCCACTGCTCCACCGGGCCCTGGAGGAAGCCCTGCGGCTGCGCGGTGACGGCGCCCTGCACGTTGAGCAGGCGCCGGATCTCGGCCGGGTGGCGCCCCGCCTCCGCGGCGGCCTCGTCGATGATCGCGTGCCCGCGCTGCAGGTCGCCGTCCTTGAGGTACGCGAGCGAGGGCAGCCAGCCGTCGGCCTTGCGGGCGATCAGCCGCAGCATGCGGGGCTTGAGCGCGCCGAGCCAGATCGGGACGTCGTGGGCCGGCTCGGGACCGCGCTTGGCGCCGGCGACGCGGTGGTGGGTGCCGTCGACCCGCAACGAGCGGCGCTCCCGCCCGTCCCAGATCCCGCGGATGATGTCGAGCGCCTCGTCGAGGGCGTCGACGGACTCGCCGGGGGTGAGGCGCGTGCCGCCCATCGCGACGATCGGGTCCCAGAACCCGCCGGCGCCGAGGCCGAGCGCGGCGCGGCCCCCGGACAGCAGGTCGAGCGACGCGACGGCGCGCGCGAGCACGGCGGGCGGCCGCAGCGGCAGGTTGAGCACGTTGCCCGCGACGGTCACCCGCTCGGTCTGCGCGGCCACCCAGGACAGCAGGGTCCACGTGTCGAGGAAGCCCGGCTGGTACGGGTGGTCCTGGAACGTCACCAGGTCGAGCCCGGCCGCCTCCGTGGCCTGCGCGAGCCGCACCGGCTGCTGCGGGTCGCGGTTCGTGGGGGTGAGGAACGTGCCGAAGACCAGGTCGTGGCCGTAGTCCGTCATGCGGGACCTTTCGCGGGAGGACCGCTCCCGTCGTCCGGGAGATCGTCTGTCGTACAGACGATATCAGCGGCAACTCTTCTGCCGCGCCGCACATTCCGCTTACCATGGCACGGTGAGCACCACCGCCGACACGACCCGCAGCACCGCGGAGACCGCCACCAGCGCGGACGCCCCGTCCCCGCTGGGCTGGTCCCTCGCCGCGCTGCTGCGCGAGTGGAGCGCCCGCGTCGCGGCCGCCTGCGCCGACGTCCCGCACGGGGGCCGCGGCTACGAGGTCCTCGCCGCCGTCACCCACGACGCCCCGCCCACCCAGGCGGCGCTCGCCGCCCGGCTCGGCATCGACCGCACCGTGATGACGTACCTCCTCGACGAGCTGGCCGGCTGCGGGCTGGTCGAGAGGCAGCCCGACCCGGCCGACCGCCGCGCGCGCCGGATCGTCGTGACCGACCACGGCCGTGCCGTCCTCGCCGACCTCGACGCCCGCGTGCGGACCGCCGAGGACGAGCTGCTCGCCGGGCTGGACGACACCGAGCGCACGGCCCTGCGCCACCTGCTCGTGCGCGCCGCCACCGGCGCCGCGCCGGGCGACGACCGCTGCGCCGTCGTCGCGCGCGTCGTCGACCCCTCCTGACCCTCCGGTGGACGCGATCGAGCGTGCTGACCCGATCCCCGAGCGAACTGTGGAGGAATCAGGTCAGCACGCTCGGCGCGAGAGCCGTCAGCCGCCGATCGCCGCGCCCACGTCCTGGAGGAAGGCGTCGGCCGCCTCGTCGGGCGTCATGCGCTCGAACAGCACCTCGGTGTTGATCCGGATCATGATGTCCTGGATCTCGTTCGCGCCGCTCGGCGGCACGGCCGGGTTGTCGACGATCTCGGGCTCCAGGGCCGCCATGAAGTCCGCGACCTTCTGGTCCGCGGCCGTCAGCTCGGGCAGGATCCCCTCGCGCACCGTCAGGTTGGCCGGCAGGCCGCGGTCGGTGAGCTGCAGCTCGGCGACCTCCGGGTCGTTGAGCAGGAAGTCCACGAGCTTCGCCGACTCCTCGGGGTGCTCCGTCTTCGCGGAGACCGAGTAGTACATGGCCGGCTTGAAGTACATGCCGGTGCGCTCGAACTCCGACTCGCCGGGCAGGCGGAGCAGCTCCAGCTCGTGGCCGGACGCGTCGGAGAGCGCGCCGAGCTGGTTGGACCACCACACGCCCATCGCGCCGGCGTTGGTGCCGAGCAGCGAGCCCTCCGGCCCGGCGTTCTGGTACTCCACCGACCTCGACGCGTCGGGCTGGCCGCCGTTCGCCATGAGGTCCAGCGACGTCTGGAAGAACTCCGCGACCGTCTCCTTCGAGACGCCCAGCGTGCCGTCCACGTTGTAGAGGGTCTCGCCCTTCTGCCGTGCCAGCACGTTGAGCCCGGCCTCGTTGAAGCCGTAGTCCTGCGCGCCCCAGACGCCGTCGCCCGCGCCCTTCGCGACCTGCCCGGCGATGTCGACGTACTCGTCCCAGGTCCAGGTCGTGTCGTCGGGCATCTCGACGCCGGCGTCGGCGAAGATCTGCGGGTCGGCGACCATCGCGTACGCGTTGACGCCCGTCGGGATCCCGACGAGCTTGCCGTCGACCTCCCCCGTGCTGAGGATGTCCTCGGGGATCTCGGACGTGTCGACGCCGCTCAGCTCGCCGATGACGCCGCGCGACGCGTAGTCGGACAGGTACCGCTCCTCCTGGGTGATGACATCCGGGGTGTCGCCGCCGGCCGTGGCCGTGGCGAGCTTGTCCCAGTAGCCGTCCCAGTCGGTGTAGTCGGGCACGACGGTGATGCCGGGGTTCTTCTCCTCGAACAGGTCGATGATCTGCTGCGTGGTCTTGTGCCGGTCGTCCGACCCCCACCACGCGAAGCGGATCTCGACGTTCCCGTCGCCGCCGCCGTTCTCGTCGGACGGCAGGGCGCCGGAGTCGCCGGAGCAGGCGGTGAGGGCGAGAGCCCCCGCCGCGGTGAGCGCGACGAGCGCGACGCCGCGGCGCCGCGGGGCCCGGGTGGCTGTGACTCGCATGAGGTTCTCCTTCGAACGACGGGTGCGAACTACTTGATGCCGGTGGTGGCGATGCCCTTGACGAGGTACTTCTGGCCGAACAGGAAGACGAGGAACACGGGGATCAGGGAGACGATCGACATCGCGAACAAGGGCCCCCACGAGCTGTTGCTCGTGGCGTCCACGAAGGTCCGCAGCGCGATGGGCACGGTGTACATGTCCGGCTTCGTCAGGAAGATGAGCTGGCTGAAGAAGTCGTTCCACGTCCAGATGAACGTGAAGATCGCGGTGGTGGCGAGCGCCGGGAGCGACAGCGGCAGCATGATCCGCAGGTAGATGCGCACGTGCCCGCAGCCGTCGAGGCGGGCCGCCTCGTCGAGGTCCTTCGGGATGCCGCGGAAGAACTGCACCATGAGGAACACGAAGAACGCGTCCGTGGCCAGCAGCTTCGGCACGATCAGCGGCAGGAACGTGTTGATCCACGACAGCGACGAGAACAGGATGTACTGCGGCACGATGATCACGTGGATCGGCAGCATGATCGACATGAGCATGATCGCGAACCACAGGTTGCGGCCCCGGAACTTCAGCCGGGCGAACGCGTAGGCCGCCATCGAGCACGAGACCAGGTTGCCCAGCACCGAGCCGAGCACGACGATCGCCGAGTTCAGCAGGTAGTGGCTGAACGGGTCCAGCAGGGCGTTCCAGCCGTCGGTGTAGTTGCCGAGGTCCCACTCGGTGGGGATCAGCCCGGGCTCGCGGAAGATGAGCTCGGTCGGCTTGAACGAGCTCGCCAGCATCCACAGCAGCGGGTAGAGCATGACCAGCCCGAAGGCGATCAGCGCGACGTGCCGCAGCACGCGGCGGACGGCGGCCCAGGCGCGGCCGCGGGGCGGACGCCGCTCGGGGTAGGTCGCCGCCACCTCGGAGAGCGTGGGACGGGGACCCGTGGGGTGCGACCCGGGGCGCGGCTCGGTCCGCGCGGGAGCGTCAGTCATCGTAGAAGACCCAGAACTTGGAGGCGAAGAAGTTCACGGCGGTCATCCCCGCCACGACGAGCAGCAGGAACCACGCCATCGCGGACGCGTACCCCATCTGGTAGGAGCTGAAGCCCTTCTCGTAGAGGTACAGCGTGTAGAAGAGCGTGGAGTCGACCGGCCCGCCCGTGCCCCCGCTGACGATGAACGCCTGCGTGAACGACTGGAACGCCCCGATGAGCTGCAGCACCAGGTTGAAGAAGATGATCGGCGTGAGCAGCGGCACCGTGATGCTGCGGAACCGGCGCCAGCGGCCGGCGCCGTCGATCGACGCGGCCTCGTAGTACATCGCCGGGATCTGCCGCAGCCCCGCCAGGAAGATGATCATCGGCGCGCCGAACGTCCAGACGTTGAGGATCATGAGGGTGCCGAGCGCGTAGTCGGGGTGCGACACCCAGCCGACCCCCTCGATCCCGAAGAACCCGAGGACCTGGTTCACGAGGCCGTCGGCCCCGAACACCTGGCGCCACAGGATGGCGATGGCGACGCTGCCGCCGAGCAGCGACGGCAGGTAGTACACGGACCGGTAGAACGCGAGGCCGCGCAGCCCCTTGTCGAGCACCATGGCGAGGGCGAGCGCGGCGGCGAGCTGCAGCGGCACCGAGACGAGCACGTAGGTGAACGTGACCTTGAGCGCCTGGAAGAACCGCGGGTCGGAGAACATCGCCGTGTAGTTCTCGAGCCCGATCCAGCCCGGGGCCTCGAGCAGGCTGTAGTCCGTGAAGGAGAGGTACAGGGACGCGACGAGCGGGAACGCCGTGACGAGGACCAGCCCGACGAACCACGGGGCGAGGAAGAGCGCCGCGGCCTTGCCGTCCCCCTTGCGCCGCTCCCGGGCGGCACCTCGGGCGCGCGCGACCTCCTGGATCACCGCCATCGCGGCACCCCGCCGGTCCCGCTGCCGATCACGCTGCCGATCGGCGTGCTGGTGGGCGTCATCGCCGGCCTCCTGATCTTCGTCGATCCGAGGTGTCCAGGAACCCGCTCCTCCTGGAAACCGGTTGCTTCTCGGGAACGTACCACGAGAGGAACCGGTTTCCAATGGTGTACCGTCGGCTCGTGAGCACGAGGAGGCATCGATGCCTGAGCTGAACGTCCGGCGCCCGTCCGTCACCATCGCGGACGTCGCCGCCGCCGCAGGCGTCTCGCGCGCCACGGTCTCCCGCGTGATGAACGGTCGCAGCACCGTCGACCCCGCCATCGCCGCGCGCGTGCAGGAGGCGGCGATCGACCTCAACTACCGCCCCAGCAACGTGGCGCGCAGCCTGTCCCTCGGGCGCACGGAGACCGTCGCCCTCGTCGTGCCCGACCTGGGCAACCCGGTGTTCCAGCAGATCCTGCGCGGCGTGACCTCCGCCGCCGCGGAGGACGGCTACCGCGTGCTCGTCGCCGACGCCGCCGAGGACCCCTCGGAGGAGGCGGCCATCGCCCGCGAGGCGCGCATGCGCTGCGACGCGCTCATCCTGGTCGCGCCGCGCATGCCCGGCACCGCGCTCGACGCGCTGCTCCCCCTCGTGACGCCGGCGGCGGTGATCAACCGCGCGGTCGAGCACCCCGCCACCCCCAGCCTGGTCATCGACTACGAGGACGCCACCGTTCAGGTCGTCGAGCACCTCGTCGGCCTCGGGCACCGCCGCCTCGCCTATCTCGCCGGCCCGCGGGCCGCCGCGACCGACGTCGCCCGGCGCGCCGGGCTCGCCACCGCCCGCGACCGCCACCCGGACCTCGAGATCGTCGAGCTCCCCGTAGGTGCCGACCTGGCGTCCGGCCACGCCGCCGCGGGCGAGGTGCTCGCGAGCCGCGCCACCGCCGTCGTCGCCTACAACGACCTGGTGGCGTTCGGCCTCCTGGCCGCGCTCAACGAGGCGGGCGTCGCCGTGCCCGGCGACATCTCGGTGGCCGGCTACGACGACATCGACCTCGCCCGGTACGCGACGCCCGGCCTGACCACCGTGTCCGTGCCCCAGGCCGAGCTGGGCCGCCAGGCGTGGCGCGAGCTGCACGCCGTCATCGACGACGACGCGCACGCGGCCACCACCACCCGGTTCACCGCCCGCCTCGAGGCCCGTTCCAGCACCGGCCCGGCGCCGCGCGGCATCGCCCGGGCCGTCGTCGCGGAGCCCGAGCCCGCCGCGGCGCCCGAGGCCGACGTCGTCGACCCGGGCCCGACGTGGTCCGTGGAGCCGCGCGAGATCGTGCTGCGGCACACGCGCGACCGGGTGCCCCTGGCGCGGTACGTCGACGGCGAGCGGCTGCCGGCCATCCATTCCCCGCGCCCGTACCTGCACCCGGTGCACTCGCTGGCGGGCGTGGCCCTCACCGAGTCCGAG
This sequence comes from Isoptericola sp. NPDC058082, assembly GCF_042885055.1. Classification (NCBI taxonomy): domain Bacteria; kingdom Bacillati; phylum Actinomycetota; class Actinomycetes; order Micrococcales; family Promicromonosporaceae; genus Isoptericola; species Isoptericola sp. NPDC058082. Next base: position 17,884 of record NZ_JBHVSQ010000020.1, on the reverse strand, counting down.
CCGGTGGACCACCGGCACCACTACGGCGTGAGCGTGGCGGTGCCCGACGTCAACGGCACGAGCTTCTGGGGCGGCCGCACGTTCGTGGCCGACGTCGGCCCCACGCTGCTGCCCAACCACGGCCGCCAGGTGAGCACGCGCGCGGAGGTCGACCCGCTCGCGCCCCACGTGCTGCACGACGCGGTGCGCTGGGACGACGAGCACGGCAACCCCCTGCTGGACGAGCAGCGCCGGCTCGGCGCCCGCCTCCTCGACGACGGCACGTGGGTGCTCGACTGGCGCACCACGCTGCACGCGTCGTACCAGCCGCTGGAGATCCGCTCGCCGGCCACCAACGGGCGCCCGGGCGCCGGGTACGGCGGCGTCTTCTGGCGCGCGCCGATGTCGCAGAGCACGGTCGTGCTGTCGGCCGACGGCGAGGGCGAGGCGCTGGCCCACGGCAGCACGTCGCCCTGGGTCGCGTACGTCCAGCAGCACCACGACCCCTACGCCGAGGACCGCCCGACGACGCTGCTCCTCGCGCAGACCTCGCCGCCGCGCCCCTGGTTCCTGCGCGCCGCGGAGTACCCCGGCGCGGGGCCCGCGCTCGCCTGGGACACGCCACTCGTCGTGCCAGCGGGCGGCACCGTCGAGACGGGCGTCGTGGCCGCGCTCGTGGACCGCGCGCTCGACCACGACGAGGCCGCGGCCCTCGCCGCCAGGCTGCGCTGACCCCCTCCCGGCACGCCGCCACGACACGGACAGGACGACGATGACCGACCCGACCTCCGACGGACTCGCCCCGCAGATCGCGGTCGTGGGCCTGCACGGCCACGGCGCCTCCCACGTGCGCCGGGTGCTCGAGCTGCAGCGCGCCGGACGGGCCCGGCTCGCGGCCGTCGTCGACCCGCGCGAGCCGGGCCCCGGCCACGACGCGCACGACGCCGGGGCCCCCTGGTTCCCGACGCTCGGCGACCTGCTGTCCACCCCGCAGGCGCGCGTCGACGTCGTCGTACTGAGCACGCCCATCCCCACGCACCTGCCGCTCGCGCGCGCCGCCATGGAGGCGGGCATCGACGTGCTGCTGGAGAAGCCGACGACGGCGTCGCTCGCCGAGCACGCCGAGCTCGTCGCGGTGGCCGAGCGGACGGGCCGCCGCTGCCAGGTGGGCTTCCAGACCTTCGGGTCGCACGCCCTGCCCGCGGCCGCGGACCTCCTGGCCAGGGGCGAGATCGGCGAGGTGCAGGGGCTCGGCGCCGTCGGCACCTGGGTGCGCACGGCGTCGTACTGGAGGCGCGCCGCCTGGGCCGGCCGACGTCGGCTCGACGGCCGCGACGTCGTCGACGGGGTGGTGACCAACCCGCTGGCGCACGCCGTCGCGACCACCCTGCGGCTGGGCGGGGCGACCACCGCGCAGGACGTCGCCTGGGTGGACACCGACCTGTACCGCGCCAACCCGATCGAGGCCGACGACACCTCCGCGGTGCGTGTCAAGGACGCCGCCGGCCGCCGGTACGGCTTCGGTCTCACGCTGTGCGCGGCCGAGCGCACCCCCGCGCGGGTGGTCGTGACCGGCACCCGCGGCGAGCTGGTGCTCGAGTACGAGCACGACCGCCTGCTGCTGCGCACGGACTCCGTGCAGATGGACAAGACGTACGGGCGCGCCTCCCTGCTGGACGACCTGCTGGCCGCGCGCGCCGACGACCGCCGCCCCCTGCTGTGCGACGTTCGCGACACGGGCGCGTTCATGCGGGTGCTGGAGGCCGTGCGCACCAGCGCCGACCCGACGCCGATCGCGCCCGAGCACGTCGAGTGGCACGGCGACGGCGACGAGCGGCGCCCCGTGGTGAGCGACGTCGAGCACTGGTGCGCCGAGGTCGCGCGCACGCAGCGCACGTTCGCCGAGCTCGGGGCGCCCTGGGCCGGCTGACGCGCCGCACCTCCCCGGCCGACACCGTCGTCGGACGGGTACCGCCGGAACGAAGGAGTTTCGCACCATGCCCCCACCGTCCCAGCCCTCCCCTGCCCTCCCGGGCCGACGCCGTCCCCGCGCGGCCGCCGCCCTCGCCGCCACCGCGCTGCTCGTCACGGCCGGCGCCGGCGCCGCCTCGGCCCACGGCGGGCACCCCGGCCCCGGCCATCCCGCGCGCACCGACCTCGGCCGCCAGGTCGTGACCCCGGGCGCGGACGGGTGGGCGTCGGTCGCCACGACGACCGCGCCCGAGGGCGTCGCACGCGACTCCGCGCCGGTCACCGGGGGCGCCGCGGCCGCGGCGTCCGAGGTGTACGTCGTCGACACGTGGGCCGAGCTCCGCGACGCCCTGGGCGGCCGTGCCGGCGCCGACCTCGACGACGGACGCGGGCTCGAGGTGCCACGGATCGTCTACGTGCGCGGCACGATCGACGCGTTCGCGGGCGCCGACGGCGCGGCCCTGGACTGCCAGGACCTCGCCGACCGGGTGCCCGTGGCAGGCACCGGGGACGCGTTCTCCATGGACGACTACGTCGCGGCCTACGACCCCGCCGTCTGGGGCGCCGAGGAGCCCGCGGGCCCGCTGGAGGACGCGCGCGTCGCGGCCGCCAAGGTCCAGGCCGCGCAGACGCAGGTGCACGTCGGCTCGAACGTCACGATCGTCGGCGTGGGCGACGACGCGCGGATCGTCGGGGCGAACCTGCGGATCCGCGACTCGCACAACGTCATCGTGCGCAACCTGACCCTCTCGGACGGCCGCGACTGCTTCCCGCAGTGGGACCCCACCGACGGCGACCTCGGGAACTGGAACTCCGCCTACGACAACCTGTCCGTCTGGACCTCCACCGGCGTGTGGGTGGACCACAACACCTTCGACGACGGGGACCACCCGGCGTCGTCGCTGCCGCAGGTGTTCGGCCGGCCGTTCGAGATCCACGACGGCCTGCTCGACGTCACGCACGGCGGCGACCTGGTGACCGTGTCGTGGAACCGCTTCGAGTCCCACGACAAGACGATGATCATCGGCTCGTCCGACTCACGGCTGCAGGACCGCGGCCAGCACCGCGTGACGATCCACCACAACCACTTCCAGGACATCGGCCAGCGCGCACCGCGCGTGCGCTTCGGCGACGTGCACGTCTACGACAACTCCTACGCGCAGTCGACGGCGTCGTCGTTCCAGTACTTCTGGGGCGCCGGCAAGGAGTCGAGCCTGGTCGTGGAGAACAACGCGCTGCGCCTCGCCCGGGGCGTCGACCCGGCGCGGGCCGTGGGTGCCTACGGCGGCACGATGCTGCGCGAGACCGGCACGCTGGTGAACGGACGGCCCGTCGACGTCGTCGGCGCGTTCAACGCCGCGGCCGACGCGCCGCTCGCCGACGAGGCGCGGTGGACGCCGTCCGACCACTACCGCTACCGGCTGCTGCCCACCCGGGCCGTGCCCGCCGTCGTGGACGCCGGCGCGGGTGCGAGCGTGCTGCGCTCCACGTCGCCGAGGTAGTGCCACCCCTGCCGAGGTAGCTCACCTCGCGCCGAGGTAGTTCCTGGCCCGGGGCAGGAACTACCTCGGCAGAGGCGTACTCCTACGGCGCAGGGTCAGAGGTCGATGCCGAGACCCAGGTCGTCGAGGCGCACCGGGTCGCCGGTGGCCAGCGAACGGTTGCCGGCGTAGCCGATGCCGGACGCGCGCAGGCCGTCGCGGAAGCCGGCAGCGCGGCCGAGCGGGTCGGCCTCGGTGCGGCCGCGGAAGACGTCGGCGAGGAGCAGGGCGTCGCCGCCGCCGTGGCCACCGTGCCCGACGGCGACGATCGGCCGCTCCTCCGCGCGCTCCCAGTGCTTCTGCACGACGAGCCGCTCGCCCTCCGGGCGCACCGTGTCCTCGCCGAACGTCGCGGTGAAGCTCGGGTCGACGGTCGCCTTGCCGTCGGCGCCGAAGACGACGGACCCGCGCTCGACCACCTCGAGCTCGGCGCGGCCGCGCGAGCCGTTGACGACGACCCGGTACCCCTCCCACGGCGCGCTGGCCGTGAGCGAGTAGGTGAGCACCGGCCCGCCGGCGTACTCGACGACGAGCCCGAGGGTGTCCTCGGTGGTGATGCCGGCGTCGAAGACGCTGCGGTCGCGGCGGTAGCCGTCCACGGCCTGCGCCTCGGGGCCGTACAGCTCGGAGAGGTACGGGTCCGCGTCGACGTCGATGCGCCACGGGTCCACGCCCTGCTCGTTCAGCGCCCGCTCCCCCGCCGTCGGCTCGTAGCCGACCTCGTGCGCGGCGTCGTCGCCGTAGAACCGGCGGCCGCCGCTGGCGAAGACCCGCTGCGGGACGGCGTCGATCCACCAGTTGACGAGGTCGAAGTGGTGGCTGGACTTGTGCACCAGCAGGCCGCCGTTGTTGACCTTCTCCCGGTGCCAGCGGCGGAAGTAGTCCGCGCCGTGCACGGTGTCGAGGGCCCAGTCGAAGTGGACGCTCAGCACCTGCCCGATCTCGCCGGACGCGATGACCTCGCGCAGCGCCGAGTTCCGCGGCGAGTACCGGTAGTTGAACGTCATCGTGAGGTCGCGGCCCGTCTCGGCGACGGCGTCCGCGATCTGCCGCGCCTCGTCCTCCGTGGCCGCGATCGGCTTCTCGACGACGACGTCGACGCCCGCGCGCAGCGCGCGGGAGACGAGGTCCGCGTGGGTGTTGTCGACCGACGTCACGATGAGGCGGTCGACCCGCTGCTCGTCGAGGGCCTTCTCCAGGTGGTCGGGGTGGTAGACGGGGCGCTCCCCGCCCACGGCAGCGGCCACCTTCGCCTCGTGCACGCCCGCGCGCACGGGGTTGGGCTCCACCCACGCGACGATCTCGCCGTCGGCGGCGTGGTCCCCGATCAGCGCGTTCACGTACATGCCGGCGCGGTGGCCGGCGCCCGCGACGGCGTAGCGGCGGCGCTCGGCGTCGGGGTGGCTGCCGGTCCGGGAGGCGGGGACGGAGGGCATCGTCGATCTCCTTGGGTGTCGCCGCGACGGCGACGTCGGGTAAGCGGTTTCCGACAGCCTACCCGAGCCGCGCGGTCAACCCCACCCCTGCCGAGGTAGCTCGAATCTCGAGCTACCTCGGCACGGCTGGAACTACCTCGACGGGGTGATGACGACCTGGCCGGCCCAGGTGAAGCCGCCGCCGAAGCCGAAGAGCAGCGCCGGCGTGCCCGCCGGGATCTTGCCGGAGTGCCACCACTTGGACAGCCCCATCGGGATCGACGCGGCCGAGGTGTTGCCGGACTCGGTGATGTCGGTGACGACGATGCGGTCCTCGAGGCCGAGGCCCTTGGCGAGCGGCTCGATGATCCGCAGGTTGGCCTGGTGGGCCACCAGCACGCCGATGTCGTCGAGCGAGAGCCCGGACGCCGCGACCACGCGCCGGGCGCGGTCCGCGGCGCGGGTGATGGCCCACTTGAAGACGGCGCGGCCGTCCTGCGCGAACTTCTCCTGCGGCGCCTCGATCACGACGGCCGGGGTCAGCTCGGGCTCGGAGCCCCACACGACGGGCCCGACGGCCGGGGTGTCGGCGGCCTGGAGCACGACCGCGCCCGCGCCGTCGGCGGTGAGGATGCAGCTGCTGCGGTCGGACCAGTCGGTCACGGCGGTGAGCTTCTCCGAGCCGACCACGACGGCGGTGCGCGCGGACCCGGCGCGGATCGCCTGGTCGGCGACGCCCACGGCGTACGCGAAGCCGGAGCACGCCGTGTTGAGGTCGATGACGGCGGGCCCGACGACGTTGCGCAGGTCGGGCACCTCCTCGCCCTCGGGGGTGCTCGCCCCGGGCTGGACACCGGTGCGCAGGGCGTAGGCGACGCGGCCCGCCGTGTTGGGCGACCGGTCGAACGCCGTGGTGGTCGCGACGACCACGAGGTCGACGTCGGCGGCCGCGACCCCGGCGTCGCCGAGCGCGTGCCGGGCGGCCTCCGTCGCCATGTCCGCGACGGTGACGTGGTCCGCAGCGACGTGGCGCGTGACGATGCCGGTCCGGGAGCGGATCCACTCGTCGTTGGTCTCGACGAGCTTCGCGATGTCGTCGTTGGTCATGACCTTCTCGGGCTGATGGTGCCCGATGCCGACGATCCTGGACCCGGCGGCACCCGCCGGCAGCGTCAGGGCGGGTGCGGTGGACTCACTCATGGGAGCGATCATCCCACCGCACCCGCCCTGCTCTCACCCGTGCTCGCGGGGCGGGCGGCTCCGTGGCCGGTCCTCGGCGTGTCCCGCCGTCCCGGCGCCTGTCACGGGCGCTCGACGAGGCCGAACGGCACCGTGAGCACCGACCTGCCGACCCGCAGGTGGAACCGTGTGCGCCCCCGCTTCACGAGCGTGCCGACGACGCCGTCGTACCGCCCCGGGGCGACCACCCGCAGCCGCTCCCCCGGCCGGACGGCGGCCGGGTCCACCCGCGGCCCGGCCGTGATCGGGTCCGCCGGCCCCCCACCGTCCGCCGCACCGAGCTCGGGGACCGGTCGTCCGCGGTACGTCCACGACAGGAGGAAGCGCCGGTCGAAGTCCGGCGAGCAACGTGCGCACGCCTGCGGGCGCTGGGGGCGGCGGAAGCGCGTCACTCGGTGCCCCGCCGGGCACTCCCCGACCCAGTCGCCCTCCACCTCCGGGCTCCCCTCGCGCACCACCCGGCGGCCCGTGGAACCGATGGCCCGCGCCGTCGCGCGCCAGACGGCGTCGTGCCCGTGCCGCGCGCCGGCCAGCGCGTGGGCGATCTCGTGCAGCACCACCTCGCGCACGTCCGCCTCGTCGTACAGCGCGGTCAGCGGCCCCGACAGGCTGATCTCGCGGCGGTCGTACCGGCACAGGCCCGCACGCCGTCGCGCCCGGTCGAACCGGAACGTCCACCCCGACAGCCCGTGCTCGGCCATCAGGCCGCGCGCGAGCCGGGCGGCGTCCTCCCGCTCCATGCCTCACCCCCGCCCGTCGGGCCCGTCGCGTCCGGCCGCCGAACCGCGACCACCGGCAGGACGCTAGCCGCCCCCGCGGACACCTCCGCGCCGGCCGTCCACAGGCCCCGTGCAGCCCGCCGGACGGGCGTCAGACGCCGGCCTCCCGGGAGAAGCCCTCGATGTGCGCCTTGACCGCGGCGGAGGCGGCCGCGGCGTCCCCGGCGGCGACGGCGTCGAGCACGGCACGGTGCTCGACGCGCAGCCGGGTGGCGGTGCGCGGCCACGACGGCAGCCGCTCGATCCCGACGGCGACGTACCCGCCGATGGCGCCCCGCAGCCCGGTCATCACGGCCTCGACGAGCACGTTGCCCGCCATCCGCACGAACTCCAGGTGGAACGCCTGGTCGAGCTCGAGGAACTCCGCCGCCGGGACGTCGTCGTCCTCCATCCGCCCCAGGAGCCGGCGCGCCTCCTCGAGGTGCGCGGCGGTGCCGGGGGCGTGGTCGACCACCCGCTCGGCCGCCTGGGCCACGGCCCACGACTCGAGCAGCACCCGGGTCGCGACGACGTCCCGCACCGGCAGCGTGCCGGTGGCCACGTGCAGGCGCACCGCGGCGCCCAGGCCGGCGGCGGGACGATCGATGACGACGGCGCCCGCGGTCGGGCCGGAGCCGACGCCCGGGCGGACGATGCCGAGCGCGTCGAGCACCCGGATCGCCTCGCGGACGGAGGGCCGGGACACGCCGAGGTCCTCCGCGAGCGCCCGCTCGCCGGGCAGCCGCTCGCCGAGGCCCCAGCGGCCGGCGGCGATGCCCTCCTCGAGGTGGGCGAGGACTCGTTCGTGGGTGCGCACGGGCTCAGCGTAACGACCCTGCGGCACAGTGGTCAGACCACATCCGCTACAGTGGCCGCTCGGCGCCGCCGCCGTGGCGCCCCCGACCCGCCCGGGTCATGCTGGACCGAGCCGACCGGTGGCTGACCACAGCCGCACCGCAGCGGCCCGGTGCCGGCACCGCAAGAGCACGACCGCACGAAGCACAGAGGAGTCGTATGCGCATCGCCCTCGCCGCCACCTGTCTCGCCGACACCCTGTTCCCCGGGGCGCCGCGCGCGACGGTCCGGCTGCTGGAACGCCTCGGCCACGAGGTCGTCTTCCCCGCCGACCAGGCGTGCTGCGGGCAGATGCACGTCAACACGGGCTACTTCCGCGAGGCGGTGCCCGTCATCCGCAACCACGTGGAGACGTTCGCGCCCGTGGCGGACGGCGAGTGGGACGCCGTCGTCATGCCGTCGGGGTCGTGCACGGGGTCGGTGCGCCACCAGCAGGCGATGGTCTGCCGCCGCGCGGGCCTCGAGGACCTCGCCGCCACGGCGGAGGCCGTGTCCGCCAGGACGTACGAGCTGTCCGAGCTGCTCGTCGACGTGCTCGGCCTCACCGACGTCGGCGCCTGGTTCCCGCACCGCGTCACCTACCACCCCACCTGCCACTCCCTGCGCATGCTGCACGTCGGCGACAAGCCGCTGCGGCTGCTGCGCGCCGTCGACGCCATCGACCTGGTCGAGCTGCCCGCCGCGGACTCGTGCTGCGGCTTCGGCGGCACGTTCGCGCTGAAGAACGCGGACACGTCGGCGGCGATGCTCGAGGACAAGACGGCGAACGTGCGCGGCACCGGCGCCGAGGTGCTGACCGCGGGCGACATGTCGTGCCTGATGCACATCGGCGGCGGGCTGTCCCGCCAGGGCACCGGGATCCACGCCCTGCACCTGGCGGAGGTGCTCGCCTCCACCCGGGAGGAGCCCACGCCCCTGCCCGAGACGACGTTCACCCGCCCCGAGCGCGAGCGCCCGGCACGGACGGAGGCCGCCCGATGAGCCAGACCTTCCTCGGCCTGCCCACCCGCCGCCGCGCCGCGGACCCCGCGGGCGAGCCGTTCGGCCCGGTCCCTCACCCGCAGGAGCCCCTGCGCTGGGGCGACGACTTCCCCGCCGCCGCGAAGCAGACCCTCAAGAACGACCAGCTGCGCCGCAACCTCGGCCACGCCACGCAGGTCATCCGCACCAAGCGGGCCGCCGTCGTCGGCGAGGTGCCCGACTGGGAGGCGCTGCGCGACGCCGGGTCCGCCGTCAAGCAGCAGGTGATGGCGCACCTGCCGGACCTGCTGCAACAGCTCGAGGAGAACGTCACGGCGCGCGGCGGCGTGGTGCACTGGGCGCGCGACGCGGCGGAGGCGAACCGGATCGTCGCCGACATCGCGAAGGCCAAGGGCGCCGACGAGGTGGTCAAGGTCAAGTCGATGGCCACCCAGGAGATCGGGCTCAACGAGGCGCTGGCCGACGAGGGCATCGCCGCGATCGAGACCGACCTCGCCGAGCTCATCGTGCAGCTCGCCGACGACATGCCGTCGCACATCCTGGTCCCCGCGATCCACCGCAACCGGTCGGAGATCCGCGACATCTTCCTCGCCCGCATGGGCGATGCCCCGCCCGACCTGTCCGACGTGCCGCGCGAGCTGGCCATGGCCGCCCGCGCGCACCTGCGCCGCAAGTTCCTGTCGGCCAAGGTCGCGGTGAGCGGCGCCAACTTCGCCGTCGCGGACACGGGCACGCTCGCCGTCGTCGAGTCCGAGGGCAACGGGCGCATGTGCCTCACGCTGCCCGAGACGCTCGTGACGGTGATGGGCATCGAGAAGCTCGTGCCCACGTTCGACGACCTCGAGGTGTTCCTGCAGCTGCTCCCCCGCTCCTCCACCGGCGAGCGGATGAACCCGTACACGTCCCTGTGGACGGGCGTGACGCCGGGCGACGGGCCGCAGGAGTTCCACCTGGTGCTGCTCGACAACGGCCGCACCGACGTGCTCGCCGACGAGGTCGGGCGGTCGGCGCTGCACTGCATCCGCTGCTCCGCGTGCCTCAACGTGTGCCCGGTGTACGAGCGGGTGGGCGGCCACGCCTACGGCTCCGTGTACCCCGGGCCGATCGGCGCCATCCTCACCCCGCAGCTCACGGCGGCGACGGGCGGCGTGTCCGGGCACCACGACCCCAACGCGTCCCTGCCGTACGCCTCCACGCTGTGCGGCGCCTGCTACGAGGTCTGCCCCGTGAAGATCGACATCCCGTCGATCCTCGTGGACCTGCGCGCCCGCGAGGTGGACGCCGACCGGTCGTCGCGCGCCGTCGACCCGTGGAAGACGGCCATGAAGGCCGCCTCGTGGGTCATGGCGGACGGCGACCGGTTCGCCCTCGCCGGTCGCGCCGCCACGCTGGGCAGCGGGCTCGGCGGGCGGGACCACGCCGTCTCGGTCGCGCCGCCGCCCGCGTCGGCCTGGACGAGGTCGCGCGACCTGCCCGCCCCGCCCCGGCAGACGTTCCGGCAGTGGTGGAAGAACCGTGAGGACGACCGACCCGCCGGGACCACGTCCGTCACGACCGAGGAGGACGAATGAGCACGGCACGCACCGAGGTCCTGGCACGGGTGCGCGCGGCGCTGGGGCAGACCGGCTCCGGCACGACGCCGTCGGGCAAGGTCGGCACCGCGCCGCACCCGGAGCCCGTGCCGCGCGACTACCGCGCGGCCGGCGAGCACGCCGTCGGTTCGCCCGAGGTGCTGGAGCAGCTCGTCGACCGGCTGGTGGACTACAAGGCCCACGTGCACGAGGTCGCCGCCGACGCCCTCCCCGCCACCGTCGCCTCCCTCGTCGCCGAGCTGTCAGGACCACACGCAGGTTCTGACGGACCTGGCCCTGACGGCTCGCGCGGGGTGCGGGTGGTGGTCCCCGCCGGGCTCGACGACGCGTGGCTGGCCGCGCTGCCCGAGGGCGTCGACGTCGTGCGCGACTCGCGCGAGCACCCGCTCGCCGCGACGGAGCTCGACGCCGTGGCCGCCGTCGTCACCGCCGCGCGGGTCGCGATCTCCGAGACGGGCACCATCGTGCTCGACGGCGAGCCCGACCAGGGCCGGCGCGCGATCTCGCTGGTGCCCGACGTGCACCTGTGCGTCGTGCGCGCCGACCAGGCCGTGCAGACGGTGCCGGAGGCCGTCCGGCTGCTCGGCGAGCACCCGGACCGCCCCCTGACCTGGATCTCCGGCCCCAGCGCGACGTCGGACATCGAGCTGGACCGCGTGGAGGGCGTGCACGGCCCGCGCACCCTCCACGTGCTCCTGGTCGCGTCCGGGATGTCGTCAGGGCGTGTCGCCCACGACATCGACAACCCCTGACCCGAGGAGCGCCCACCCGGAAGGCTCGGCGGCGCCGGGGTGGTCGGAGCGCGTCCCGAGGACCTCGTTCGTCCGCGGGTCGATGATGAGGTCCGTCCGCGCGCCCCTGGCGCTGGTCAGACCCACCCCCACGCCGGTGCGGCCGGCGACGTCCGTGAGCTCGCCCGCACCGGTGACCCCGGGGATCTTCGCGACGGCGCCGAGCAGGCCCGCCTCGATCTCGGGCGGCATCCCGCCGTTCTCGAGCAGCCGGACGATCTCGTCGAACACCGCCTGGTCAGGACGGTCCGCAGGGAGGCCCTCCGTCTCCTCGTACGGCTCGACGGTGTCCCGCAGGAACGCGAGCATGGCCCCCGCGTCGCCGTCGGTCGGCATGCCCGGAGGGAACGCGGGGATGTCGCCGCAGGCCTTCCAGGTCCCGTCGCAGGGCTCCAGCGCCGACTCCCACGGACCTCCCTCGGGGTCCCACGGGTCCTGATCCGGCTCCGTCACGCCGCGGACGAGGCCCGGGTGCCGGGCGTCGACGGACTTCCACGACTCCAAGGTCTGGGTCACCATGGCGGTGACGTACTCGCCGTCGGGCCCCGCTCCCTCGCTGCTGGCCCGCTGGACGCCGCGGGAGTAGACGAACTGGTCCGGGCCCGGGTCCCAGGGCGTCTCCTGGGCGGCCTTCGCGGCCGCTGCCTCGAGGATCTCCACCGCCTCGGCGCTCGCCGCCGGCTCGTCGCCGAGCGTCGGCACGATCGCGAGCGCCCCCGCCGTGACGGCGGCGATCCCCGCCGCGATCGCCACCTTGCTGCCGAACCGGTGCCGGTCCGACCGGTCGCGGCCCGGCCGGCGTCCCCGACCCGTCCCACGCCCCTCGGACGGGTGGGCGTCACCGCCGGAGCCGACCAGCTGGAGCGTCGGCACCGGGTGGGCCGGGGTCGCGGCCTCCAGCTCCTCCAGGACCCGGCGGCGCAGCGCGACCGGGGGCCCCTCCGTCGGCGGGTCGAGCAAGGTCCCCGCCTGCCGGAGCATCGTCATCTCGTCCATCAGCTCTCCTCCGTCCGTCCCTGCTCCGTCCATCCCTGCGACCGCAGCCGCGCGCGCAGGATCCGGCGTGCCCGGTGCAGGCGCGATCGCACCGTGCCGACCTTGATCTCGAGCGTGCCGGCGATCTGCTCGTAGGTGAGCTCGCCCCAGGCGGCGAGCAGGAGCACGTCCCGGTCGCCGGGGGCCAGGGACGCCAGCGCCTCGGTCAGCGCCGGGCCGGCGGCCCGCGCGCTGACGGCGTCGGCGACGGCGTCCGCCATGCCGTCGTCGGCCGGCGCCGCCCCCGACCTCGCGAACGCCCGGTACCGTGCGGCCTCCGCCCGGTGCCAGCGGGCGATCTCCTTCGTGGCGATCCCGAAGAGCCACGGCCGGGCGTCGGTCCGGGCCGTGTCGTAGGAGTCGCGACGCCGGAACGCCGCGACGAACGTGTCCGCCACGACGTCCTCGGCGTGCTCGGGCCCCACCCGCCGGTAGGCGTAGCGGTAGAGCTGGTTCGCGTACCGCCCGTAGAGCGCCGCGAAGTGCTCGGGCTCGTCGATCGACGCCGAGATGATCGCGGCGTCGCCGGCGACCGGCTCGCTGCTGGCGACCGCCGTCATGTCGCGCCAGGTCTCGTGTCGCACCGCTGGGCCATCCCTGCCTCCTCGCCGCCGTGCACCGTCACTGTCCCCTGGTATCTCCCCTCGTCCCCGGAAAAGTTCACGCCCGGGCGCGGCGGGCCCCACAATGGGTCCCCGTGAGTGACAGCGGAAGCGCGCCCGACGGCGGCCGGGAACAGGTGTCGGACGCACTCTTCGAGGTGCCGCCGGGCGCCCGGCGCCCGGCGCGCAGGATCGTGCTCCTCACGGGCCCGTCGGGGTCGGGCAAGACGGCGCTCACGCGGCGCCTGGGCCTGCCGGTGATGAACCTCGACGACTTCTACCACGACATCGACTTCCCCGGGATGCCGATGCGGTACGGCATCGTCGACTGGGACGACCCCCGCAGCTGGGACTCCGCCGCCGCCCTCGACGCGCTGCGCGCGGTGGTCCGCACCGGCCGCGTGGAGGTGCCCGTGTACGACATCCCCACGTCGCGGCGCACCGGAGGCGCGGTGCTCGAGGCGGGCGACGCGCCCGTCGTCGTCGCCGAGGGGATCTTCGCCGCGGAGCTCGTGGCGGCATGCCGGGCGGACGGGATCCTCGCGGACGCGATCTGCCTCAGCCAGCCGCGCGTCGTGAACTTCTGGTTCCGGTTCCTGCGCGACGTCGCCGAGTCGCGCAAGCCGTTGCCCACGCTGGTCCGCCGTGGCTGGGGGCTGCTGCGCGCCGAACCCGCGCTGGTGCGCCGGTGGACGGACCTCGGCTGCCGCCTCGTCACGCCCGCGCAGGCCGAGCGGGACATCCGCGCGCTGCTCGCACCCTGACCGCCTCGAATTCGCTTCGGGCACGCCGGCGCGGCGCCTACGGTGGGCGCATGGCGACGGTGCGGAAGTTCCAGGTGACCTTCGACTGCGCGGACCCGGAGCGGGTCGCCCGGTTCTGGTGCGAGGTGCTGGGGTACGTCGTGCCCGAGGGCGTGGACTGCGTCGCGCAGGACCCCACGGGCGAGGGCCCGCGGCTGTACTTCCAGCGCGTCCCCGAGGGCAAGGTCGTGAAGAACCGCGTGCACCTCGACGTCCGCGTCGGCACCGGGCTGGTGGGGGACGAGCGGCTGGCCGCGCTGCGCGCCGAGCAGGAACGGCTCGAGCCGCTGGGCGCCGTCTACCTGTACACGCAGTACGCCGACGGCGAGGAGGAGTCCTGCATCACCATGCAGGACGTCGAGGGCAACGAGTTCTGCATCGACTGATCCGCCGGCGCTAGGCGGGCAGCGGCTCGTCGAGCAGGGCGAGCAGGCGGGTGGTGGTCCGCCAGGTCCGCACGGTCATCCGTCCGAAGACCGGCATCGCCATGAGCCGGGTGATCCGCGTGCGCCGCGCCTCGGCCGCGACCCGCGAGAAGTAGACGACGCCCGGTCCGGCCGCGACGGCGTCGACGCCCTCGCGCAGCTCGGGCAGCTGGTCGAGCACCTCCCCCGCCGTGAGGGGCGCCTTGAGGAAGAGGACGTCGCTGCGCAATGCGTCCGAGCCGTGGTCGGGCGGCGCCGCCGCGACGGTGGCGGCCAGCTCCGCGCGCGACCGGACCAGCGTCGGGACCGCGAACCCGAACCGCTCCGCGAGGGCTTCCTCCAGCGCGCCCTCCAGCCCCGCGCCGCTCGCCGGCCGCGCCGCCAGCAGCACGTTGCCGCTCTGCAGGAACGTCCGCACCGCGCCGTGCCCGGCGTCGCGCAGGCACGCGGCGAGCTCCGCCATCGGGACGGCGTGCCGTCCGCCGACGTTGATGCCACGCAGCAGGGCGACCGACGTCGGCAGCCGCGGATCCGTGACCATGAGCCCACGATGGCACGCGCCCCGGACCTCGACGCCCCGGTCCGTACCGCAGGACGCCAAGTGCTGTCCATGGGCGGCCCACGACGTGTCATGAGAATGTCACACGCCGGTCATCAGCCTCACACCATCACCACTCACGCTGGGGGCAGGAGGTGGTCCCCATGGCCCAGCAGCACGTCGAGCGCACGATCGAGAGGTACGTCGAGCACGGAGCGGTCCGCGTGCTCTCCCTCTACGAGGGCTTCTTCAGCGGCGGTGCACGGGTGCTGCACTCGTCGGTCGTCGCGGGCCTGCACGCGCAGGGCCGCCAGCGGCACACGGCGCTGAGCGTCCACGACGAGGTGCGGCGCGACGCCGCCCTGCAGCGGATGGTCGACGACCGCCGGTACCGGCAGCTGACGGCCGCGGGCGTCCGCGTGACGTCGCTGGGCCGGTCGTCGGAGGTACCGCACGACCCGGAGGTCCTCACGGACGCCGAGGCCGAGGTCCTGGCCCGCGCGCTGCGCGATGCCGACGTGGTGCTGTCGCTCAAGGAGCAGCCGCTGCGCCTCCTCGCCCGGCCCGACCTGCTTCCCGACCGGCCGGTCGTCGCCTGCCTGCACCGGTCCGACCCGGAGCACCAGGGGTCGGGGCTGGGGCACCTGCTGCGCGCCGCCGACGACGGCCGGCTCGCCGCCGTGGTCTGCTGCGCCGAGTCCACCCGGGACGCCTACGAGGCCGCCGGAGTGCCCGCGCACCTGCTCCGCGTGATCCCCAACGGCGTCGACCTCACGCGCTTCCGCCCTGCCCGCCCCGCACGACGCCTCGCGGTCCGCGGGGCGCACCGGCTCCCGGCCGACGGGACGGTCGTCACGTACGCCGCCCGCTACGACGCGATGAAGAACCCCCGGCTGTTCCTCGCCGCGGCCCGCGAGCTGCTGGCGAGCGACGCCGACGCGCACGTCGTGATGTGCGGCTCGGGCATGAGCCCCGCCAACCCGGACCTCGCGGCCGACCTGCGCGACGCCTTCGCCGACCGGCCCGACCTCCTGGGTCGCGTCCACCTGCTCGGCGTGCGCCACGACATGGAGCAGGTGCTCGCGGCCTCGGACGTCGTCGCGCTGACGTCGGCGTTCGGCGAGGCCGCGCCGCTGTGCCTCATCGAGGGCGCCATGTGCGGCGCGGTGCCGGTGACGACGCCCGTGGGCGACAGCGCACGGCTGGTGGACGGCATCGGGCTCGTCACGGGCTTCGACCCGGCGGAGATCGCCGCGGCGTGGCGCGAGGCCGCCGCGCGCCGGGACGCCCTCACCGGGGCGCTCGTCGCGGCGCGGCCACGGTTCAGCCACGTGCGGATGCTGTCCGCCTACGGGGCCACGATCGAGCGCGCGCACCGCGGGCTGGGGCTGACGCTCGCGCGCGCCTGAGCCGGCCCGTCAGCGGGTCGAGTCGCGCAGCTGCACCTCGTAGCCGACCTCGGTGACGGCACCGGGCACGGCGTCGCCGACGGCGGCCTGCACGGCGAGGCTGCCCATCTCCTCGAGCGGGATGCGCACGGTGGACAGGGCGGGCGCGTGGTCGCGCAGCGTGGGGACGTCGTCGAACCCGGCGACGCGCACGTCGCGCGGCACCTCGACCCCCAGCTCGCGCAGGCGGGCGATGAGTCCGATCGCCATGACGTCGGTGACGGCGAAGACCGTCAGCGGCTCCTCGGCCGCACGCTCGCGCACCAGCTCGGCGACGTCGTCGCCGGCCGCGTAGCCGCCGTCGCGGGAGAACTCGGTGACCAGCACCTCCGTGACCTCGCCTCCCGCGGCGCGCACGGCGGCGGTGAACGAGTCGGTCCGCTCCCGGGACGTCACGACGCGGGCCGGGCCGCCGAGCACGACGAACCGCCGCTGCCCCTGCGCCAGCAGCGCCTCGGCGAGGGCGCGGGCGCCGGTCGCGTTCGGCGGCCGCACCACGGAGCCGTCGCCCACCGGCTGGCCGACGATGACGGACCGGCCCCCCGCGGCGACGAACGCGTCGAGCTCGGCGGCGAGGGCGGCGTCGTCGTCAGGAGTCCACCGGGTGCCGGCGACGACGACGGCGTCCACGCGCTGGGCGGCGAACGCGGCCACGGCCTCGCGCTCGGCCACGGGGTCCCGGCCGGTCGACGCGAGCAGCACGAGTCGCCCGCTGGCCCGGGCCGCGGCCTGCGCGCCGGCGGCGATCGACGAGAAGTACGGGTCGGAGATGTCCTGCACGACGAGCCCGAGCAGCCCCGACCGGGCGCGCGCCAGGGCCTGCGCCTGCGCGTTCACGACGTAGCCCAGGTCCGCTGCCGCGGCCTTGACCCGCGCGACCAGCTCGGCCCCCGGCTGCCGCGCCGACCCGTTGAGCACCCGCGACGCCGTGGCGAGGGAGACCCCTGCACGGTCGGCGACGTCCTGCAGCCTTGCTCGGGCCACGAGCACACCTCCATCTCCGGGGCGGTCGGTACCCGCCCGACGCGCGGGCACTCCGGACGTGCTCGCCGGTGCACAGCCTATCGGCGCCCGGAAAACGTCTTCCGACCGTGCCCGCGAGCCCGACCGAGACGCTCGTCCGACCCGCGGCGCCGCAGGTCCGGCGAGGCCCGCACCGATAGAATCGGCTCGTGCCCAGGACCAGCAACTCGACCGCGCGCGCCGTCCCGCGGCGGGCGCTCGCCGACCACGTGTTCGACGAGCTGCTCTCGTGGCTCATGGACGGCACCCTGACGGCGGGCAGCAGCCTCAACATCGACGGCATCGCCCGCGAGCTCGACGTCTCGCCCACGCCCGTGCGCGAGGCGCTCGCCCGGCTCGAGGCGACCGGCATGGTGCGACGGGTGGCCCTGCGCGGCTACTTCGTCACGCCGGCGCCGACCACCAAGGAGCTGATGGACCTCATGGACGCCCGGCTCGCCGTCGAGCCGGCGAACGCGTACTTCGCGTGCGAGCGCGGGGACGAGGCGTTCCTGACCGGGCTCGAGGAGGCCGTCGACGAGCTCGAGAACTCGTCCAACGGCCCCACCTACCAGGAGTTCCGCGACTACTGGGAGGCCGACGAGCGCTTCCACGCGCTGGTCGCACAGGCCGCGGACAACTCCTACCTGCAGGCCGCCTTCGCCGCCCTCGGCGGCCTGGCGCAGCGGTTCCGGCAGTTCTCGGGCAAGGGCGTCACCGACAAGGCGGTGGCGGTCGAGGAGCACCGCGCGATCCTCGACGCCATGCGGTCGGGGGTGCCCGAGCGGGCCCAGGAGCTCATGCGCCGGCACATCGAGGGCGTGCGGGCGCGATCCCGGTCGGAACGCGAGGAGCCGGAGGCCCCGCGGAAACCGCCCCCCCCCCGCGGCCCCAAGCCCCCCCCCCCCC
>NZ_JBHVSQ010000019.1:0-69863 GCF_042885055.1 Isoptericola sp. NPDC058082 | reverse complement strand
CGGCTGGTCGGCGCCGCCGGGCGTGTTCGCACCGCCGCCCGTGCCGACGCCGCTCACCGGCGGCGTGCTGCCGATGCTCTGCGCGGCGTCGAAGCTCACGCCGACGACGGCGGGCGGCTTCGCGGCGTCCCGGTGCCCGGAGGAGTACCAGTAGGAGGCCTGCCCGGTGCGCTGCTGGAAGTCGACGAGGTTCTGCGGGAACGACCCCCAGCACGACCCGGCCGGGTCCTGGCGCACCTGCGGGGCGCTGTCGCCGGCGTCGACCCGCACGCCGCAGTAGGCGGGCTGGAGGAAGCCGCCCTTGCTGCCCGTGAGCTTCTCGCCGTCGAAGGTCGCGAGCGTCACCCGCGTCGCGGGCAGCCTCCCCCACCGGGTGACGTCCTCGCGGTCCGCGGCGTACCCGCCGGCGGTCGCGGTGAGCGTGCCGTCGCCGTCCGCGTCGAGCCGCAGCACGGGGTCGCCGGCCCACCAGTACGTCATGCCGCCGTAGAACACGACCGTGAACGAGCCGGTCCAGCGGATCTCCACGGACCCGTCGGCATCCCGCGTGCCGCGACCGCCGGCCATCACCACCTCGGCGCCGGACGTCGTGGAGAGCGTGACCTTCTCGCCGGTCGGGCCGGTGCACCGGGTGCCGAACGTGGCCTGCCGCTGGGTCGCGGCGGCGCCCGTGCCGACCGTGCGCAGCACGCGCACGTTCCCGGCCCGCCCGTGGTAGAGCCCGGCGTCGCCGTCGTCCCAGACCCGGCTGCCGCCGGTGTCCCCGTCCGTGCCCGGCGTGCCGGCCATGAGGAAGTTGCAGCCCACGTAGTTGCCGGAGCCCGCCTCGGTGTTCACGGCCCACCGCAGCTCGGCGTCGGTCAGGGTCGCGGCGCCGCCGTCGCCGTCCCCCGCGCCGTCCCGCGGGGGCACGGTGACGGTGAGCGGGATGACGTCGTCCGGGTCGTCCGCCGCGAGCGCCGGGGCGGCGGGGAGGGCGAGGAGCGCGAGCACCGCCGCGGCGGCGAGGGCCGCGCGGGCGCGGCGCGCGCTCACGGCTCCACCTCCGTGGCCGGGTCGGTCGGCGTGTCGTCGGCACCCGGGGCCGCCGCGGCGCGGGCCGCACGGCGCCGGCGGGCGGCGGTGACCGCGGACGTCACGACGAGCAGCAGGAGCAGCAGGGCGGCGGCGCCCACCGCGAGCTCCGCGGGGCTGTAGGCCAGGCCGAGCGGCCCGGCGCCGGCCGCACCGCCGTCCGCGCTCGCGGCCGCGACCAGGGCGTCGGCGGCCTCGGCGTCGGCGGGGTCGCGCGTGACGATCACCTCGACCTCCGGCTCCCGCCCGGACGACGCGCCGGTCAGCCGGAGCACGTGGGTGCCGAGCCGCAGGTCGGACGGCAGCTCGAGCAGGCCCGCCACCTCGCCGTGGTTGCCCGCGCCGAGGGGGCCGACGGCGAGCAGCCCGTCGTCGAGGGTCGCGACCACCTGCTCCCCCGGCTCGAAGCCCTGACCGGCGAAGCTGAGCACGCGGCCTGCGACGGCCGTCGCCCTGTCGACGCCCACGGTGGCCTTGCCGGGCAGCTCGGCGGTCGCGCCCTCACCCAGGGCGCCGGAGCCCGCCGTGTCGTCACCCGCTCCCGCGTCACTCGCGTCACCCGTGGCCCCGGGGGCGGCCTCGGCCGCGGCGCCGTCCCCGCCGCCGGAGCCGCCGGACGTCCCGCCGTCCGAGCCGCCGCCCGTCCCGGCGTCGTCGGTGCCGGTGCCCGCGGCGGCGGCGCCGTCGAACGACACGGGCGTGAACGACTCGTTGGCGGCGTTCGCGACCCCGTGCGCCCCGATGGTGATGACGCCGCACCGCACCTGGGTGCAGTCCACGTCCACGGCGCTGCCGGAGCGGTCGACGGTGCTGAAGCGCGCCCCGGGCACCACGAGCTCGGCGGACCAGGTGCCGTCGGCCGCGATGGTGCCGCCGTTCGCCTCCGCCGCGGTGCTCGACCCGGGGAACGCCACGAACCGCTGGTAGCCCGCGTTGTCCGCGGCCTCCGAGTCGGGCACGTACCGCAACGTCTCGCCGGTCGCCCCGCCGGCGCTGGGCCGCCACGACCCGCCGGACGGGTCGGACACCCAGCCGAACAGCACGTAGACGCCGCCGAAGGCGTTCTTCACCGACTGGAACCCGCTGCCGCGCAGCGTCAGCGTCGTGGGGCCGTCGGCGGCCGCCCGCGCGGCGCCGTCCACGCCCGAGACGGACACGCGCGCCGCGGCCTGCGCCGCCGGGGCGGTCGCGACGAGCGTGCCGACGCCGAGCGCCGTGCTGAGCAGCGCAGCGAGCAGCAGCGCGAGGGTCGTCGTGGTGCGGTCGGCCGGGCGGCCTGCGCGACGGGTCGGGTTCATGCGGGGTCCTCGGCGAGCGTGGGGAGCGTCGGGTCGTGCTCGGGCGCGGCGCCGTGCCGGGGCAGCACGAGCAGGGCCCCGGTCACGGGGTGGGGCAGCACGTCGACGGGGTGGTCGTAGACGTCGGTGAGCAGGGCTGTGGTGAGCACGTCGGCGGGTGCGCCGTGCGCGGCGACACGGCCGCCCGCGAGCACCAGCACGCGGTCGGCCCACGCGGCGGCGAGCGCCAGGTCGTGCAGCACGACGACGACCGCGCCGCCGGCCCGGGCGTGCTCGCGGGCCCGGGCGAGCACGCGCTCCTGGTGCCGGACGTCGAGGGCGGCGGTGGGCTCGTCGAGCAGCAGCAGCCGCGGCTCCTGGGCGAGCACGCGGGCGTACGACGCGCGCGACTTCTCGCCCCCGGACAGCGTCGGGTAGCGGCGCGCCGCGAGGTGCGTGACGTCGGCGTCGTCGAGGGCGTCCGCCACGACGAGGTCGTCGCGGTCCTCCGCGTCGGTGCCGCGCCAGGGTGCGCGGCCCATGCGCACGACGTCGACGACGCGGAACGGGAAGCTGACCTGGTTCTCCTGCAGCAGCACGCCGCGGTGGCGGGCGAGCTCCGCCGGGCGCACGGCCGCCACCGGGGCGCCGTCGAGCGTCACGGCGCCCTCGTCGGGCCGCCGGTCCCCGGCGAGCACGGACAGCAACGTCGACTTGCCCGCGCCGTTCGGGCCGACGACGACGAGCACCTCGCCGACGGGCACGTCGACGTCGACGGTGTCGAGCAGCGTCGCCCCCTCGACGCGCACCGTGGCGGCGCGGACCTGGAGCAGCGCGCCGGTGCCGTGCCCCGTCATGCCCAGCCCCCCGCCTGGCGGCGCGTGCGCCGCACGAGCCAGAGGAAGAAGGGCCCGCCGACGAGCGCGGTGAGCATGCCGATCGGCAGGTCCGCGTAGGGCACGGCGGTGCGCGCGACGATGTCCGCGGCGAGCAGCAGCACCGCGCCGCCCAGCGCGCTGGCGGGCACGAGGACGCGGTGCCCGGGGCCGACCGCCATGCGCACCAGGTGCGGCACGACCAGCCCGACGAACGAGATGATCCCGCAGAACGCGACGGCGGCGGCGGTGAGCAGCGCGACCACGACGACGGCGACGACGCGCAGCCGCTCGACGTCGACCCCGAGGTGCCGGGCCGAGCGCTCGCCGAGGGCGAGCAGGTCGAGCCGGCGCGCCATCGCGCCCGCGGCGACGAGCCCGACGACCACCAGCGGCGCGACGATCGCGACGTACGCCCAGCGGGTGCCGTTGAGGGACCCGAGCTGCCAGAAGATGATCTGCTCGCGCTCCTGGGTGTCGCCCAGGAAGGTGAACAGGGCCAGCACCGCCCCGCACACGGCGTTGATCGCGACACCCGTGAGGACCAGCGTCACGACCTCCGTGCGTCCGCCGGACCGGGCGAGCGCGTAGACCGCGAAGGTCGCGACGAGGCCGCCGAGGAACGCCGCGCCGGCCGTCGTCCACGGCCCGGCGACGCTCACGCCGAGCACGATGGTCGCCGACGCCGCGACGGCCGCGCCGGACGAGACGCCGACGACGCCAGGCTCGGCGAGCGGGTTGCCGAACACGCCCTGCATGAGCGCGCCCGCGGCGGCGAGGGCCGCGCCCACCAGGATCGCCATGACCACGCGCGGGAAGCGGATGGTCCACAGGGCGGCGTACCCGTTCGGGTGCGACGGCTCCGGCCCGAGGTCGAGCCCCAGGCCCCGCGCGAGGCCGCCCAGCACCTCGGCCGGCGGGATGTGCAGGTGCCCCGAGCCCGCCGCGACGACGGCGAGCGCCAGCAGCGCCGCCGTCAGGCCGCCGAAGAGCCAGGCCACGCGGGCGGGGACCGCCGGGGGCAGCGGCGACGGGTCGGCGTCGGGGACGGCCGCGCGCGTGGCGCGCGGTGCGGTGGCGGTCACCCCTCGCTCCCGGAGGACGAGCTCTCGGAGGAGAGGCTCCCGGGGGCGTACAGCGCGCGGGCGAGCGCGTCGAGCACGGCGGCCGTCTCCGGGCCGAAGGCGAGGATCTGCGAGTCGTCCATGGCGACGATGCGGCGGTTCTCCCCCGCGGGCGTCTGCGCGAGGGCGGGCAGTCGCTCCAGCAGCCCGTCGACCCCGCCCGCGGACTCGAGGCCCTTGGACATCATGAGGAGCACGTCGGGCTGCGCGGCGACGATGCCCTCGTCGTTGACGGGCCGCATGCCCTCCCAGCCGATCTCGGACGCGACGTCGACGGCGCCGACCGACTCGACCAGCGAGTCCGCGCCGGAGCCCTCGCCGAACAGGTAGTAGACGCCGGCCTG
This sequence comes from Isoptericola sp. NPDC058082, assembly GCF_042885055.1. Lineage (NCBI taxonomy): Bacteria > Bacillati > Actinomycetota > Actinomycetes > Micrococcales > Promicromonosporaceae > Isoptericola > Isoptericola sp. NPDC058082. The sequence goes on along the minus strand of NZ_JBHVSQ010000019.1, from coordinate 65,169 downwards.
GCCGCGCACGTAGAGGAACGCGACGCGCAGCCGGTCGGACTTCTCCTGCGGCGCGAGCTCCGCGACCTGCGCGACGACGTCGTCGACCTCGGCCTGGGTGCGCTCGGCCAGCTCGGCCCCCTCGCCGGGGACCCCGAGCGCCTCCGCCACCGACCGCACGAGGTCGCCCGACGTCTCCACGCTGCGGTGCGGGTCGAGCACGACGACGGGGATGCCGGCGTCGCGCATCTGCATCAGCACGTCCCACGGCCCGAGGGTCGTGTCGGTGAGGATCACGGTGGGCGCCAGCTCCAGGACCGCCTCGCCGGTCAGCTCGTGGCCGTTGGCCGTGACGAGCGGGAGGTCGGCGATCTCGGGGAAGGTCGAGGAGGTGTCACGCCCCACGACCCGGTCGCCCAGGCCCAGCTCGAAGACGGTGCGCGACAGCGTGCCGTACAGGTCGAGCGCCAGGATCCGGCTCGTGTCGGTGACGGTGACCTCGGTGCCCTGGGCGTCGGTGACGGTCACCGGGAGCTGCGGCTGCGGGTCGTCCGCGACGGGGGCGACGGGCGTCTCGGCGGTGCGCGCGACGGTCTCCCCGGTCCACTCCCGAGGGTCGTCGAGCACGTCCAGCTCGGTCAGCGGCGTCGTGTCCACGGCGGCCGCGCCCTGCTCGACGACGCCGCCCGGGGCGAGCGCGGTGCAGCCGGTGAGGACCAGCGCGACCAGCGGCGCGACCAGCAGCGCGAGCGGGGCGGCGAGGGCGCGGCGGGCGCGCCGGACCGGGCGGGAGGACATGCGGGTTCTCTCCTTGGTGGGGCGGCCGCCGGAAGGGGCCGGGCCGGACGCGACCTCGCGCCGGAGTCCTGCTGAGGCATGCCTAACTTAGGCGAGGCTGACCTTAGTTGTCACGCGCGGGACAGAGGTCGGCCCGGGTGATCCGCGTCACCCGGGCCGGGGCGGTCAGGGGCGGGTCAGGGGTGCGCGACGCCCAGCTCGACGAACATCGCACGGTTGAGCCGGAACGCCTCCTGCGCCTCGGAGACGGCGAGGTCCACCTCGGTGTCGTCGAGCTCGAGCCCGTCGAGGCGCTCGCGGTACAGGTCCTTGAACGGCTTGGCCTTGCGGATCTCGGGGAAGTCGTAGAACTCCAGGCCCGCGGCGCCCATGCCGTAGTGCCGCTGCATCATCCGCTGGATGACCTGGCCGCCCGAGAGGTCGCCGAGATAGCGCGTGTAGGCGTGCGCCGCGTAGCAGGCGACGTCGCCCCCGACCGCGTGCAGCCGCGCGACGTAGCGCTCGGTCGCGGGCAGCACGCGCACGACGTCGCGCCACCCGGCGCCGTACAGGTGCGCGAGGTCGCGCTCGATGGCGGGCACGCGGGTGAGCTCGTCGAAGACCAGGGCGCGGCCGCGCTCGTCCGCCCGCATCCGCTCGCTCGCCTGCTCCAGGGCCGTGTAGACGGCAAGCTGCTGCGCGGCGAGGTCGGCGTACGCGTCGACGTCGAGCCGCCCCGAGAGGAGCCGCTCGACGAACCCCTCGGACTCCGCCTGCGAGTGCTCGGCACGCGTCCCCTCGCGCAGCCGGGTCGAGAGCGGGGCGATCTCCGCGAGCACCGTCATGGGACCTCCAGGGTCGTGGTCGGCCGGCGTCCGGCACCTGAGGTCATGACGGGTTGTCACGACCTGGCGTCACCATAACAGCCGGAGTAAGGGTTGCCTACCCTGATCTTGCGCCGCGGGCGTGCGGGCTGTCGGTGCCACCCGGCAGGCTGGGCCGATGACGACGAGCGAGCTCCCCCCGGACGCCAAGGCCGTGCTGCACCGCTACCTGCGCGAGGCGCGTCAGGCGCTCGTGTGGAAGGTGGAGGGACTGTCGGAACGGGAGGCGCGGATGCCCCGCACCCCCACCGGCACCAACCTCCTCGGGCTGGTCAAGCACGCGGCCACGGTGGAGATCGGCTACTTCGGAGACGTCTTCGGCCGTCCGTGGCCGCGGCCCGAGGACGCGCCGTGGCTGGCCGCGGCCGACTCCCCCGACGCCGACGCGGAGGCCCTCCAGGCGGAGTTCTTCGCCACCGCCGACGAGCCGGCCGACCGGATCCTCGGCCTGTACCGGCAGGTGTGGGACTTCGCCGACGCCACCATCGACGCCCTGCCGCTGGACGCACCCGGGCGCGTCTGGTGGTGGCGCGAGGGGAACCGCGACGTCACGCTGCACCAGATCCTCGTGCACGTGTCCACGGAGCTGAGCCGGCACGCCGGGCACGCCGACATCCTGCGGGAGGAGGCCGACGGCGCCGTCGGGATGCGGGCCGACAACGACAACCTCGCCGACGGGTTCGACTACACCGCGTTCACCACCCGGCTGCGCGGCATCGCCGAGCGGTTCCCCGAGGAGGCACGATGACCGACCACGACGTCCCGACGATCCGACAGGTCGTGCTCGACACCACCGACGCGCGGCGGCTCGCGGAGTTCTACCGCGAGCTGTTCGGCCTCGCGTACCGGGCCGGCGACGAGGCGCCGCCGCCCGGCGCGCCCGACCCGCGCGGCGAGGACTGGCTCGTGCTGCGCCACCCCGGCGGCGTCCCCCTCGCGTTCCAGCAGGTGCCGTCGCTGCCGCCGAGCACGTGGCCCGACGACGGCGTGCCGCAGCAGCTGCACCTCGACGCGACCGTGCCCGACGTCGCCGCGCTGGACCGCCAGCACGAGCGCGCCCTCGCGCTCGGCGCGCGGCTGCTGCACGACCGGTCCGACGACCCGGAGGAGCCGCTGCGGGTCTACGCCGATCCCGCCGGCCACCCGTTCTGCCTGTTCGTGGGCTGAGGGCACCTCGCCGCTCACGGGGGACAATGGGCCGGTGCAGTGCCCTCACTTCGACGCCGGCCGCTGCCACTCGTGCACCCTTCTTGCGACGCCGTACCCCACGCAGGTGGACGAGAAGGTGGCGCACGTGCGGGCGCTGCTCGCCGACGACCGCGTCGACTGGCTCCCCGCCGTCACGGGCCCGGAGTCCGGGTTCCGCAACAAGGCGAAGATGGTGGTCAGCGGCACGGTCGAGGAGCCGGTGCTCGGCATCCTCGGGTCGGCGGCGGGTCCGTTCGCCGGGCAGGGCATCGACCTCACCGACTGCGGCCTGTACCCGCCTGCGCTGCAGGAGTCGTTCCCCGTCTTGGCCGCGCTGATCACGCGGGCGCGGCTGCAGCCCTACGACGCGACGTCGCCGTCCCGCGGGGCACGCCGCCGCGAGACCCCGCGCGAGTCCGCGTGGCGGGGCGAGCTCAAGCACGTGCTCGTGACCCTCTCCCCGGACGGCGAGCTCATGGTGCGCCTCGTGCTGCGCAGCCAGGAGCCGGTCGCGCGCCTCCGCAAGCACCTGCCCTGGCTGCTCGAGGAGCTGCCCCAGGTCGCCGTGGTGAGCGTCAACGTGCAGCCCGCGCACGCCGCCGTCCTCGAGGGCGACCTGGAGGTCGTGCTCACCGAGCGGCAGGCGCTGCCGATGCGCGTCGGCGCCGACGGCATCACCCTGCACCTGCGCCCGCAGAGCTTCTTCCAGACCAACACCGCGGTCGCCACCGCCCTGTACGCGCAGGCCCGGGCGTGGGTGGACGAGGTGGCCCCCGCGTCCCTGTGGGACCTGTACTGCGGCGTCGGCGGCTTCGCGCTGCACTGCGCCGCCCCCGGGCGGGCCGTCACCGGCATCGAGATCTCCGCGGAGGCCGTCGCGAGCGCGGGCGCGACCCGCGACGGGCTCGCGGCGCTGCCCGCGGACGCCGTCGTCGCCGGGCACGACGCCGCGTGGTGGGCCGACGCCGTGGCCGACGTCCGCTTCGCCGCCGGCGACGCCACCGAGTCCGTGCTCGGGTCCGTGCCCGGGTCCGTGCCCGGGTCCCCGCGCGATGGCGCCGCCCCCGAGCTGGTGGTCGTCAACCCGCCGCGGCGCGGCATCGGCGCCGACCTGTCCCGCCGGCTCGAGGAGTCCGCCGTCGGGCACGTGCTCTACTCCAGCTGCAACGCCGTGACCCTCGCCGAGGACCTCGCGCGCATGCCGTCCCTGCGGCCGACCCGCGCCCGCCTGCTCGACATGTTCCCGCAGACCAGCCACTACGAGGTGCTGGTGCTGCTCGAACGGACGACCCTCACCGCCTGAGCCCAGGGGTTTCCTGAACACGCGCTGAGGCCTACGCTCGCGCCAACCGCACCCCGCAGCGTCGCGTGGTGCGTCGTGGGCCCCTACCCGGGCCCCGCCGAGTCACCCATCTGGAGGTCGACCGTGAGAGTTCGCAAGTTCCCCGCGGTCGTCGCGACCACAGCCCTCGCCGGGCTCGTCCTCGCGGCGTCCCTCACCCCCACCGCGACGGCGGCACCCGCCGTCGCCACCGGCCGGCACGGCACCCACGTGCCGGGCCCCGACCTGTCGAAGAAGGTCACCGGCGAGCGCGTCTTCCGTCACCTCGAGGCGTTCCAGGAGATCGCGGACGACAACGACGGCAACCGTGCCGCCGGCAGCCCCGGCTACGAGGCGTCCGCGCGGTACGTCGAGAAGACCCTGCGCAAGGCCGGGTACCAGCCCGAGCGGCAGTACTTCGAGTTCGACACCTTCGACGTGCTCGACCTGTCCGTCACCGTGCCCGGCGTCGACCTCACCCCGGTCGCGATGACGTACTCGACGTCCACGCCCGACGACGGCGTCACCGCGGCCGCGGTGCGGCCCGCGATCGCGGACGGCTGCCCCGCCAGCGACGACCCCGAGGCGCCCCACGACGACTCGTGGGCCGGCGTCGACGCGACGGGCAAGATCGCCGTCGTCCAGCGCGGGTCGTGCACCTTCGGTGCCAAGGCGCTCGCCGCCGGCGAGGCCGGCGCCGCCGGGCTCATCATCTACAACAACACCGACGGCGCTCTCAACGGGACGCTGGGCGAGACGAACGACGGCTACGCCCCCACGGTCGGTGTCACCCAGGCAGAGGGCGCGGCCATCGTCGCGGCCCTGGAGGCCGACCCCGCGCTGCAGGTCTCGTTCGACCTGCAGGCCGAGAGCGGCACCGACGAGACGTTCAACGTCATCGCCGAGACGAAGCGCGGCCGGCACGACAACGTCGTGATGCTGGGCGCCCACCTCGACGGCGTGCCGGAGGGCCCGGGCATCAACGACAACGGCACCGGCTCCGCGGCGATCCTGGAGACCGCCGTCCAGCTCAACAAGAAGAGCGCCAAGCTCAACAATGCCGTGCGGTTCGCGTGGTGGGGCGCCGAGGAGCTGGGGCTCGTGGGCTCCGCGCACTACGTGGACGACCTCGTGACGAACGACCCCGAGGCCCTCGACGACATCGCGACCTACCTCAACTTCGACATGGTCGGCTCGCCGAACTACACGATCGGCGTGTACGACGCGAACGAGTCGACGTTCCCCGCCCCCGTCACGGTGCCCGAGGGCTCCGTCGCGACCGAGGCCGTCTTCACGGACTACTTCGACGGCATCGACCAGGCGTGGGTGGACTCGGAGTTCTCCGGCCGCTCCGACTACGACGCGTTCATCAGCAACGGCATCCCGGCCTCCGGCCTGTTCACCGGCGCGGACGCGATCAAGACGGAGGAGGAGGCCGCCATCTTCGGCGGCGTCGCCGGCGAGGCCCTCGACCAGAACTACCACTCCGCGGGCGACGACCTGTCGAACGTGAACCTCGAGGCGCTGGACATCATGTCCCGCGCGATCGGGCACGCCGCGCAGCAGCTGGCGTGGAGCACCGAGGCCGTCAACGGCGTCGAGCCCGGTCGGCCGGGTCACGGGCACGGCAACGGCCATGGCAACGGGCACGGGAACGGCCACGGCCACGGCCACGGTCACGGGAACGGCGGGGGTCACCACCGCGGGGCGCACGGCTTCGCCACGCGCTGACCTCGCTGAACAGCACTGAGCAGCGCTGACCAGCGCTGACCAGCGCTGAACCACGGTCGAGCCTGTCGGGACCCCGGTCCCGGCAGGCTCGACCGCTGTCCCGGGGGCGGCTCAGCCTGCGGAAGGGCGGGGGGACGGCGTCGCGCTGGGCGCCGCCGCCTCGTCGTCGGCGCCGTCGGAGATCCGCTCGAGCGACACCACGGGGTCGACGTCCTCCGGGGCCTCGACGTCGATCTCGATCGTGTACGACCGCGGCTCGCCCCATCGACGCTGAGGAACTCCGACCTCGTCCCCGCGGAGCACCATGACGTGATCGTCGTCGGCACGCACGTCGACGACGGTCGCCGACGACGGCGCGACGACGCGGTACCAGCGTTGCCCGTGCCAGCTCGCCCTGACCGACCTGGTCACGGTGGTGACCACGAGCTCGGGGTCGGGCTCCTCCGGGATCGTCGGTTCCTCCGACGGCGACGACGTCGGGGTCGGGGTGGGCGACGGGCTGGGCGAGGGGGGCGGCGGGCTGGAGGAGCCGGGCGGCGTCGGGGACGACGTCGGCCTGGTCTCCGGGTCGCCGGGCTGCGGCGACGACGGCGTCGTGCCGGGCTGCGTGACCGGCGGCGGGGTGGTCGGAGCGGTGCCGGGCGCCGTCGGGTCCGACGTCGGGGCGTCGGTCGCGGGCGGCGCCGGGGCGTCCTCGGACGGCGTCGGCTCGGCCGGGGTGGTCGCGCTCGGCTCGGGCTCAGGAGGAGCGTCGGGTGACGCCGCGTCGCCGGGGGCGGGCGCCGGGGCCACCGCCGACGACGTCGGGCCGGGCGCGGGCGGCGCGGCGACGGGCCCCCCACCCCCACCGCTCACGGCCACCGCGACGGCCGCGACCGCGACCCCCGCCACCGTGCCCGCACCGATCATCCCGGCCTTGCCGAGCTGGCCCAGCCGCAGCCAGAGCGTCCGGACCCACTCCCACGCCGCGAGCAGCGCGGCCCCGACCGGCCCGGACCACGCGATCGCGCCCAGGCCCGTCGTGCCGGCGCCGAGCGCGCCGACGACCACGGGCGCGGCGGCGCCGGCGGCCATGCCCCCGAGCAGCAGCGGGCCGGCGTCGCGCACGGCCCAGCCGGCCTCGCGCACGTCGATGAAGGCACGCATGCAGCCCTGGCAGCCGAAGAGGTGCGCCTCGAGCACGGTGCGGCGCGGCGGCGACAGCCGGTGGCGCACGTAGGAGTGCAGCGACTGACGGGTGTCGAGGCAGCCGGGCGGGCACGCACGGGCGTGGGCGGCGGCGAACGCGGCGCCGAGCCGCTCCTCGGCCTGCCGCAGACGGCGCAGCACCGCGCGGGCGTGCATGCCCAGCTCGGTGGCGATCGCCGGGAGCTCGCGGCCCAGGACGTGCCGGTCCCACAGCAGCCGCTGGTCGTCGTGGGGCAGCGTCGCGAGCACCGTGCGGAGCACCGCCGGGTCGGCCGTGCCGGCGGCCCCCGGAGCGTCGTCGCGCCCGTGCGCGGCGGCCGCGGCACGCATCTTCCGGATCGCGTCGTCGACCGCGCCCCGGCGCGCGGGCGCGTCGCCGTCGTGGATCGCGGTCACGCGACGCCCCCGTCCTGCCGATGCTCGTCTGCGCCCGTCGTCACGGGCCGTTCACGGCGCGCGGCACGGGCACGCCGGGGGCCATGATCGCAGCGGCCCACGGGGCAAAGGCAAATCCCGGGGCCCGGGGCGGTGTGCCGCGACGGCACCCGTCGAGACGCCGGACGGCTCCCCGGCCCGGTCCCGGACCGGCGCGGCGGGCCGCTCGCGGGGCCTGTCCACGGGCTGCTCCGTGGGCTATGACGTGGGCTATTCCGTGGGCTCGGTCGGCGGCGTCTCGCCCGGGTCCGGGTCGGTCGGGTCCGGGTCGGTCGGGTCCGTCGGTTCGTCGGTCGGTGTCGCGGTGGCGGTCGGCGTGGGCGTCGACGTGGTGGCGGGCGAAGGCGTCGGTGACGACGGCGCCGGGGGCCGCGTCGACGGCGTCGTCGTCGAGCCGGACGACGAGCCTGACGACGAGGTCGACGACGAGGTCGACGACGAGGTCGGCTCGTCGTCGCGCCCGGGCGACGACGTGGGCGACGTCGACGGGTCGGACGTCTCGGCGTCGTCCGACGACTCGGTCGGCGAGGGCTCGCCCGACGGTGTCCCTGACGGGTCCTCGGACGGCGTCGGCCCCGCGCTCGGGCCCTCGTCCCCGCGCGGCGCCGACGAGGGCGAGGCCACGGGCGACGTGGCACCGGCAGGCACCGACCCGACGGTGGTCGCCTCCGGCGACGAGCCGGGGTCGGAGGCGGCCGGTGCCGCGTCGCCGCTGCCGAGCGCGATCGCGACGGCCGCCACGGCGACGCACGCGACGGTGCCCGCGACGATCAGCCAGCTCTGCCGGCGCGCAGGCCGCGGGGCGGAGGCGGACGGGGTGCCGGACGCGGTGTCGGACGCGGTGCCGGACGCGGTGCCGGACGCGGTGCCGGACGGCACCTCGGAGGCCGTCGCGACCGCGGGCGGGCGCCAACCGCCCGCGAGCAGCCGAGGCCCGGCGTCCCGCAGCGCCCAGGCGGGCTCGCGCACGTCGACGAACGCGCGCAGGCAGGCGGCGCAGTCGAGGAGATGGTCCTCGACCCCCGTCTCCCGGCCGGCCGGGGAACGCCCCTGGTCGAGGTCGAGCAGCGCCGGCCGCGTGCCGGCGCAGCCCGGCGGGCAGCCCTGCGCGTGCGCGGCGACGAGCGCCACGGCGAGGGCCTGCTCGGCCTGCGGCACGAGCCGGGCCGCCGCGCGAGGGTGGGTGCCGAGCGCGGCGGCGACGGCGGACGGCTCCTGCCGCTGCACGTGCGTGGCCCACAGCAGCCGCTGGTCGTCGGGCGGGAGCGTCAGGAGGGCGGTGCGCAGCACCTCGGGGTCCGCGGTCCCGGCCGCGCCGGGCGCTCCCCCACGACCCGCGGCCGCGGCGGCGACCCGCATCCGGCGGATCGCGTCGTCGACATAGCCCGCGCGCGCCGGCGCGTCGTCACCGCCCGTCTCGGTCACGGTGCCCCCGTCTCTGGGTCTCCAGCGGCGCGCCGACGGCACGCTCGCGGGGCTCATGATGGCAGCGCGCACCAGGGTTTCGGCAAGTCCCCGTCCAGCCACGTCTCAGGGGGCGGGACGGCGGACGACGAGAGGCCGGCCCCGGCCGTGGCCTCCCCCGGGGAGCGGGAGGTCACGGCCGGAGCCGGAGTCGGGTGGGCGACGGTCAGGACCGCGCGGTCGCGAGCGCCTCGACGTGCCCGCGCCCGGCGAGCCCCATGAGCCGGTCCAGCGCGCGGCGGGCGTCGGCGCGGTCGTCCTCCTGGGCGGCGAGCACCAGGGAGTACAGGTCCTTCGGGTCCTGCGGCTCGGCGACGAGGTCCAGGTGCTGGAGCAGGGCGGCGGGGACGTCGTCGCGCACGAACCGCAGCGCGGCCCAGTCCTCGACGGCGAACCCGACGGAGTCGAAGACCGTCACGGTGGTGTCGTCCGCGGTGCGCCGGTCTCCCGCGTGCCGCGCGAACGCCTCGCCCGGCCCCGCGGTGGCGGGGGCGCCACGGCGCCCGTCGCGCCGCCCGGCCACGACCTCCCACAGCTCGGTGACGACGAGGTCCGGCGTCTGCTGGATCTCGCCCTCGATACGGGTCTGCGGCTCGTACTCGACGAACACCTCGGCGTCCCGCAGGATCGCGGGGTCGAGCTCGGTCTTGCCGGGGCAGTCGCCGCCGATCGCGTTGACGTGCACGCCCGGGTGGGCGAGGCGCGTGACCATGTCGTGGGTGAGCACCGTCGCGTTCGTCTTGTCCGCCGTGCAGGTGGTGATGACGTCGGCGCCGGCGACGGCGTCCTCGCCGCTGGACGCCTCGTGCACCTCGAAGCCGAGGGCGCGCGCGTGCCGGGCGAGCTTGGCCTGCGCACCCGGGTCGGTGTCCCAGACGCGCAGGTGCGTGACGCCGAGCGCGGCCCGCATGCCGAGCGCCTGGAACTCCGACTGCGAGCCCGCGCCGATCAGCGCGAGCGTGCGCGAGCCGGCGCGCGCCAGGTAGCGGGCGGCGAGGGCCGACGTCGCCGCCGTCCGCAGCGCCGTGAGCAGCGTCATCTCGGCCAGGAACGTGGGATAGCCGTTGCGCACGTCGGCGAGGACGCCGAACGCCGTGACCGTCTGGAAGCCGCGCGCCGGGTTGCGGGGGTGGCCGTTGACGAACTTGAAGCCGTACGTGGCGTCGTCGGACGTCGGCATGAGCTCGATGACGCCGTCGCGCGAGTGCGACGCGATCCGCGGCCGCTTGTCGAGGTCGGGCCAGCGGGCGAAGTCGACCTCCAGGGCGTCCACGAGGCGCCCGATGACGGCCTCCGGGCCGCGGTGCGCCACCCAGCGCGCCATGGACGCGACGTCGAGGAACGGGACCGTCGTCATGCGTGGGCCTCCTTGCTGGTCAGGACGTCGGTCGTGCCGGTCGTGGGCGCGGGGCGGAGCTCGAGGGTGCAGCACTTCACGGAGCCGCCGCCCTTGAGCAGCTCGGACAGGTCGATGCCGACGGGCTCGAAGCCGCGCTCGCGCAGCCGGGCGTGCATCCCGGTGGCGCGGTCGCTGAGGAACACGTGCCGCCCGTCGGAGACGGCGTTGAGGCCGAGCACCGCGGCGTCCTCGGGGGTGGCGAGGATCGCGTCGGGGTAGCGCTCCGCGAGCACGGCCTGCGACGCGGGGCTGAAGGCCTCCGGCAGGTACGCGACGACCGGCGACGGGCCGCCGTCGAGCACCGTGAGCGCCGTGTCGAGGTGGTAGTAGCGCGGGTCCACGAGCTCGAGGGTCACGACCTCGATGCCGAGCAGCGCGGCGACCTCGGCGTGCGCGGCGCGGGAGGTGCGGAAGCCGGTGCCCGCCAGCATGACGTCGCCGGCGAGCAGCAGGTCGCCCTCGCCCTCGTTCTGCTCGGCCGCCTGACCGAGGCTGACGACGCCGTCGCCCGCGGCGGCGAACCACCGCTCGTAGGCGACGCCCTCGGGCCGCCGCTCCGGGTAGGTGAACCGCGCCGCCAGGGCGCGGCCGCCGAGCACGACGCCGCCGTTCGCGGCGTACACCATGTCGGGCAGGCCGGGCACCGGGTCGATCACCTCGACATGGTGGCCGTGGGCCTCGTAGGTGGCGCGCAGGCGCTCCCACTGCGCGAGGGCGCGGCCGGTGTCGACCGGCACTCCCAGGTCCATCCACGGGTTGATCTCGTAGACCACGTCGAAGTAGGTGGGCGGGCACATGAGGAAGCGGCGCGGGGTGGCCGTGCGCTCCGGCGTGCGCTCGAGCCTCGCGGGCTGGGGAACCGTGGCCGACGTCGTCGTCGGCGTGGTGAGAGCCGTCATGACCGGGACGCTAGGGCCGCCGACGTTGCGCCGGACCCGCGATCCGTTGCGCGTCTCGGGACCCGAACCGACGGATCGTGCGCGACGGTGGAAGAAATCGGGCATGGTGGCGGCATGGAGACGCGCGTGGAGACGGTATGGACGTCCTGAACCGCAGGATCGTCGGGCACCTGCTGCGCGACGGGCGCGCGACCTACGCCGACATCGGCGCCGACGTGGGGCTGTCCGCGCCGGCGGTGAAGCGGCGGGTGGACGTCATGCTCGCGCGCGGCGAGATCACCGGGTTCACGGTGCGGGTCGCACCGGAGGAGCTCGGCTGGGGCGTCGAGGCGTACGTGGAGCTGTTCTGCCGGGGCAACGTCTCTCCCGCCACCCTGCGCCGCGACCTGGCGACCATCCCCGAGATCGTGCGGGTCGACACCGTGACCGGCGAGGCCGACGCGATGGTGCAGATCATGGCCGGGAACATGGCCGACGTGGAGCGCACCGTGGAGGCCATCCGCGCCAGCGCCCGCGTGGACAAGACGCGCACGTCCCTGGTCATGACGCGCGTCATCGACCGGCCCGCGCGCTCCTCCTCGGCGGAGGGGGCGTGACGTGCGCGCCCGTCGCGCCGTCGCGCTCGCCGCGGGCCTCGCCGTCGGCCTCGCCGTCGTGGCGACGGCCTGCACCTCCCCGGGTGACGACGTCGCGCCGCTGCCGAGCGGCGTCGCGCAGGGCCTGAGCGCCGAGCTGCGGCAGGACCGCACGCAGTACGCCGACCACCGGGCCAAGGTGCACGTCGTCAACGGTTCCGACAGCACGGTGACGCTGCTCCGCGGCTCCCTCGACGCGCCCGGCTACGGCCCGAGCAGCGCGGACGGTGCGGTCCGTGCGCGCACCCTCGCGCCCGGCGCCGGCCGCGACCTGCGGCTGCGGCTCGGGGAGGTCGACTGCGACGCCGAGCCGCCTGCGGCCCTGTCGGGCGCGGACGCGCAGACGACGCCGGTCGCGACGGCGACCGTCCGCGTCGCGGCGGGCGGGTCGTCGCCCGGCGTGGACGGCGCGGGCGCGGGGACCGCCGTCGAGGTGGAGGTCACCGACCCGCTGGCCCGCCTCGCCGCCGTGCACGCGGAGGTGTGCGCCGAGCGCCTCGTCGCCACCGGCGTCACCCTGCGCGTCACCGACGTGCGCACGGCGACCGTGCCGACGCCCGACGGCGACGCGCCCGGCGGCCGCATCACCCTCGCCGTCGAGCCCGTGGCGGGCGGCTCCGAGGTGCAGATGGTGGAGATCTCCGGCACCACGCTGCTCTCCCCCGCCGCGGGCACCGCCTGGACGGGCGACGACCTGGCCGGCCAGGCGGACGGCCAGGTCGTGCTCGACGTCGTGCCCGCACGCTGCGACCCGCACGTCGTGGCCGAGGACAAGCGCGGCACGTTCCTGCCCGTGCACGCCGAGGTCGACGGCGCGCCGCAGCCGGTGATCTACGTGCCGATGACCGACCAGCAGCGCGCCGCCATCTACGACCTGGTGCACGACGCCTGCGGCTGGGGCTGACCGCGGCGTCGCGCACCCCGAGCGGGTGAAATCTGCGCACGGGCTCCCCTTATTGAGGGTGCATCAGTAAGGTCCCTCCAGACCCGTCGACGACGACGGGCCGCGGCCACGAGCCGTGCGGACGCCTGCGTCGCCGACGACGCGGACCGGAGTGAGGCCCCGATGAACCCGACCACCCCCGTGCCACGACGATCACGCGGACCGGCCGTCTCGGCCGCCGCGGCCGTCACCGCCCTCGCGATCGCAGCACTCCTCGCGCTCGTGGTGCTCGTCCTGCTGAACGGCAAGGTCGCCGACGGCGCCACCCGCCTGGACGCGGGTGCCGTCCAGGTGCACGACGGAGCCGGCCGGTTGTCCGACGGCAGCACGCAGCTCGCCGACGGCGCCGGCGAGCTGTCCGACGGGGCCGGCGAGCTGTCCGACGGCACCGCCCGACTCGTCGACGGCGCCGACGACCTCTCGTCCGGCACGGCCGAGCTCGCCGACGGGGCCGCCGAGCTGTCCGAAGGGCTCAACGACCGCCTGAGCCCCGGCGCCACCCGCGCCTCTGACGGCATCGTCGAGCTGCATGACGGCACCGTCCGGCTTCACGACGGCAGCGCCGACCTCGCCGACGGCACGTCCCAGCTCCACGACGGCAGCGTGACCCTCGCCTCCGGCTCCGAGAAACTTGCCGACGGCGCCGCCCGTGCCGACGCCGGTGCGGGGAAGCTGGCCACAGGGTCCGACAAGGCCGCCGACGGCGCCCTCAACGTGGCGGGCGGGGCGTTCGCCCTGCGCGACGGTAACCAGGCTGCTGCCGACGGCGCCGACTCGTTGGCCTCGGGCACGGCCCAGCTCGCGACCGGCTCGAGCGCCATCGCCGACGGTGCGAAGCCGCTCGCGGCGGGGGCAAGCTCGGTCGCCGACGGCACGAAGGCCCTCGTCACCGGCAGCGGCGCGCTCGCCCAGGGCTCCGGTGATCTCACGGTCGGTGCGGCCGCAGTCTCCGACGGGGTCGCCAGTCTCTCGGAGGGACTTGACTCGCTCATGGACAGCGGCCCGAAGCTGGAGACCGGAGCGAAGGACGCCTCGGCCGGAGCCGCCACCCTCGCATCGGGCGCCAAGACGCTGCTCGATGGCACCCAGCAGGCCGCCGCCGGCGCATCGAAGACGGCCAGGGGCGCGACGGATCTCGCGGCCGGAGCGGACCAGGCCGCGATCGGCGGTGCAAAGCTCGCCGACGGCCTGAAGGCAGCCCAGGCAGGCGCCTCGAACGTAGCGGCCGGGACGTCCGGGATCGCCAAGCAGCTCACGGATCTCGCCTCTGCCACCACCGACCCCGACGCCCGTGCACGGCTCGAGGCCCTGGCCGCTCAGGCGGAGAAGGTCGCGGCGGGTGCCTCTGGCGTCGCTGACGGTGTCACGCAGGGCCGTGACGGCGCGACGACGCTGGCCGGGTCCCTGAACGAGCTCGGTGCAGGAGCGGCGAGCCTCCGCGACGGCGCCCAGCGCCTCGATGCAGGGCTGAACGACAAGGAGGAGGGCCTCGTCGCCGGAGCAGCGAGGCTCTCGGCCGGCTCCTCCGACCTCGCGGACGGCACCGTCGCAGTCAGCGACGGCGTCTCGGCCGTGCTCGCCGGCGGCAAGCGGCTCCAGGCCGGCGCCAGCGCAGCCGCCACCGGGGCGAGCAGGGTCGCGGCCGGCTCCGTCGATCTCGACGCCGGGATGAAGGACCTCGCCGGCAAGAGCGTCACTCTGAACGACGGCGCACAGCGTGTCTCTACCGGCAATGCCACCATCGCCCAGAGCACCGCGGCGCTCGCGGCTGGCGTCGCCACGGCCGACACTGGCGCACGCTCTCTGGCCACCGGGACGGCGACCCTCGCCACTGGTGCCGACCAGCTGGCCGCTGGCTCGCTGCTGGTTGCAGCGGGTACGGACCAGGTGGCGACGGGCGCGACCGAGCTCGCGGGCAAGACGCCCGCACTCGCGGCTGGGGCCGACGCCGCCGCGGCGGGCAGTGCGAAGCTCGCCGCCAAGCTGGGCGACGCCGAGGCAGGCGCCTGGCGCCTCAACACCAAGCTGGGTGACGCGGAGGCCGGTGCGAGCCGCCTGGAGGACGGCCTGGACGAGCTCGCGACCGGCGCCACGGACGCTGCCGCAGGTGCCGAGCGGCTCAGGAAGGGCAGCGTGCGCCTGGACGCGGGGGCGGCCGAGCTCGCCACGGGCTCCGGCGACCTGGCCGCCGGTGCGGGACGCCTGCTCACGGGCGCGACGCAGCTCTCGGAAGGCAGCACCGAACTCGCGGACGGAGCGGCCACGCTCGCCGCAGGGACGACCGAGCTCGCGGACGGCACAGGCACGATGAGGTCCGAGATGGAGTCCAGCCCCGCCGGGGGCGCCGCGCTCGGCGGCGGGATCCTGCTCGCCCTCGGCCTGCTGGCGGCCGTGGCCGCCACGGCGCTGCACGTCCGGCGTCGCTCCTGACGTCCGCACGCCGGCGCAAGGACGGCCCGGCCCGACGCTCAGGAGAGCGTCGGGCCGGGCCGTCGTCGCGTCAGCGCTGGTCGGTCACCATGCGCCGAAGATGACCTCCCACAGGCTCTTCACCCGGATGGTGGTGGTCGTCGTGGCCGCCTCGGTGGCGTCGTCGCCGGAGTAGCGCAGCTCCACCTCGACGGTGCCGGGCTTGAACGGTCCGACCCACAGGCGGGCGTCGCCCTTCTTGTTCAGCGTGTCGACGTCGACCTTCTTGCCCTGGATCGTGGCCGTCACCTTGCCGGTGGGCGTGCCGTCCGGCGTCTCGACCGACACGTCGAGGCGCGCGGGCTGGAGCCACGCGACGACCGTCTTCGGCGCGTCGACCGTGAGGGTCGGGGTGGCCTTCGCGGGCTCCGTCACCTCGATCGGCACCGTCACCTCGGTGCCGGTCGCGGCGCCCCTGAGGGTGAGGGCGGTGGCACCGGCCGGGGCGTCCGCCGGGAGCTGGACGGCGACGGAGGCGGTGCCGATCGTGTCGTCCGGCGTCGTGCCGGCCGCGGTGGTGACGGCGGCGGTGCCGAACTCGGTGTCGCCGAGGGACACCGTGAGCTCGGGGTCGGTCACGTCGCCGGGGGCGGACATCGACCAGGACGAGACGTCGAAGGCGACGGTCGCGCCGGGCTCGTACGCCTCGGGGGCGTCGGACGGGAACGAGACGCCGACGGCGCGCTGGCTCGGGTCCACGGCCAGGGGCTCGTCGGCGGTGTGCGTCGCCATGTAGTCGACGAACGCGGCGAGGTCGGCCTTGCCGGTGTCGCGGGCGTTCGCGCCGTCCGCGAAGGCGCGGAAGTTGTCGCCGCCCGACGCGAGGAACGAGTTCACGGTGACCGAGTACGACGTGGCGGGGTCGACCGCCTCGCCGTCCAGCCAGATGCCGGTGACGCGGTCACCCTCCTCACGGTTCGCGTCGAACGTGTAGGTGAAGCCCTCCGAGACGCCGAGCCGCAGGAACGGCCGCGACGGCACGTTGCCGTCGGCGTCGCGCTGCCACTGCTGCTCGAGGACGGTCTTGAGCTGCTCGCCCGTGAGGTCCATGTTGACGAGCGTGTTGGCGAACGGCTGCACCGCGGCTGCCTGCTTGTAGGTGAGCGTGCGCGGGAAGGCGTCTGTGCCGGAGCCCACCATGTCGGCGCGGAGGCCGCCCGGGTTCATGAACGCGATCTGCGCCTCGCCCGACTCGGGGGCCTCGGTGGCCCAGCGCTGCACCTCGGCGACCAGGTTGCCGAGCGTGGACTCGCCGCCGCGGTTCTCCGCACCCGAGGACAGCTTGGCGCGGTTGAACGCCCCGCCGATCTCGCCCAGCGGCTCCGCGCCGAGCACGTCGGCCTCCTTGACCGCGTCGGCGACGATCGTCGCGACGTCGGGGTCCGCCGGGTAGGCGCCGGCGAGCGGCAGGATCCCGGTCTCCACGCCGACCGGCTCGCCGGTCGCCGCGTCCACCGAGTACGTGAGCTGGTTGAGGTTGTAGCCGTACTGGCCCGCGGAGACGACCGGGCGCTCCGTCACGGCCTCGCCGGACCACGCGTCGACCGGGAACTTGCAGTCGTACGCGAGGTGCGTGTGCCCGGAGACGATGGCGTCCACCTCGGGGCTCACGTCGTTGACGATGCTCGCGAACGCGTTGTCCGCCGTCGGCATCGCGGCGCAGTCCGTGGACTCCGCGCCCTCGTGCACCAGCATGACGACGAGGTCGGCGCCCTCGGCCTTGAGCGCGTCGGCCTCCTCGTTCACCGAGTCGACGATGCCCCGCACGTCGAGGTCCGCGATGCCGGCCGGGCTGACGAGGGCGGGCAGCTCCTCCGTGACGGCGCCGACGAAGCCGACCTGCACGTCGCCGAAGTCCTTGATCCACGTGGCCGGGACGGCGTCGTCGCCGGTCGCCCTCACCTTGAGGTTCGCGGCCACGTACTGCCACTCGGCGCCGCCGTACGGGTTGGTCTCGGCGTCGTAGGGCGCCATCACCCGGTTCACGAGGTCGTCGTAACCCTGGTCGAGCTCGTGGTTGCCGACCGCCGACACGTCGAGGCCCGCGGCGTTGAGGGCGTCGATCGTGGGCTTGTCGTGCTGGATGAAGGACTCGAACGTCGAGGCACCGATGAGGTCGCCCGCCGCCGCGAAGACGGTGTTCGGGTTCTCGGCGCGCAGCTGCTGCACCGCGCCGGCCAGCACCGCGGCGCCGGCCTCGGTGCCGTTCGCCTGGATGCGGCCGTGGAAGTCGTTGGTGGCGAGGATCTGGACGTCGACGATCGGGTCGGCGCTGGCGGACACGGCGCCGGTGGTGGCGATCCCCGCGAAGGCGAGGGACACGCACGCGACGCCGGCGGTCCGCCGGCGGAGGGTGGGCCGAGCAGAGGTCATGGGACGCTCCCGGTGACAGTGACTGTGGTGGGCGTCACCGTAGCGGGGCCGTGCGACAGCGGCATGACGACCGCGAGAACCGGGGAAGAACGGCACCTTCCGCGCCGGGTCGGGGACTACCTCGGCGGATGCCGGACTACCTCGGCGGGTGCGGGACTACCTCGCCGAGATCGTCTCGGGCTCGGGCTCCGGTGCCGCGGACAGGCGGACGGCCGGGTCGCTCAGGTGCCCCGTGCGGCGCAGCCACCACTCGGCGAGCAGCGTCGTCAGGGGCGGGACGGCGGCCGCGAGCGCCACCAGCGTGCGGAACCAGCCCCAGCGGAGCTTCACCGCCGCGACCAGCGCGATCACCACGTACGCCACGAAGGCCGCCCCGTGCAGCCGGCCGAACAGCCAGACGCCCGCCTCCGTCGTCTCCGTGACGTACTTGAGGAACATGCCGACCAGCAGGCCCGCCCAGGTGAACGCCTCGATCACGGCGATCACCGCGTACACACGGCCGGTGCGGGACAGGGGCTGGCGGGCGGGCGACAGGGGCGCGGCAGGCATGAGGGACCTCTCGGGACGCGGGCGGTCGGGCCAGTCTGCACGACGTCGGCGCACCGCCGTCGCGGGGAGATGACAGGCCGTCGGGTCAGGCGAGCGGACCCAGGGCGGCGCGCCGGTCGGTGCCGGTCAGCGCGGCCGCGAGCGCGGGCTCGTCGAGCGCGTCGACCAGCCGCTTCTCCTCGTACCGGAAGTGCGTCTCCATGACGGCGTCGATGCCGTCGAGGTGCCGGTCGAGGGTGGCCGCGTCCGCGCCGGCGTCGACCGCGTGGGACAGCGCCCCGAGCAGGTGGTCGAGGACGCGGTGGTCCTGCTGCAGCTCGGCGACGACGCCCGCGAGGTCCGGGCGCAGCTGGAGGAGCGCGGTGAAGACGCTGCCGTCCTCGCCGCGGTGGTGACCCTCCAGCGCCTGGCAGAACCCGTGGCAGTAGAGGCCGATCAGGCGGCGGGGGTCGGCTCCGCCGGTCGGGGTGGGCGCGACGCCGTCGGCGGTGTCGACGGCCTCCCGCGCGACCTCCAGGGCGTCGCGGAGGCGGGCGTGGACGGCGAGCAGCTCCTGCCCCCACGCCACGAGGCGGGCGGTGGGATCGGAGGGATCGGTGGGTGGGGCGGTGGTCTCTCGGTACGGGTCGGTCACGATGCGCCGAGCCTAGTCGGAGCGGGCCGCCGAGGACGCGCCGCGCGGCGGTCGAGGCCCTGGTCACGGCGCCGTCGCCCGCCGTCCACCTGGCGTCCGTCGGGCGGCCACGTGCGGCCGATGGGATGGTCGGGCAACGACCGATCCCTACCCCTGGAGACGACATGGACCACCGCAGCTCCGCCGCCCCGGCCGGCATCACCCGCCGCGGCGCGCTCACCGCGGCCGGCGCGCTCAGCGCGCTCGGCGTCGCCGGCGCCCTGGCCGCGCCGGGCGCCGCCGCCACGACCTCCGCACGACCGGCCAGGGGCGCGCTGATCGGCCCGGCCAAGGGGTCGACGCTGCACGCGATGAGCTTCAACATCCGCCTGGACCGAGAGGACGCCACCCAGCCGGGCGAGCCCGACCACTGGCCGGACCGTGCCCCGCTCGTCACCGCGTTCCTCGCCCTCGAGCAACCCACGATCCTCGGGGTGCAGGAGGCGCAGTTCCAGCAGCTCGTCGCCGTCGAGCAGGGGCTGGGCAAGCACTACCGCACCGTGGGCTACGGCCGGTCCGGCGGCGCGGACGGCGAGTACTCGGCGATCTTCTACGACGCGCGCCGGCTCACGCTGCTGTGGTGGGACCAGTTCTGGCTGTCGGACACGCCGGACGTCATCGGCTCCGCCACGTGGGGCAACTCGGTGACCCGCATCGTCACCTGGGCCAGGTTCCGCGACGAGCGCACCGGCTCCGAGCTCGTGCACGTGAACTCGCACTTCGACCACCAGTCCGAGAATGCCCGCGTGCGCAGCGCCGAGGTGGTGCGCGACCTCGTCGCGGAGCTCGGGCTGCCCGTCGTCTTCACCGCCGACTGCAACGCGCCCGCCGGGCGGTCCGCGCCCTACGACGTGCTCGTCACCGACGGCGGCCTGCTCGACACGTGGGTGGCCGCCGACCGCCGGCTCACCCCCGACGTCGGCACGTTCCCCAACTACGGCGAGCCGGTCCCGGGCAACGACCGCATCGACTGGGTGCTCGCCACCGGCGGCACCGAGGTGCTCGCCGCGACCATCAACACGTGGACGCAGGACGGCCGCTGGCCCAGCGACCACACCCCGGTGCAGGCGCTGCTGCGCCTGCCGTGACGCCGTGGAGCGATGAGTCCGGCCGCGCCGCGCCGTCCCTCCTGCATGACGCGACCTTCTGATGCCTCGCCCGTCGGGCCCGCGGACGGCGACGCCCTCGGTCCGGAACGCTTCACCGACGGCACGGCGCGGCTGTGCTTCCAGGCCGTCGGCGACCCGGCCGACCCGACCGTCCTGCTGGTCGGCGGCGTCGGGTCGTCGATGGACTGGTGGCCCGCCGACCTCGTCGTGGCGCTCGCCGACCGCGGGCGGCATGTCGTCCGGTACGACCACCGGGACACGGGCCGCTCCACCACCTGCCCGCCCGGGGCGCCGGACTACACCGGCCGCGACGTCACGGAGGACGCGCTGCGCGTGCTCGACGCCGTGGGCGCCGACCGGGCGCACCTCGTGGGCCTGTCGATGGGCGGCGCCATCGTGCAGGAGTTGGCGCTCGAGCACCCCGACCGCGTCGCGTCGGCCACGCTGATGTCCACGACGCGGGCGTTCGCCGGGCCCGACGACGCGGCCCTGCCGCCGTCCGACCCCGCGCTGCACGGCCTGTGGGACGGCCCCTCCCCCGACCCGGCGGACACGGCCGCGCTGGTCGCCGCCGTCGTCGCCGAGGACCGCGCGCTCACCGGGCGGGGCGACTTCGACGAGGCCCGCACCCGCGCCCTCGCAGCCCGCGCGGTCGAGCGGTCCACCGACCCGACCGCCGGGACGAACCACTTCGCCGCGGAGCCCGGGGCCCCGTTCGAGGGCACCCTCGCCGACCTGACGGTGCCGACGCTGGTCGTGCACGGCAGCGAGGACCCGCTGTTCCCCGGCCACGGCGCGGCGCTGGCCGCGGAGATCCCGGGCGCACGGCTGCTGGTGCTCGACGGCGTCGGCCACCAGGTCGCGCCGCCGTCGTCGTGGGACGTGCTCCTCCCGGCGCTCCTCGCCCACACCTCGGCCCCCGCCTGAGGGCCGACCGGCGAGCGCCTGCCCGGGGATGAGGGCCAGGATGGCGGCATGTCCTCCCTCATCCTCACCACCTGGGGCCACGCCGGCGTCCGCCTGGAGCGCGACGACCACGTCCTCGTCATCGACCCCGGCACGTTCACCGACCCGCGCATCCTCGACGGCGCCGACGCCGTGCTCGTCACGCACGAGCACCCGGACCACGTCGACGTCCCCCGCGTGGCGGCCGCGCTGGCGACCGCGCCGACCCCCGAAGGCGGCCCGGAGCTGTGGGCCCCGGCGCCGGTCGTCGCGCTGCTGACCGGGGCGGGCGCCCCCGCCGCGCGGCTGCACGCGGTGGACGGCGGCGCGTCGTTCGACGCGGCCGGGTTCGCCGTGCAGGCCCTCGGCCACGTGCACGCGGCTATCCACCCGGACCTGCCGCCGCCGGCCAACGTGGCCTACCTCGTCGACGGCGCCGTGCTGCACCCCGGCGACTCGTTCACGCCCGCCCCCGGCGGGGTGCGGGTCGACGTGCTGGCGCTGCCCGTCGCGGCGCCGTGGCTCAAGCTCGCGGAGGCGGTCGACTACGTGCGCCAGGTGTCGCCGCGCGTCGCCGTGCCGATCCACGACGCGATCCTCAACGACGCCGGCCTGGCGCTGGTCGACCGCGTCGCGGGCGGGCTCGGCGGCGACGCGTACCGGCGGCTCGCCCCCGGCGAGCCGCTGGAGGTCCGCACGGCGTGACCTCCGCGTCCGCCGTCAGCGGCTGAGGGGCACGACGTCGGCGAGCGGCGCCTGCAGCTCCGCCGACCCGCCCGCGGGCCGGAACCCCAGGGCCACGTTGATCGCCAGCATCGGGGCGTTCGTCTCGTTGTTCCACGTGGAGATGCGGCGCGCGGCGGGGCGCAGGCGCGTGTGCTCGCGCAGGTTCACCGCCTTGAGGAGCATCCCGAGGCGGTGGCCGCGGTGCCCGGGCAGCACCACCGTGCTGTCCTGCTCGCTGAGCTCGGGGCGGTCGTCGTCCCCGACGAGCAGCGTCATCCCCGCCAGCGTGCCGGTGGCGACGTGCTCGACGACGGTGACGAGGCCGGTCCGGCCGCTCTCGGCCCGCTTCGTCTCCTCCAGGCGGATGCGCGCGCCGTCCCACCGTTCGGCCTCGAGCGCGAGACCGCCGTTCGGCTCGTCCTCGGACAGGCTGTGCTCCAGCGCCGCGAGCTGGTCCACCCACCGCTCCGGCGCCGGGTCCTGCCAGGTGTGCAGGCGGTAGGCGTCCCCGGCCCGGTCGGCGGCGTCGGCGGCGAACCGGTCCACGACGTCGCCCGGCAGCGGGACGTCGAGGACGGAGCGGCGCGCCACGATCTCCAGGCCCAGGCCTGCCCGGCGGGCGAACCGCATGCCCGGCAGGTCGGCGGAGACGTGCCCCGGTCCCTCCCGGGGCGCGAGCGCGTCCGGGGCGTCGGCGGGCGGCTCGACGGCGAGCTCGACCTCCGCGAACAGGGTGGTGCGGCACTCGGTGAGCGCGACGCGGCGCAGCCGGTCCGCGATCGCCGACCCGATCCCCCGCCCGCGGTGGGAGGGCAGCACCGCGATGCGCACGACGGCGAGGTGACGGTTGTCGGAGACGGGCAGGACGAGCTCCCCGTGCCCGACGACGCGCGGCACGCCAGGCGTCGCCTCGCCGTCCACGGCCACGAGCCGGTGGCACCGCGCGTGCTCCTGGTGGCGGTCGCCGACCAGCAGGTCGACGGCCCTGGGCGCGAGGTCGTCGTGCCCCAGGTCGGCCAGCCCCACGGCCCGCTCGAGCGCCGCGACGCCGTGGTACGCCCAGGCGTCGGCGACATCGAGGCCGTCGGCGCGGGGCGGTTCCACCAGGCGCCACGCCGGTGCGGGCGCGGGGGTGCTCATGCCTCCACGGTGCGCCGCGGCGGGGGTCCGCGTCACGTGCTTTTCGGGGGCCGACGTCGCGGTTCGCCCGCCCCGGCGCGTAGGGTGCCTGACCGTGACGACCGAGACCCCGCTGCCGGTGACCACGGGCCGACTGGTCCTGCGCGCGCACCGCGCGGAGGACCTCGAGCCCCTGCTCGCCTACTACGCCGACCCCGAGGTGGCGCGCTACCTGCTCGAGGAGCCGTGGACGCCGGACGTCGGCGAGGCGCAGCTCGCGAAGCGGCTCGCCCGCACGAGCATCGACGAGCCCGGCTCCGCCCTCGCGCTCGTCGTCGAGCACGACGGCCAGGTCGTCGGCGACGTCGCCCTGTGGACGACGGGCGACACCGTCTCCCGCGGCGAGATCGGCTGGGTCTTCCACCCCGACCACACCGGCCAGGGCTACGCGACCGAGGCCGTGCGCGCCGTCCTCGACCTGGCGTTCGGCTTCTACCGCATGCACCGCGTCGTCGCGCAGCTCGACGCCCGCAACGAGCCCTCCGCCCGGCTGTGCGAGCGCGTCGGGATGCGGCGCGAGGGGCACCTGCGGCAGGACTGGTGGTCCAAGGGCGAGTGGACGGACACGCTCGTCTACGGCGTCCTCAAGGGTGACCGCACGGCCTGACGCCGCCTCCGGGCGGCGACGCCCGACAACCTTTGTCGCGCCGTCGGCGTCTATGTCCCGTGAACACACGAGACAGGCAGCACCCATGACGGCCGACGGCGCCGTGCCGCTCGTCGCCGAGACGAGGGCCGAACCCTTCCGGGTCGTGGCGGCGGGCGAGACCCCGGCGGACCGCTTCACGGCGTTCGCCGCGGCCAGCACCCCCGCGCTCTCCCGGATCGCGTACCTCCTGTGCGGGGACGAGCACCGCGCGGGCGACCTGGTCCAGCTCGCGCTGGAACGGACCTACCGGGCCTGGGGGCGGATCGAGGACGGCGACCCCTTCGCGTACGCGCGCCGCGTGATCGCCACGGCCCGCATCGACGGGTGGCGACGCACCCGCCACGACGTGCTCTCCGACCCCGCCGACCTGCGCCCCGCGCCCGTGCCGGACGCGACCCGGACGGTGGTCGACCGCGACCGCCTCGTCCGCGCGCTGCGGCAGCTCCCCGAGGCGCAGCGGCGCGTCGTCGTCCTGCGCCACCTGCTCGACCGCTCGGAGGCGCAGACCGCGGACGAGCTGGGGATCTCGACCGGCTCGGTGAAGTCGAGCGGGTCCCGCGGCCTGGCGAGGCTGCGCGAGCTGCTGGCCGCCGACGGCACCCAC
The DNA here is from genome assembly GCF_042885055.1 of Isoptericola sp. NPDC058082. Lineage (NCBI taxonomy): Bacteria > Bacillati > Actinomycetota > Actinomycetes > Micrococcales > Promicromonosporaceae > Isoptericola > Isoptericola sp. NPDC058082. Next base: position 41,050 of record NZ_JBHVSQ010000019.1, on the reverse strand, counting down.
GACAACACACCGGCACCGACGAGGAAGGGGACGGTCCGATGACCCTCCAGGACGATTTCGTGACCGAGCTCCGGCACGCGGCCGACCGGGTCGAGCCGGTCGCCGCGCTCGACGGTGCGGCGATGGGCCGCCGCGCCGTCCGCCGGGTGCGGGCGCGGCGCGCCGCCCTGACAGGCGTCGGTGCGCTCGCCGCCGTGGGCGCCGTCGCGGGCGTGTGGCAGGGCACGTCGCCGGACGGCGTCGTGAGCCCGGCGTCCCAGGACGTGCCGGCGGGCTGGACGCCCGTCGCCGTCGGCGGCGTGCGGCTCGCCGTGCCGCCCGGGCTCGAGCCGAGCGTCGACGGCGTCTGGGAGCAGGGCCCGGCCGACGAGGGCGGGGACTTCGTGCAGGTGGAGCAGTCCGCGGGCATGCCGCTCGTGCCGCCGGGCTCGGGGCTCACGCCGACGGACGTCAGGGTCCCGGGCGCGGAGTCGGCCCGGTACGTCACCGAGGACCACGGCGACGACCCGTCGTCCGACCAGGACTTCGTCGGGCGGCTCCAGGTGACCCTGGAGTCGGGCGACGTGGTGCAGGTGAGCCTGGTCTGGGTGGACGGCGCCGAGGCCGACGAGGTGTTCGCCGACCTGGTGGGCTCGGTGTCGGTGGACGAGGACCCCGGCTCCCTGCCGGCCCCGGAGGGGGCGGCCGCCGCCCTGCAGCCCCTCGAGGGGTACGCCGCCGGCGTCCCGGAAGGCTGGGAGAGCGCGGAGTTCGTCGGCCTCGGGTACGCGGTGCCGCCCGGCTGGGCCTCCGACCGGGAGGTCGCCGACGCCTACCCCGCCGGGGCGACCGTCCGGTCCGCCAGCGCCGACGGGACGGCCGGCCTCACGATCCGCCAGGCCACCGGAGCCGCGGGGTGGCCCGGCTCGATCGCGCCGTCGCCGCTCGACCCGGCGTCCACGTTCTCGCTCGACGGGGCGGACGTGGTCCAGGTCGGGTCGCGGGCCGAGGACGGCACGGACCGCACCACCGCGTACCTGCGGCACGAGGGCGGTCGCGGGTACGTCGTGACCGTCGAGGCGCCCGCCACCCCGGACGGGCGCGAGCTGGCCCGCCGGCTGCTGGGCACGCTCGGGTTCGCCGCCGGGGCCCAGGTGCCCGGTCCGGACGACCTGCCGCAGCTCCCGACGACGGCCGTCCCCGACGGCTGGCACACGGTGGAGCGGGGCGACGTCCGCCTCGACCTGCCCCGCGGATGGGCCCCGGTCGAGACCCCCGACGGCGCCGGCTGGGGCTCCGAGGGCGGCGCGGAGACCCTCACCGTCGGCACGCGCGCGCCGGCGGCCGTCGAGGAGGAGCCCTCGTACGGGTTCCGGTACGACGTGCCGGGAGCGGACGGCGGCGCCGTGATCCAGCAGGGCGACGACGTCACGACGGACGGGACGCCCCGCTTCCTGGCGACGGTGGAGCTGCGCACCGGCGACGACACGGTGGTGCTGTCGTACAGCGGCCCCCGCGGCGCGGACTCGCGGGAGCGGTTCGGCAGCATCGTGCGGTCGCTCCGGGTCGCCGGGAGCTGAGCCTCACCCCTCGGCGGGTCGTCGCGCCTCGCGCGTCGGCCCGCCGTCGGCGTGCCGGTGCACCACCTTCCAGCCGGCGGCCTCCCGGCGGTAGACCTGGGTCACCCGCAGCACGTAGTCGCGCGGGCGGCCGTCGACCGACGTCGACGTGACCTCCCGGTGCACCGTGTAGGCCAGGTCGCCGCCGACGTCGGCGGCGACGAGGTCGACCTCGGCGGACGCCACGTCCGAGAACGACGCGGCCAGCCGCGCGAACACCTCCCGTACCTCCTCGGGGCCGTCGGCCTCCATCCAGGCGCCGAAGAGGGTCACCGGCGGGCGGCGGGACCAGGTGCGGTCGCGGGGGCGGGCGTCGCCGTCGTGCAGCGCCGACTCCGCCGCCCGCCACGTCGTGCGGAACCAGTCGAGGAAGTCCTCGCGGTCGCCCGTGCCCGCCGTCATGGCCGCATTGAACCTCGGTCCGCCCGCGCTCGGTAGGGCCGGGCGGGGCACGATGGGGCGATGACGTCCGACATCGTGGTCCGCCCGGCGAACGAGGCGTCGTGGGACGACCTGCAGACCGTGCTCGGCCCGCGCGGCGAGGGGGCACGCTGCCAGTGCCGGTGGTACCAGACGCCCGGCTCGCGGTGGCTGGAGACGACGCGCGAGGAGCGCGCCGAGGAGCTGCGCCGGGACACCCGCTGCGGGGAGCCCGGCGCCGCCACGACGAGCGGCCTCGTCGCCTGGCTGGACGGCGAGCCGGCCGGCTGGTGCGCCGTCGAGCCCCGCACCGCGTACGCCCGGCTGCGCACCGCGCGCGTGCCGTGGTCCGGCCGCGACGAGGACAAGGACGATGACGGCGTGTGGGCCGTGGTCTGCTTCGTCACCCGGGCCGGGTACCGCCGCCGCGGGATCAGCGCGGCGCTCACGACCGCTGCGGTGGAGCATGCGCGCTCCCGCGGGGCGCGCGCCGTGGAGGGCTATCCCATCGTGGTCGAGCCGGGTCGCGCGGACGACACGGGCACGCTGTTCGTGGGGGTGGCGTCGGTGTTCGAGGCCGCCGGATTCCGCGAGGTCAGCCGCCCGACGCCGCGGCGCGCGGTGATGCGCGTCGACCTCTGAGCCCGGCACCGCTCAGCGTCGCTCGATGTGCTCCGCGAGGAACTCGCCCCACGTCTGCTTGCCGACCGCACGGTCGGGCGCGAGGTTGCCGCCCGCCGCGTACGCCCGCGACGCCGCGCCCGGCACGCGGACCGGCATCGTGGGGCGCCGCGACCCGACCGCGTCGAGGTAGTCCCGCACCATCCCGCGGAACGTGAGCACCTCCGGCCCGGCGACGTCGGGCACGCGGCCCTGCGGGTCGCCGAGCGCCAGCTCCACCAGGCGCGCCGCGACCTCGTCGGCCGCGATCGGCTGCGCCCGCCAGCCGGACGGCGTGGGCACCACCGGCAGCTTCGCGAGCGCCCGGGCCGCGATGAGCACCAGCTCGTGGAACTGGGTGGCGCGCAGGTTGGACCACGGGATCCCGGACTCCTCCAGCACCCCCTCCTGGGCCAGCTTGCTCTCCATGTATCCGAGCGCGCGGCGGTCGAAGCCGGACCTCACCGGCACCTTCTCCGCGCCCACCACCGACACGTTGACCAGGTGGGGTTCCGTCCCGGCGTCCCGGACCGCCCGGACCAGGGCCCGCGCCATCGGCTCGTTGTGGAGCTGGTCGCCGGCGAGGTGCACGACCACCTCGGCGTCGCCCACCGCCTGCGCCAGCCCCTCTCCCGTCGTCCAGTCCGCGACGACGTACCGCACGCCGTCGCCCTCCGGGTGCGGGCTGCGGCTGACCACCCGCACGTCCGCGCCCGTCCGCACCAGCCGCGGCACCACCAGCCTGCCGAGGTGCCCTGTGCCACCGGTGACCAGGATGCGTGCCATGCCGTCCTCCTCCGTCGCCGCGCCCCGACGGCGCGTCCTGCACCCCCGACGAGACGACGGACGAGGACGTGACCGCCGCCCCCGACGGCGCTGCTATGTTCCGCGGGTGATCGACGACCTGACCGCCGACCGTCTCGAGGACTGCGCGCGGCTCTTCGTCCGCACGTTCTCCGCACCCCCGTGGCACGAGGAGTGGACGGAGGCGGACGCCGCGCAACGACTCGGCGACCTGCTGGCGACGCCGCGCTCAAGGGGCGTGTGCGCGGTCGCGGACGACGGGACCGTCGTCGGCTTCGTCCTCGGGCACCGTGAACGGGTCGGCCCCGAGGACCACCTGCTGGTCAAGGAGATGTGCGTCGCGCCCGACCGTCAGCGCGAGGGCTGTGGGTCCCGGCTGCTGGCCGCCCTGGAGGACCGCCTGCCCGACGTCGAGCACTGGTACCTCCTGACGATGCGGGACGGCCCCGCGGCCGCGTTCTACGAGGCGCACGGGTTCCGTCCCGCGTCGCGGGTCGGCGTCTACGTCCGGCCCTGAGGCGGCGGGCGAGGACGTGACCGCGACTCAGGCGGCCGGGTCCCGCAGGCGCGGCAGGGTGGCGACGAGGGTGTCGCGGATGTAGGTCAGCTCGGGCGTCGGCTCCCACTCGGCGTCGCTCTCGGCATCGCTCTCGGCGTCGGTCTCGGCACCGTCGCCGGCCTCCTCCCACCCGCCCGCGGCGTCGTCCTGCGGGGTGCTGTAGACCCACCACAGGTTGTTCCAGGGGTCGACGAAGCGGGAGAAGACCTCGCCGAAGAACGCGGTGGGCTCCGTCACGACGTCCGCGCCACCGGCTCGCGCCCGCTGGAGCACCGTGTCCACGTCCTCGACGTAGACCTGCAGCAGGGACGGGGTGAACGGCCAGCCGGGCTTGCGCTCGCCGAACATGACGGTGGTTCCGCCGATCTGGAGCTCGGCGTGCAGCAGCAGCCCGTCGTGGTCGACGGTCCGCGCGTCGGGGTGCTCGACCCCGTCGAACACGTCGACGAGGAAGAGGATGAGGTTCTCGACGTCGCGGCTGATGATGAACGGGTTGATCGTCGAGAATCCTGGGGGGACGGCCATGGTGGCTCCTTTCGTCCCCGCCATCACACCGCGCCGGCCGGGGCCCGGTCTTGAACGAGAACGTCACCCGGCGGGACGTCGGCGGGCGGCGGCCGCGAGCACCGCCGCCGGGGTCCGCCCGCGGATGAGGCGCAGGCTGCGGGTCAGGTGCGCCTGGTCGGCGAACCCGGCCCGCGCCGCCGCCTCCGCCGGCGCGACGCCGCCCTGCAGGAGGGCGTACGCCCGCTCGGCCCGTCTGACCTGCTCCACCTGCCCCGCCGTCAGCCCGACGGTGCGCCGGTAGCGGCGTTGCCAGGTGCGCGGCGACGCGCCGTCCCGCTGCCCGTCGAGCGCCGCGCGCACGCCGTCGTCCACGCCCAGCGGGCCGAGCCGCACCATCTCGTCCACCCAGTCCTCGAGCTCGTCGAAGGCCGGCAGCGTCGTCCACCGCTCCCCGAGCCGGACCTGCCCGGAGCGCACCGGCAGGTCGACGGTGGCCCCCAGCACCGGCTGCTTGTCGAGGCCCGCGACCACCACGAACGGCGCCAGCTCCACGCCCCAGTAGCTCTCCCCCACGACGCTCGTCGTGCTGCGGGCGCTCAGGCTCGGCCCGTCGAGCTCACCGCCGAGGCTCCCGTCGGCGCGGCGGATGAAGGAGATGCCCCAGTACTCCGAGCCCGCGACGAGGTACTCCCCCTGCTCCTCCACGGTCGCGCGCCACACCGTGCGCACCGCAGGGGTCGAACCCGGCCGTTCGAGCCACATGACGTCACGGTATCGCCGGTCCCCCGCCCGGGGCCGCGGGGTCGAGCGGGAAGCGACGCCGCAGCAGGATCCGCTGGACCAGGGTCCACACCACCGTCACCAGGAGGTACAGCCCCGCGGCGAGCGGGACGACGCAGGCGACGGCGGCGGTGACGAACTGGAGCGCGCCGAGCGCGCGCTGCATCCCCGGCGCCCCCACCGACGCCGGGGTCGCCGAGGGCACGGCGAGCGGGCCGCCGGGCAGCGCGGCGCGCCGCGTCAGCTCGCCCACGAGCGCGACGGCGAGCACGAGCGCGCCGAGGACGACGACCGCGGCGACGCCCGGCGCCCCACCCGAGAGCACTCCGACGAGGCTGCTGCCGAGCGGCACCCCGAACAGGGTGTGGCCCAGCAGGGCGTTGGCCCCGCCGGCGATCTCCGCGTGGACGAACACCGCGTAGATCACCCCGACCACCGGGGCCTGCAGCAGCAGCGGCAGGCAACCGGCCAGGGGCGTGGTGCCCTCGTCGGCGTAGAGCTGCATCGTGGCGCGCTGGAGCGCCTCGGGGTCCTTGCGGTGCCGGCGTCGGAGCTCGGCGACGCGGGGCGCCAGGCGCACCCGCGTGCGCTCGGCACGTGCCTGCGAGACCCCGACGGGGACGAGGGCCGCCCGCACGACGAGCGTCACGGCGACGACGGCGGCCGCCGCGGCTCCGGCGCCGAGGGCGGGTTCGAGCAGGTGGGACAGGCCCATCAGGGCGTGGTACGCGCCACCGAGCACGGCGGCGACAGGGGGCAGGGCGAAGAGATCCATGGGGGTGCGTCCTCGGTCGAACGGAAAGGGTTCGCGTTCGCCGAGCACCCCGCGGGCGTGCGGGGTCGCCGCGCATGGCGCGCGACGTCGAGCCGTCCCGGCGGGGACGGTCAGGGGATGGCCCGGGGGGAGCTCAGCCGGCGAGGACGCCGGGAGCCCGGGGCCGCGGGCGGCCGGGGGCGTGGGGATCGCTCTGGGCGACCAGCGGCGGCAGCTCGCCGTCGCGCCGCACCACCGGCGCGGTCACGGGCAGCAGACGCGGTCCGCCCGCCGTCGCGCGAGCCACGAAGCTCAGCGCCATCGCGGCCAGGCCGGCGGCACCGACCAGGAGGAGCAGGGTCGTCAGCGTCGGCGTGCCGAGCAGGACCGCGAGCGACGACGACACGTCGCGCGCCAGCACGAGCAGGGCGTCACCCACGTCGTCTCCCCTCGTGGTCCTGGTCCTGAGGCCGTCCCGTCACGATAGCGCGCGCCCTCAGGTCTCGTCGGCGAGGCGGCCGAACGTCGCGAGCGGCCCCACGAGCACGCCGCCGTCCACGGGCAGGGTGACGCCCGTGACCCACGCGGCGTCGTCCGACGCGAGGAACGCGACGGCGGCGGCCACGTCCTCCGGCTCGCCCACGCGGCCGAGCGGGTACATCGGCGCGAGGCGGTCGGGGCCGCCCTGGTCGTCCCAGACGCGGGTGCGGACGGTGGCGGGCGCGACGACGTTCACGCGCACCCCGTCCGGCCCGAGCCGCACGGCGAGGTTCTTCGCCAGCACCCCCAGCCCCGCCTTCGCGGCCGAGTAGGCGTCGCCGCCGAACGCCGCGAGGCCGTTGACCGACCCGACCAGCACGACGGCGCCGCCCGGCCGGGTCAGGTGCGGCGCGGCGGCGCGCACGACGCGCGCCGGCCCGGCGAGATTGAGGTCGACCGTGGCCGCCCAGTCGGCGTCGGTGCCGCCGTCGAGCTGGTCCGGGTGCGGCAGCGCCCCGCCCGCCACGTTGACCAGCGCGTCGAGGCGGCCCCACCGCGCGACGGCGGCGGCCGCGGCCGCGTCGACGGACGCCGGGTCCGTGAGGTCGCAGGGCACGACGAGCGTGCGCCCGCGCGCGTCGGGCCCGAGGGCCGCCGCCGTCTCCTCGGCCGCGGCCGTGTCGACGTCGGCCAGCACCACCGTCGCCCCCTCGGCGGACAGGCGGCGGACGACGGCGGCGCCGATGCCGTGCGCGGCCCCCGTCACGAGCGCGACGCGCCCCGCGAAGCGGTCCATCCTCGTCCCTCCCGCCGTCCCGGCTCAGGCGCCGACGTAGTCCGCGAGGTGCTCGCCGGTCACGGTGGAGCGGGCGGCCACGAGGTCGGCGGGCGTGCCCTCGAAGACGACCGTGCCGCCGTCGTGCCCGGCGCCGGGGCCGAGGTCGATGATCCGGTCGGCGTGCGCCATGACGGCCTGGTGGTGCTCGATGACGATGACGGTCTTGCCGGCGTCGACGAGCCGGTCGAGGAGGCCGAGCAGGTTCGCCACGTCGGCCAGGTGCAGGCCGGTGGTGGGCTCGTCGAGGATGTACGTGCCGCCCTTCTCGCCCATGTGCATGGCGAGCTTGAGCCGCTGCCGCTCGCCGCCGGACAGCGTGTTGAGGGGCTGGCCGAGCTTCACGTACCCGAGCCCGACGTCCTCCAGGTGGGCCAGGATCTTGTGCGCGGCGGGGATCTTCGCCTCGCCCTCGCGGAAGAAGGCGTGCGCCTGCGCGACGGACAGGTCGAGCACGTCGGCGATGTTCTTGCCGCCGAGGGTGTACTCCAGCACCGACGCCATGAACCGCTTGCCGCCGCAGTCCTCGCAGGGCGTCTCGACGGTCTCCATGAAGCCGAGCTCGGTGTAGATGCGGCCGTTGCCCTTGCAGGTGGGGCACGCGCCCTCGGAGTTCGCGCTGAACAGGGCCGGCTTCACGCCGTTCGCCTTGGCGAACGCCTTGCGGATCGGCTCCAGCAGCCCGGTGTACGTGGCGGGGTTGGAGCGCCGCGAGCCCTTGATCGCGCCCTGGTCGACGACGACCACGCCCTCGCGCCCGGCGAGGTTGCCGTGGATCAGCGAGCTCTTGCCGGAGCCCGCGACGCCCGTGACCACCGTCAGGACGCCGGTCGGGACGTCGACGTCGACGTCGCGCAGGTTGTTCTGCGACGCTCCGCGGATCTCCAGCGCGCCCGACGGCTCCCGGACCGACTCCTTGACGCTGACCCGGTCGTCCAGGTGCCGGCCCGTGAGGGTGCCGCTCGCACGCAGGCCTTCGAGCGTGCCCTCGAAGCAGATGGTGCCGCCGTCCGTGCCGGCGCCCGGGCCGAGGTCGATCACGTGGTCGGCGATCGCGATCGCCTCCGGCTTGTGCTCGACGACGAGCACCGTGTTGCCCTTGTCGCGCAGCTCCAGGAGCAGGCCGTTCATCCGCTCGATGTCGTGCGGGTGCAGGCCGACGGTCGGCTCGTCGAAGACGTAGGTGACGTCCGTGAGCGCGGATCCGAGGTGCCGGATCATCTTGGTGCGCTGCGCCTCGCCGCCGGACAGGGTGCCCGCGGGCCGCTCGAGCGACAGGTAGCCCAGCCCGATCTCGACGAACTTGTCGAACAGGTGCAGCAGGGCGCCGACCAGGGGCGCGACGCCCGGGTCGTCGATCCCCCGCGCCCACTCGGCGGCGTCGGTGATCTGCATGCGGCACACGTCGGCGATGCCGGCGCCGTTGACCTTCGCCGACCGGGCGGACTCGTTGAGGCGGGTGCCGTCGCAGGAAGGGCAGGGCACGAACACCGCGGCCCGCTCGACGAACGCCCGGAGGTGCGGCTGCAGCGACTCGGGCGCCTTGCTGAACAGCGACTCGCGCAGCTTGGGGATGAGGCCCTGGTAGGTCATGTTCATCCCGAGCGCCTTGACCTTGCCCTTCTCCCGGTAGAGGAAGTCGTGGCGCTCGGCCTCCGTGTAGTCGCGCACCGGCTTGTCGCCGTCGACGAAGCCCGACTCCGAGAAGCCCTTCACCATCCAGCCGTCGGCCTTGTAGCCGGGCACGAGGATCGCGCCGTCGCGCAGGGACAGCGACTCGTCGACGATGACGGACAGGTCCAGGTCGGAGACGGTGCCGCGGCCCTCGCACTCCGGGCACATGCCGCCCAGGTACACCTGGTTGCGCACGACCTTCTTCTCGACCTCGCCCCCGGCCTTGCCCGTGCTGAACACGCCGCTCGCCGTCGAGGTCGGGATGTTGAAGGAGAACGCCGTCGGCGGGCCCACGTACGGCTCGCCGACGCGGCTGAACAGGTTGCGCAGCATGGCGTTCGCGTCGGTGACCGTGCCGACCGTGGACCGCACGTTGGCGCCCATCCGCTCCTGGTCCACCAGGATCGCGGTGGTGATGCCCTCCAGGACGTCGACGTCCGGGCGCGGCAGCGACGGCATGAAGCCCTGCACGAACGTCGAGTAGGTCTCGTCGATGAGCCGCCGCGACTCGGCGGCGATGGTCGCGAACACCAGCGAGCTCTTGCCCGAGCCCGACACCCCCGTGAACACGGAGAGGCGGCGCTTGGGGATCTCGACGTCCACGGCGCGCAGGTTGTTCTCGCGGGCGCCCTGCACGCGGATGACGTCGTGCGCGTCGGCGGCGTACGAGGACGTCGTGGCGGGGGACTCTGCGCGGGACTCGGTGGCGGTCACCGGGGGCTCCTTCGGTCGTGGCGGCTCGGGTGCGCCGTGGATGTGCTCGTGCTGTCCTCGGGTGGGGTCACACGCGGGTGAGCGGCAGGTGCGGCGGGGCGGGCAGCTCGACGCCGATCGCGTCCCCGGGGCGGACCGTGCCGCCGCGCGACACGATCCCCATCACCCCGGCGAGCCGCTCGACCCCGCCGTCGGCCCCGCGGCGCAGCACCTGCTTGAGCAGGCCGGGCTGGAAGTCGTCGATCTGCCGGCAGGGGTTGCGCAGCCCGGTGACGGTCACGACGGCTGCCCCGATCGTCAGCCGGGTGCCCACGGGCAGCGCCAGCAGGCCGATCCCGCGGGTGGTGAGGTTCTCCCCCAGGTCCCCGGGGGCCACGGCGTGGCCGGCCTCGCGGAGCAGGTCGAAGAGCTCCGCGTGGATGAGGTGCACCTGGCGCAGGTTCGGTTGCGACGGGTCCCTCGCGACGCGGCTGCGGTGCTGCACGGTGACCCCGGCGTGCACGTCGCCCTCGACTCCCACCCCTTCGACGAGGAGCACCCCGTCGAGGGCCGGCTTGCTGAAACCGTGCACGGCGCTCGCGTGCACCGCGACGACGCTCGCCGTCGTGCCGTACGACGGGGCGGTGGTCGAGGGGTCCGTGACGGTCACCAGGGGTTCTCCTTCGCTCGGGCGTCAGCCGTGCAGCTCGGCAAGAGCCTTGTCGATGCGGCGGGCGCGTGTCGAGGCCTGCTTGGCCCCGTCGACGTCGAGCACGAGGCGGCGCCGGCGGCCCGGCGGAAGGGCATCGTACGCCGTACGGGCAACAGGGTCGGCGTCGAGCGCCCGGGCGAGGTCGTCGGGCTCGACGACGACGCGCGGCGCGGTGTCGAGCGCCAGCTCGACCTCCACGTCGGCGCCGACCTCGAGGCCCGCGGCCTCCCGGTTCGCCCGGCTCAGGCCGAGCAGGTGCCGGCCCCGCATGATCGCGACCCGGCTGCGCCACGTGTGACCGTTCACCGTGATCGTCACCGGTGGCCGGGCGCCGCCGCCGAGGGCCTCGACGACCTCCCGCGGCACCTCCAGACCCTGCATCTTCTGGGCGGGCTCGACGACGGCACGGAACCTCATGGCCACTCCTTCGCTGCCGTCGGCCCGGGTGGTGGTCGTCCGGGTGAGGCGGGGGATCCCGGGGACGCACACGTCAGGCGCCGGCCGGGACGAGGCGGACGACCGGGTACTGCCGGTCGCTCGTGCTCTGGTGCTTGTCGATGGTCGGCGCGGCCGCCGCGATCGCCGGCCACGCCCGGGCGCGCTCGGCGTCGTCGAGGACGTGCGCCGTCACCGGCGTGGTGCCCGACCCGTGCAGCTCGACGGCGACCTGCTCCGGGTGCGCGACGAGGTTCGCGAACCAGCCGGGGTGCCGGCTGCCTCCGCCCGACGCGACGACCAGCCGGCCGCCCGCGCCGTCGTCGAACCAGGCCAGCGGGTTCTCGCGGGCCTCGCCGGTGCGGCGGCCGACGGTGTGCAGGACCAGCAGCTCCATGCCCATCATCTGCCCGCCCTTGCGGCGGATCTTCTTGGCGGTGCTGGCGTTGGCCTGCCGCTGGATCCACAGGGACAGCGGTCCAGGGGTGCCCTTCGGGCGCTTCGTCGTCTGCTGGGTCACGGCGCTCACCCGACCTGGTCGATGCGGACCATGTTGCCCGCGGGGTCGCGGAACGCGCAGTCGCGCACGCCCCACGGCTGCTCGGTGGGCTCGGAGACCACCTCGGCGTCGGCGGCCTGGAGCTTGGCGAAGACGCCGTCGAGGTCCTTGGTGCCGAGGATGATCGACTGGTAGCTGCCCTTGGCCATGAGCTCGCGGATGGTGCGCTGCTCGTCCTCGGTGATGCCGGGGTCGGCGGCGGGCGGGTTGAGGACGAGGCGGGTCTCGGGCTGAGCCGGCGAGACGAACGTCAGCCAGCGCATCTCGCCCTGCCCGACGTCCTGGACCAGCTCGAAGCCGAGCAGGTCGCGGTAGAAGCCCAGGGAGGCCTCCGGGTCGGTGTGCGGAAGGAAGGTCGTGTGGATGGTGATGTCGATGTCGCTCATGGAATTCACGCTAGGTGGAGGTCCACGGCCGGCGCTTCTCGATTCCTGACCGGTCGGGTCGCCTGCTTCGTGACGCACGACGGCAGCTCCCCCGCCGCCGACGACCGGGCCCGCCGCGCGTACTCGCTGGGGGCCATCCCCACCAGCTCCGTGAACCGCGTGCTGAACGTGCCGAGCGACGACGACCCCACCTCGAAGCACACCTCGGTGACGCTCAGGTCGCCCCGGCGCAGCAGCGTCATCGCCCGCTCGATGCGCCGCGTCATGAGGTAGCTGTAGGGCGACTCCCCGAACGCGGCCTTGAACTGCCGGCTCAGGTGCCCGGCCGACATGTGCACGCCCCGGGCCAGCGCCTCGACGTCCAGCGGCTGCGCGAACTCCCGGTCCATCCGGTCGCGCACACGACGCAGCAGAGCGAGGTCGCGCAGGCGGTCCGCGTCGCTGCTGGTCACGGTGCGATGCTTCCACGACCCACCCACGCCCGCCCGGCGTCCGCCGCGGGCGTCAGCCCGCCACCCGGGCGTGCACGTGCATGTCGTGCCAGCCGTCGAGGTGCCGCACGGACTGCCGCAGCACGCCCTCGGCCTCGAACCCCGCCTTCTCGGCCACACGGCACGACGGCGCGTTGTCCATCGAGTGCACCAGCTCGAGCCGGTGGAAGCCCGCCTCGAACGCCCACGCGGCGGCGACGTCGAGCGCGGCGGGCGCGACCCCGCGTCCGCGCGCCGCCGGGGCCGTCCAGTACGCGACGACGCCCACGCCGTGCGGGTCGAACGTCTTGACGACCATGCGGCCCAGGACGACGGCGTCGGCGGCGGCGTCCGCCACCGCCCAGCTCGACTCACGCCCGTCGGCCCAGCCGGCGCGCCAGCCGTCGAGCACCTCGCGCGCCTCGTCGTCCGACCCCAGGACGCGGACGTGCCACCGCTGGATCGCGTCGTCGGCGTACACGGCGCGCACCGCCGGGGCGTCCTCGGGCCGCCACGGCCGCAGCCGGGCGCCCACGGCGGGTACCTCCAGCGCCGGCTGCTCGGGGGCGGAGAACGGCGCGAACGTCACGGGCAGGAGGGTGGGCATGCGGCGATCCTGGCACCGTCGTCGACCGGTGCGCCAGCCCGTTCGCGCTGCTCAGCGACGCGAACCCAGGGCGCCCAGGCCGCGCACGACGACGTCCGCGACGGTGGCGGCGTACCGTCCGTCCGGGTCCAGCTCGGGGTCGAAGACCGTGACGGACGCGCCCACCGCCCACGGGGCGAGCGGCCGCAGCAGCTCGACGAGCTGGTCCGGGTCGAGCCCGCCGGGGTCCGGGCTGTCGACGGCGGGCATCCACGCCGGGTCGAGCACGTCCACGTCGAGCTGGAGCCAGAACCCGTCCCGCATCCCGTCGACCGCCAGCACCCGGTCCGCGACCGCCGCCCCGCCCGCGTCGACCACCTCCGCGGCCGGGACGACGCCGGCCAGCAGCCCGCGCGCCTCGGCGGCGTGCTCGTCGTCGTCCCGGCACCCCACGTGCACCGCACGGGCCGGGTCGACGTACGGCCCGAGCCCGTCGACGTCCGCGACCTCCGGCACGTGCAGCCCGACGGCCGCCGCGAGGTCCTCCCCCGCCAGGCTGCCCCAGGCGTCGCTGTTGCCCGGGTGCCGGAAGTCGGTGTGGCCGTCCACGTGGACCAGCCCGCCGCCCCGTGCCGCCCCGACCGAGCGCAGCGCGAGGCCGGCGCCGACGAGCAGGCTGCAGTCGCCGCCGAGCACCAGCGGCGCCCGCCCGCCGTCGACCAGCTCCACGACCCGCCGCGCGAGACGCCGCGCGTGGTCGACGACCGCCGCCTGGTTGCGGATCGTGCCGGGCGGGCGGCGGCCGTCGTCGTCCACGTACGGGGCCGGCTCGACGACGCCCGCGTCGACGGCCCCCGCCGCCTCCAGGCGCCGGTGCAGGCCCGCCACGCGCAGCGCCTCCGGCGCGCGCCAGGTACCCGGCGCCCTGCCCGGGGCCGGCGGGCGCAGGCCGAGGTTCGTCGGGGCCGACAGCAGCGCGATCACGCGGCCAGCGTGGCACGTCACCCGTGCTCGTGCGCCGCGGCCGCGCCCCGCGGCCCGTACCCGTCGCCCACCACGGGACCGGAGGCGTCGTGCCCGCCGTCGTGCCCGCCGTCGTGACCCGAGAGCGCCGCCGACGGCCCCGGCCCGGCGTCGGACCCCGGCTCGACGACGAGGAGCTGGCCCATCATCCCCTCGTCCTCGTGCAGCAGCATGTGGCAGTGGTACATGTACGGCAGCACGTCGTCCGTGTAGTCCTCGAACCGCATCAGCAGCCGGTAGGTGCGGCGCGGCTCCAGGTAGACGGTGTCCTTCGGGCCCGCGAGCTCGGGCGGCGGCGCCTGGCCGTCGACCGTGAGGACGCGGAACTGCACGTCGTGCACGTGGAAGCTGTGCGGCATGGGGATGGTGTTGCGCACCTCCCACACCTCGGTGCTGCCGACGGTCGCGACCTCGTCGATGCGCCCGGCGTCCATGCGCTCGCCGTTGATGGTGCGCTCGTCGAGGTCGAACGTGCGGGTCACGGTCGCGTCCTCCTCGTGCAGCGCGTCCTCGGCGGCGTGCTCCGACGGCCCCCACGACGGCACCGGCGAGGGCGCGAGCTCGTCCGCGGCACGCAGCTCCAGCACGTCGAACGCGTCGTTGCCGCCCATCGCGAACGGCGCGGCGACGCTGCCCAGGTCCGTCTCCGCGGAGCGCAGCCGCGTCGTCTCGCCCGGCGACATCGCGACCACCACCTCCGCCCGCTCGCCCGGGGCGAGCCGCACCCGGTCGAGGCGCACCGGGGCGTCGAGGAGCCCGCCGTCCGTCGCGACGAGGTCCATCCCTCGGTCCGCGAACCCGAGGGAGTACGTGCGGGCCGTCGACCCGTTGAGCAGCCGCAGCCGCAGCCGCTCGGTCGTGACCTGCTGGTACGCCCCCGCGACGCCGTTCGTCACGACCGTGCCGCCGAGCGTGCCCGGCTCGCCGCCGTCGTCCTCCAGCACGAGCCGCCCGGCGTCGTCGAGCACCTTGTCCTGCACGACGACGGGGACGTCGTCGACGCCGTACTCCTGCGGCAGGTCGGCGGCCCGCGACGCGTCGTCGTCGAGCAGGAACAGCCCGGCCAGGCCGCGGTACACGTGCTCCTCCGTCTCGCCGTGCGGGTGCGGGTGGTACCAGAGCGTCGCGGCGGGCTGGTCGATCCGCCAGGTGGGCCGCCACGTGGCGCCCGGCTCCACGGGCTGGTGCGGGCCGCCGTCCACCGCAGCGGGCAGGTGCATGCCGTGCCAGTGCACGGAGGTCGTGACGTCGAGGTCGTTGGTCACCTCGACGGCCACCTTCTCGCCCCGCTCCGCCCGGAGCGTGGGGCCGAGGTACGGCCCGTCGAAGCCCCAGGTCGGGGTCCGGGTGCCGGGCAGCAGCTCGGCCGTGCCCTCCTGCGCGGTGAGGCGGAACGTCCGCACGCCGTCCACCACGTCGGACTCCGCGAGCGGCGGGACCGGCAGCGCGCGGTCGAACGCCGGCTCGTCCACCGGCGTCACGGAGCCGGGGATCGCGCCGCACCCCGAGGCCACCAGGGGGACGACGGCGGCGAGCGCCGCCGCGCGCAGCACCGCGCGGCGCGTCGGTCGTCGTGCCGGCGTCGTCATCGGGCGCCGCCGCGGGCCTTCTGGACGCCGAGCGCGACGACGCCCGCGAGCGCGCCCCAGCCGGCGTCCATCGCGAGGGCGGGGAGCGCCGTCCAGGCCGGGGCGCCGTCGTCGCCGAACCCGACCGACATGCCGCCGAACAGGGTCGAGACGAGCAGGGCGACGACGCCGAAGGCGAGGCCCGTCAGGGTCAGGGTCGCGACCGGCCGGGGCACGCGGCCGAACCCGACCACCCCGATCCACACGACGGCGGTGAGCGCGACGATGCCGAGCGCGCGCGGCGCGCCCGTGCCGCCGAGGCCCGTGAGCCCGGTGAGCGGCCAGAGCAGCGCCATCGACGCGAGCCCCGCGACGAGCGGCCAGGAGATGCCGGCGCGCGGCGGCGCCGTCGTCGAGGGCGGCGCCGAGGGCTGGGGGCGGGGCTGGGGAGCGGGCTGGGGAAGGTGCTGGTTCGAGGTCATGCCCCGACGATCCCCGTCGCCCGGGGGCGCCACATCGGCCCGGGAGCGTCTCCTGCTGTCGCCCGGGGGCGACACCGACCCTGACCGGACCCGGACCACCCCGCCGCCGAACAGTGGCGGCGCCTAGCCTGGCGGCATGACCTCGTCCGTGACGGCGCCGCCGAGTCCGTGGGTGACCGACGTCGTCCTGGCGCTGGCGTCGACGCTCGTCGTCGCGGTCGTCATCGCGGCCGACCCGTCGGGCCAGGGCGACGCCGGCGCGGCGGCCTACCTGTTCGCGGTGGGGTTCGGCGCGCTGGTGCTGCTGCGCCGCGTCGCCCCGCGCACGATGCTCGTGCTCACGTTCCTCGGCGTGTGCGCGTACTACGCCCTCGGCTTCGCGCCGATCGGCATGGTGCTGCCCGCGGTCACCGCGCTGTACGCGGCGGCGGAGCGCGGCCGGACCGGCTGGGCGGCCGGTACCGGCGTCGTGCTCGTCGCGGTCGCCACCTGGTTCCGCGTCACCGGCGACGACGTCGACCCGAGCGCCGCGCTCACGGCCTACGACCTGGTCACCAACGTCGCGCTCACCGCGGCGGCGGTCGCGCTCGGCGTCGCCGTCCGGCTGGCGCGCGAGGCCCGTGAACGCGCCGCGCTGGTCCGCGAGCTCACGGCGGAGCAGGAGGCGCACGCCGCGCAGGAGCGGCTGCAGGCAGAGCGGCTGCGCATCGCCCGCGACCTGCACGACACCGTCGGGCACCACCTGTCCGTGGTGGCGCTGCACGCCGGCGTCGCGGACGAGGCGGTCGGGCGGGACGACGTCGCCGCGCGCGACGCGCTCGCCCGCGTCCGGGAGGCGGCGTCAGGCACCCTCGACGAGCTGCGGGCCACGGTGAAGGTGCTGCGCGAGCCCGCGCCCGGCGCCGCGCCGCGCGGCGCCCTCGGCCTGGCGGGCCTCGACGGCCTCGTCGCACCGGTGCGGGCCGCGGGCGTCGACGTCGAGGTGGTCGACGCCGTCGCGCCCGGCGCCCTGGGCGACGCGATCGACGCCGCCGCGTACCGCATCGCCCAGGAGGCGCTGACCAACGTGCTGCGCCACGCGGACGCCCGGCACGTCCGGGTCGAGGCGGACGTCGACGACGGACGCCTCCGCCTGGCCGTGACCGACGACGGCCGCGGCACCGGTCCCGCCCCCGGCACCGGGGCAGGGCTGGCCGGGATGCGCGAGCGCGCGGGCCTGCTGGGCGGCCGGCTCACCGCGGGCGACGCGCCGGGCGGCGGGTTCGCCGTCGTCGCGGACCTCCCGGCGAGGCTGGACGCATGATCCGGGTGGTGCTGGTCGACGACCAGGAGCTGGTGCGCGCCGGGCTGCGACCGCTGGCGGAGCTCGACGGCGACATCACGGTCGTCGGCGAGGCGGCCGACGGCCGTGCCGGCCTGTCGCGGGTGCGCGAGCTGCGGCCCGACGTCGTGCTGATGGACGTGCGGATGCCCGCCCTGGACGGCATCGGGGCGACGCGGGCGATCGTCGAGGACCCGGCGCTGCGGGACGTCCGCGTGCTCGTCCTCACCACGTTCGACGAGGACGAGCACGTGGTCGAGGCGATCCGCGCGGGCGCGGCCGGCTATCTCCTCAAGGACGTCTCCCCCGACGACCTGCGCGCCGCGATCCGCACCGTGGCCGCCGGCGACTCGCTGCTGTCCCCCGCCGTCACGGCCGCGGCGATGCGCGCCGTCGCCGCCGCGCCACGCCGGCTCGACGACGCCGCCGTCGCCGGCCTCACCGAGCGCGAGCGCGAGGTGCTCGTGCGGGTGGGCCGCGGGCTGACCAACGACGAGATCGCCCGCGACCTGTACCTCAGCCCCGCCACCGCGCGCACGTACGTCAGCCGGCTGCTCACGCGGCTCGACGCCCGCGACCGCGCCGCGCTCGTCGTGCTGGCCTACGAGACGGGACTCGTGCGCCCGGGCGGCTAGGACGCCGAAGTCGTACAGTCATGTTCAAGAACTGCGGCGGCCTGCCGACCGAGGAGCTGACCATGGCCACGACCTACACGTTCGACGTCTTCTCCAGCCTGGACGGGTTCGGCGCCGCGCACGGCGACTGGACCGGCTACTGGGGCAAGCAGGGACCCGAGCTGCTCGAGCACCGGCTCCACCTGTTCGACACCGAGCAGCGGATGGTCCTCGGCGCCACCACGTACCGGGCGTTCGTGCAGATGCTCGCCGCGGGCACCGCCGACTCCGACGTGCGCGACCCGTGGGTCACCCGCATGGTCCGTACGCCCGCGACCGTGGTGTCGAGCACCCTGCGCGAACCCCTCGAGTGGCCGGGGGGCGCGACCGTCGCCGCCGGCGACGCGGTCGACGTCGTCGGCCGGCTCAAGCAGGAGTCCCCCGTGCCCCTGCGGTCGCACGGCAGCCTGTCGCTCAACCGGGCCCTGATGGCCGCGGGCCTGGTCGACGAGCTCCGGGTGACCCTGTTCCCGGTGATCACCGGGCAGACCGGCGTCGACCCGCTGTTCCGCGGGGCCGCGGACTTCGACCTCGAGCTCGTGGAGACGCGCACGCTCGACGGCCGCACCCAGGAGCTCGTCTACGTGCCCACCCGGCACGGCTGAGGACCGCTCAGACCAGGCCGAGCTCCCGCGCCCGCACGCCCGCCTGGAACCGCGAGCCCGCGCCGAGGGCCGCCATCAGCTCGGCGACGCGGCGACGGTACGTGCGCACCCCCATCCCCATGGCACGGGCGGCGGTCTCGTCCTTGACGCCCTGACCGAGCAGGTCGAGCACCTGGGGCGCGATCGCGCGGATCTCGGCGATGCCGGCGTCGAAGACGGCGAGGTCGGTCGCCGACCGCCAGGCCGCGTCGAACAACGAGGTGACGCCCTGCACCGCCTCGGGCTGCGTGATCACGCTGTAGGAGCGGCGTCCGGCCTGGAGGTCGCCCGCCAGGATCACGAGCCGGCGGTCCAGCACGATCGTCTCGTTGATCTCGTCGGTGGTGATGCGTACCTGCGCGCCGTACCGGTCGCGCAGCAGCTTGAGGTGCCGGGTGGCGACGGGGTCGAGCAGGACGCCGGACCGGTAGACCTTGCGGACGGTCGCCGCGCCCCGCGGCGGACGTTCCGCCGCGAGCCCCTCCGCCCGGTGCGCCGCCTGCCAGGTGAACAGGTCGTTGGCGGCGCACGCCACGTCGGTCGCGGTGGCGAACAGGTGCGCGGTGCGGGCGAGGAGCTCCTCCTCGCCCCGGACGATCGTGACGGCCTCTCCGGTCTGCATGCCCTCGATCCTGCACCCGGGTGGCAAGGTCCTGCCAGGGGCGGCAACAAGCTGCCATCCGCGTCCGTCCCGGCGTGACCGCGGCGAGGCTGGGCAGCATGACGACCTCGACCACAGCCTCCACCACCACCACCGCCACCACCCCCACCACGGTGTCCGCCGCCGTTCCCGACGCCGCCGCTGCCGGCACCTGGCAGCTCGGCGACCGCACCGTGAACCGGCTCGGCCTCGGCGCCATGCGGCTCGTCGGCTCCTTCGGGTCCGCGACCCCCCGACCGCGCGAGGACGCGATCGCCGTGCTGCGCCGCGCCGTCGAGCTGGGCGTGAACCACGTCGACACCGCCGCGTTCTACTTCTTCCCGGCGAGGTCCGCGAACGAGCTGATCGGGGCCGCCCTGCAGCCCTACGCCGACGACCTGGTGATCACCACGAAGATCGGCGCCTCCCAGTCCCGCGACGGCGCCTTCGAGCCGTACGCGCGGCCCGACCAGCTGCGCAGCCAGGTCGAGGAGAACATCCGCCAGCTCGGACTGGACCAGCTGGACGTCGTGAACCTGCGCTGGGGCACCGGCCTGGGGCGCGAGCCCGGGTCGGTGGCCGAGCACGTCGGCGCCCTCGCCGAGCTCCGCGACGCGGGCCTGGTGCGGCACGTCGGCGTCTCCAACGTGCTGCCGGAGCAGCTCGAGGAGGCGCTGGAGATCACGCCCGTCGTGTGCGTGCAGAACCGGTACGGACTCACGGAGCGGGCCGACGACGGCCTCCTCGCCCGGTGCGGCGAGCTCGGCATCGCGTACGTGCCGTTCTTCTCCATGGGAGCGGCCGTTCCCGGGGCGGTGCCCGGAGGCACCCCGGACGAGACCGGCGCGGAGCAGGTGGCCGCCGTCGCCGCACGGCACGACGCGACGCCGACCCAGGTGCGGCTCGCCTGGACCCTGCACCGCGGGCCGCACGTCCTCGCCATCCCCGGCACCGGGAGCGTCGCGCACCTGGAGCAGAACGTCGCCGCCGCGGCCCTGCGGCTCACCGACGACGACCTCGCCGTCCTCGACGCGATCGCCTGACCCCACCGAGCACCGCCGAACAGGCGGTTGTGCACCTTCTGACGTCTCAGAAGGTGCACAACCGCCTGTTCGGCACCTCGTCGTCCGGCGGCAGCCTGGCGTGAGTACACGACACCATGTACCGTCGCGCTCATGGAGACCGTGACGCTCACCCACACCGCCGCGCTGGCGCGGCTCGGGCACGCCCTGTCGGACGGCACCCGCGCACGCATCCTGCTCGCGCTGCGCGACGCGCCCGCCTACCCCTCCGACCTCGCCGCGACGCTGGGCGTCTCCAAGCAGGTGATGAGCAACCAGCTCGCGTGCCTGCGCGGCTGCGGCCTGGTCGTGGGGCGCCAGGACGGGCGCCGCACCGAGTACCGGCTGTCCGACCCGCACCTCGCGCACGCGCTCGGCGACATGCTGCGGCTCGCGCTCGTCGTCGACCCGGACTGCTGCGGCCCGGACTGCACGTGCGCGACGCCCGCCGCCCACGGGCCCACCGGCTCCCAGGACGCCGCGTGACCCACGACCACGACCACGCGCAGGTCGCCGCCGACCACCGCGGGCGCCTCGCGATCGCGTTCGGCATCACGGCCACGATCCTCGTGGCGCAGGCCGTGGGCGCGTGGCTCACCGGCAGCCTCGCGCTGCTGGTCGACACCGCCCACATGCTCACCGACGCCGGCGGCCTCGCGCTGGCCCTGTTCGCCGCGCACCTGTCCCTGCGGCCGGCGTCGCCGCAGCGCACCTGGGGCTACCGGCGGGCCGAGGTGCTGGCCGCGCTGGCGCAGGCGGCCGTGCTGCTGGTGGTCGGGGTGTACGTGCTGGTGGAGGCGGTGCTGCGCCTCGCCGAGCCACCGGAGATCCCGTCCACGCAGCTCGTCGTCTTCGGCGTCATCGGCCTCGCGGGCAACCTCGCCTCGATGGCGGTCCTGGCGAGCCGCCGCGACGCCAACCTCAACCTGCGGGCCGCGTTCCTCGAGGTGCTCAACGACGCGCTCGGGTCGGTGGGCGTGATCGTCGCCGCGATCGTCATCGCCACCACCGGCTGGCAGCGGGCCGACGCCGTCGCCGCGCTCCTCATCGGGGCCCTCATCCTGCCGCGCGCGGTGAAACTGCTGCGGGCCGCCGGCTCGGTGCTGCTGGAGTCCACCCCGCCCGGCCTGGACCTCGACGAGGTGCGCTCGCACCTGCTGAAGGTGGAGCACGTGCGCGACGTGCACGACGTGCACGCGTCCCTCATCGCCACCGGCCTGCCGATCCTGTCGGCGCACGTCGTGGTCGACTCGGGCTGCTTCACCGACGGGCACGCCGGCCGCATCCTCGACGAGCTGCAGGAGTGCGTGGCCACCCACTTCGACGTGGCCGTCGAGCACTCCACGTTCCAGGTCGAGCCCGAGACCCACCCCGAGCACGAGCACCCCACGCACGCCTGATCCCCCGGTCCGGGCCGCGCCGGGCGCGCGTCGTGCTGGCGGCACCCCCCGACCGATGCTGTGCTGGGCACATGTCCGAGCGCATCGAGACCGACCCGACCGGCCACCCCGACGAACCGCACGCCGGCGGCCTCGCCCAGCGGCTGAACTGGTTGCGGGCGGGCGTGCTGGGCGCCAACGACGGCATCGTCTCCGTGGCGGCCGTCGTCGTGGGCGTCGCCGGCGCGACGCCGGAGCGGGCGCCCGTGCTCACGGCCGGGCTCGCGGCCCTCGTGGGCGGCGCGATCTCGATGGCGCTCGGCGAGTACGTGTCGGTGTCCAGCCAGTCGGACAGCGAGAAGGCGCTCATCGCCAAGGAGCAGCACGAGCTCGCGACCATGCCGGACGAGGAGTTCGACGAGCTCGTCGGCCTCTACCGCCAGCAGGGCCTCAGCGAGGGCACGGCCCGCCAGGTCGCCACCGAGCTCACCCACCACGACGCCCTCGGCGCCCACCTGTCCGCCGAGCTCAACATCGACCCCGACGACGTCGTCAGCCCCTGGCACGCCGCCTGGGCGTCGCTGCTCGCGTTCCTGTGCGGCGGCGTGCTGCCGATGCTGGCCGTGCTGCTCATCCCCGAGCCGTGGAAGGTCGCCGGCACGTTCGTCGTCGTCCTCGCCGCCCTCGGCGCCGCCGGCTCGATCGCCGCGTGGATCGGCGGGTCGTCCCGCTCCCGGTCCGTGGTGCGCGTGGTGGTCGGCGGCGCGCTCGCGCTCGGCGTCACCTTCGCCCTCGGCTCGCTGCTCGGCACCACCGGCGTCGTCTGACCCCCCGTCCTCGTTCCCGACCTGCAAGGAGCCTCCGTGCCGACCCCTACGCCCACGTCCCCGCACGCCGCCACCGACCTCGCCCCGCGCCTCGGGCGGACCGTGCTGTACCAGCTCTACCCGCAGAGCTTCGCCGACGGGAACGGCGACGGGATCGGCGACCTCCCCGGGATCACCGCCCGGCTCGACTACCTGCGGTGGCTCGGCGTGGGCGCCGTGTGGCTCGACCCGTGCTTCGTGTCCCCGTTCGCCGACGCCGGCTACGACGTCGCCGACTTCCTCACGATCGCGCCCCGCTACGGCACCAACGACGACCTGGCGGAGCTCACCGAGGAGGCCGGCCGGCGGGGCATCTCCGTGCTGCTCGACCTCGTCGCCGGGCACACGTCCGACCAGCACCCGTGGTTCACGGCGTCGGCGGACGACCCCGGCGACGACCGGTACGTGTGGAGCGACGCCCCCGTCGACGGCTTCGAGCCCGGCCCGGGCCGCCGCGGCGGGTTCTACCTGCCCAACTTCTTCCCCGTGCAGCCGGCGCTCAACTTCGGCTACGCGCGCCAGGACCCCGACGAGCCGTGGCGCAGCCCGGTCGACGCCGCCGGCCCGCAGGCCAACCGCGGCGCCCTGCGCGAGATCATGGCGCACTGGTTCGACCTCGGCGTCGCCGGGTTCCGCGTCGACATGGCGGCGTCGCTCGTCAAGGACGACCCGGGACTCGTCGAGACCGGCCGCCTGTGGCGCGAGAACCGCGACTGGCTCGACGCGACCTACCCGGGCCGCGTGCTGATCAGCGAGTGGGGCGACCCGCGCGTCTCCGTGCCGTCGGGCTTCCACGCCGACTTCTTCCTGCAGTTCGGGGGCGACGACGACGGCCTGCCGCTGCGCTCGCTGTGGAACAACGGCGCCGGCACGGTGCAGCCGTCGTGGGGCGAGGTGCCGAGCTGGGCCGACGCCGAGGCACGGGGCGACGCGGGCACGTTCGTCCGGGCCTGGGAGGAGGCCACCGGGGCCATCGCGGCCGCCGGGCGTGGCGGGCTCACCGGCCTGCCGACGTCGAACCACGACTTCACGCGGCTGGTGGCCGGGGCGCGCGACGCCGAGCAGGCTCGTGCGGCCCTCGTCCTCACCCTCACCTGGCCGTCGATGCCGTCGGTCTACTACGGCGACGAGATCGGCATGCGCTTCGTCCCCGACACCCCCACGCTCGAGGGCTCGCGCCTCAACCCGACCTACGACCGGGCGGGCTCGCGCACCCCGATGCAGTGGGGCGACGTGCCGGCCGGGCGGCTCGGCCCCGACGTCGCGGAGTCGCGCTACCTGCCCCAGGACCCGGACCCCGACCGCCCGACCGTGGCCGCCCAGCTCGACGACGAGGGCTCGGTGCTGCACCTGGTGCGCCGCCTCGCGCACCTGCGCACGGCGGACCCGCGGCTCGACGCCGCCGCCGACGTCGACGTGCTGGCCACCGGCTACCCGTTCGCGTACGTGCGCGGCGGCACGCTCGCCGTCGTGCTCAACCCGGGCCGCGCCGCCGTGTCGGTCGCAGTGCCCGGGGCGGCCCGTGCGCGCGAGATCGAGGTCCGGGGGCACCGCGTCGAGGGCGACGTCGTGCACCTCGACGGGCACGGGTACGCCGTCCTCGACCTCGCGTGAGCTGGTCCGTGTCAGGAGGTCGCGGCACCCTGGGCGCATGGAGCTCGAGGTGCGCGGTGAGGTGTTCCAGTGGCGCGGCCCGGCGCCGTACTACTACGTCGCGGTGCCCGACGCCGAGGCGGAGCAGATCGCGGCGGTCGCGCCCCTGGTCACCTACGGCTGGGGCGTGATCCCCGTGACGGGCCGCCTGGGCGCGACGACGTTCACCACGTCCCTGTTCCCGAAGGACGGCGGCTACCTCGTCCCGCTCAAGGACGCCGTGCGCCGGCCCGAGGGCGTGGACGACGGCGACGAGGTCGTCGTGCGCCTGACGCTCGACGGCGTCTGAGTCATCCGGGGAGGACGGCGAGCAGGTCGACGTGCACCAGCGCGCCGCCGCCGAGCGTCGCGGCGACGACCTGACGCGCCGGCCGGTCCGCCGGGTCGGGAAACAGCGCCGTCCACTCGCGGTTGAGGGCTTCCCGGTCGGCGGGGTCGGCGAGGTGCACCGTCAGCTTGAGGACGTCGCCCGGGCCGCCGCCCGCCGCCGCGAGCACGGCACGCACGTGCCGGAAGGCGTTGGCGCACTGCGCGTCGAGGTCCTCCGGCATCTCCCGCGTGCCCGGGTCGCGGCCCGTGAGCGCGCCGGTGGCGAGGAACGGACCGATCCGGCTCGCCACCGGCACCGGGTTCGCGTGCGCGAACCCGGGCACGTCCACGGTCGTGCGGCGGCCCACCGTCAGGCCTCCCGCTCCGGCTCGGCGACGACGGTGTTCTCGAGGGCGCCCAGGCCCTCGATCTCGGCGCGCACGACGTCGCCGACCTTGAGGAAGCGGCCGGTGGGCGCGCCGATCCCCGACGGCGTGCCGGTGGCCAGCACGTCGCCCGGCTCGAGCGTCATCACCTGCGTGAGGTAGGCGATCTGCTCGTAGAGGTCGTGGATCATGTCGTCGGTGCGCCAGTCCTGGCGGACCTCGCCGTTCACGGTGAGCCGCATCCCCAGGTCGAGCGGGTCGGCCACCTCGTCGTCCGTGGTGAGCCACGGGCCGAGCGGGCCGTGCGTGTCGAACGACTTGCCCAGCGTGAACGTGGGCGACCGCTTCTGCAGCCAGTCCCGCACGGAGACGTCGTTCGCCACCGTGTAGCCGGCGATCACCGACCGCGCGTCGTCCACCGGGACGTGCCTGCACCGCTTCCCGATCACGACGGCGAGCTCGATCTCGTAGTCCAGCTCGTCGGAGACGTCCGGCTTCACGATGCCGGCGTGCGGCCCGACGATGCACGAGACCTGCTTGTTGAACCACAGCTGGCTGGTGGGCACCGGGATGCCCGCCTGCCGCGCCTCCTCGGCGTGCGCGGCGTAGTTCATGCCGATGCCGAGGTACTTCTGCGGGTCGTCCACCGGCGCCTCGAGCACGACGTCGGACAGCGCGTGCCGCTCCCCCGCCGCCCCGGCGAGCGCGTCGCGGCGCGCGCCGAGGTCCGGCAGGATCGCGCGCAGCGACGTGCCCGCGACGGCGGAGACGTCGGTGACCGTGAGCGAGCCGGGGTCGGCGGCGTCGCCGTCCACCCGCCCCAGCCGGACGGGGCCTTCCCCGAGCCGGAACCGTGCGATCTTCATCTGTCGTTCCCGTCCTTCGTGTCCTCGGCGGGCGCCTGCTGCTGCGAGGGCAGCGCGCCCCACACCTGCTCGCCGTCGGGTGTCATCTGGAAGCTGACGAACCGCCAGGCGCCGTCGTCGCCGCGCACGACGACCTGGGTGACGACGCCGGCGAGCACCCGGGGCGCGCCGTCCGGCCCCCGCATGTGGTTGACGATGCGCCCGGTGACGACGCCGACGTCCCCGACGAGGCGCACCAGGAGGTCGTCGCGCACGACGTCGACGTACGCGCGCCGCGTGGCGACGTGCTCCAGGAGCTGCGCCTTTGTGTGCACCAGCCCGGGGGCGTGCACGTGCACGAGGGCGTCGTCGAACATCGCGTCCAGGGCGTCGACGTCCCCGGCGACCAGGGCGTCCCGACGGCGCTCCTCCAGGGCGAGGATCTCGGCGCGGCTCGCGGCGTCGGCCACGGTCACCCCGCTGGGCGCAGGGCTTGTCGCGGCGCTGGGCGCAGGGTGGTCGTCGTGGGGCATGGCGGTCCTCCTCAGGCCGGCCGGGCGGCGGTCAGCGCGTGGTCGGTGCGGAAGCCGGTGGTCTCGCCGGCCTCGAAGCCGGGGCGCGGCTGGCCGACCATCGCGTGGTACTTCGAGAAGATCTCGTCGGCCTCGGCCAGCGGCAGCACCGCCTCGATGTCCTCGAACGGCTCGCACCGCGTGCGGTCGGCGACGATCCGGCGGATCACCTCGTACCCCTCGCCACGGTGCGCCATGACCATGCCGTTGACCTTGGCGAGCCGCTCGGCCTCGAACGCCTTGAGCGCGGCGACCGGGTCGTCGATCGTGGCGAGCTTCTCGGCGAGCACGGCGCCATCGACGATCGCCTGGCAGGCGCCGTTGCCGCCGCGCGGGTACATGGCGTGGGCGGCGTCGCCGACCAGCACCACGCGCCCGTCGGTCCAGCTCTCCAGCGGGTCGTGCCGGATCAGCGGGAACAGGTACACCTCGCGGGCGTCGCGCAGCATCTGCTGCACGTCGAGGAACGGCAGCTTCACCGTGTCGAACAGCGGCACGATCTCGGCGACGTCGCCGACGGCGTTCCAGTCCTCGACCGTCTCGTCGCGCTCGCGCTCCACCACCCAGTTGACCAGGGTCCTGCCCGTGCCCTCGAAGTCGTCGGCGATCGGGTACACGATCATCGTCGCGATCTGCGGGGCGCCGATGTGCAGGATCGTGTGCCCGTCGCGGTACGGCTCCATGAGCGTGGTGCCGCGGTACATGGTGATGCCGGAGTAGTGCGGCTCGGCGCTCTCGGGGTGCATCTGCCGCCGCACCACCGAGTTGATGCCGTCGGCGGCCACCACGACGTCGGCGGGGACCTCGCCGCGCGAGCCGTCGGCGCGCTCGACGTCGAGCGTGACGCCGTCGCCGTCCTGCGCGTAGCCGAGGGTGCGCACGCCCTGCACCACGGAGTCCGGGCCGAGCCGCTCCAGCACCGTGCGGTACAGCAGCATCTGGAGGCGGCCGCGGTGCACGAACCGCTGCTCGTGCAGGTAGCCCATGTGCACGCCGCAGCGCTCGGCGTAGATCTCCTGGCCGTGGTTGTTGTAGAAGATCGAGTCGCGCGCGTCGACGGAGATGGCCCGGAACTCCTCGAGCAGCCCGAGCTCCTCGAGCTCCTTGGTGCCGTACACCTTGACGTCGATGCCGACGCCGAGCGGACGGAGCTCCGCCACGGTCTCGTAGATGCGCGGGCGGAACCCGCGCTGGTGCAGCCGCAGCGCGGCGGCCAGGCCGGCGGGGCCGGCGCCCACGATGGCGATGTCGAGCTGGGGATCTGGCATGGACGTCCTCGTCTCTGGTGGGGTGGTTCGGGGCCGCGGCGTCAGCCGACGACGGCGGGGCTCAGGTCGTGGGCGAGCTCGCGCAGGAAGCGGGTCGTGGCGACCCAGGCGCGCTCCGCGTTGCGCGGGTGGTACGCGACCGCCTCGGGCGTCGGGGAGAAGCGGGCGTGCGGGCTGGTGAAGGCGTGCCGGGTGCCGCTGTAGAGGTCGGTCTCCCAGTCGAGGCCCGCGCCGGTCATGGCCCGCTGCAGGGCGTCGCGCTGCGCGGCGGTGGCCATGGGGTCCTGGTCGCCGGTGCACAGCAGCACCCGGGCCGTGGGATCGCACGCGCCCCAGCCGGCGTCGGGGTCGAGCAGGTCCAGGCCTCCGTGCACGCTCACCACGCCGCGCACCGCGCCGCCGGTGCGCAGGTGCTCGAGCGCCGAGGAGCCGCCGAAGCAGTACCCGAGTGCGACGATCGCGTCGTCGTCGATCTCGGGCTGCTCGGCCGCGGCCTCGTGGGCCGCCGCGACCCGCGCCGCCCAGCGCGCCCGGTCCGCGACCATGGCGCCGATGAGCGGCCCGATCTCGTCCTGCGTGCGCGGGCGGGCCCGCTCCCCCCAGACGTCGGCGGCGAGGACGGCGTACCCGAGCCCGGCCAGCCGCTCGGCGACCGCGAGCATGTCGTCGCTCAGGCCGAAGGCGTCGTGCAGGAGCAGCACGCCGGGCGCCGCCTCCCCGCCGGCGGGCGCGCGCAGCGCGCCGATCATGCGGGTGCCGTCGTGGGAGTACTCGACGTCGCGTGCGATCAGGTCGTTCATCGGGTGCCTTCCTGGGGCCTCGTCGTCCGGGAGGGGTCGAGGAGGCGGACGGCCCGCAGCGGTGCGGGTCCTCGCTCGACGGTGAAGCGTGCGCCGATCGTAGGAACACTTCCTACACGATTTCAAGTGTGGAACGACGGCCGAAGCTCAGGAATGTGGGTCACGGCAGGGAAGTTCGCACCCCTCAACGGCAGGAACGCAGGCGTCTCACGACCTTCACCCGGCGACTCCGCGCCTCAGGGGGTTGATCCGCCTCGACGGATCTGCATATGATTTCTCACACGATCTGACGGTCCGTCGGGTCGCTCATGAGTACCACAGGCACGACGGCCGCGATGCTGCGAGCGCCGTGCGAACCTCCTGAACGCAAGAGCCCACCGCGCCGGTGCGGGTCGCACGCCGATGTGCTTCAGGGAACGACCGCTAGACGGGAGCAGCCAGCGACATGACCGTCGTCGACATCAACATCCACCACCTGCCCGAGGACCTGTTCACCAACGAGAAGATCCTGAACGGCTTCCTGAACAGCGCCCCGCGCGGCTTCGGGGAGATCGCCCGCGTCGAGACGATGGCCAGCGGCAAGAAGCACCTCATCCTGGAGAAGCCCGCCGGCCACCAGAACCTCAACTACGTCGAGGGCGACTACTCCGCCGAGGCGAAGCTCGCCGCGATGGACGACGCCGGCGTGGACTACGGCGTCATGCGCGTGCCCGTCTGGCAGGAGTGGCTCGACCTCGAGACCTGCAAGGCCGTCAACGACAACGCGGCCGACATCGTCAAGCGGTCGAACGGGCGGCTGTTCTTCACCGCCTGCGTGCCGCCGTGGGGCGGCAAGGAGAACATCGACGAGCTCAAGCGCTGCATCGACCTCGGCGCCGTCGGCGTCCAGCTCGCCTGCCACTACGGGCAGCTCTACCTGGACGACCCGGTCTTCGAGCCCTACCTGCGCGAGATCGAGAAGCTCGACATCCCCGTCATCGCCCACCACACCCCCTTGCCGGTCGAGTGGCGGTCGGTGGTCGACTACACCAACCTGCGCCGCGAGTACGGCCGCATCGTCGACCAGGCCACCGCCGTCGGGCGCGAGCTGTTCAGCGGCATGTTCGACCGCATGCCCGGGCTGCGCTTCATCCACACCATGTTCGGCGGCAACTGGTTCGCGAACCAGGCGCTGCTCATGCCGCACGCGTCGAACAAGGCGGAGTCGCTCACCCGCCTCGACCCGACGGGTGGCGACAAGATCCAGAGCTACCTCGACAACAACCTCTTCTTCGACATGACCCACCCCCACTCGTGGGGCAAGCAGCAGGTGGAGGCGGCGATCGCGATCGGCGGCGCCGACCACTACCTGTTCGGGTCCTCGTTCCCCGTGTTCTACGGCTGGATGAGCCAGGGCGTCGAGTTCGTCAAGAACGAGCTGGAGATCACCGACGCCGAGCGCGAGCTCGTGCTCTCGGGCAACGCCGCCCGCCTGTTCAACCTCCCCCTCTGACCCGAAGACCCGACCCGACAGCCGCCGAGAGGGGGCCCGGCGCCAGCGCCGGTGCCCCCGCCTCGGCCTCCCCTCGAACCCGTGCATGCCGGCGCAAGGAGGCGCCCCCACCATGTCGATGTTCACGCCAAGGCCCCTGCCGAAGTCCGCACCGACGTCGCACCCGAGGCCCGCCTTCCTCGTGCGGGGCCTGGCCACCGCGGCGATCCTCGCGCTGGGCCTCACCGCCTGCACCTCCGGCGGCGGCGCCGCCGAGGACCCCGGCGCCTCTCCCGCCGCGAGCGCCGGCTCGGGCCCCGTGCCCGGCTCCGTCCTGCGGGTCAACTGGGGCGGCTTCCCCGAGAGCTGGGCCCCCGGCGCCGAGATGGAGGCCGGGTTCCTGCGCATCCCCTACGAGAACCTGGTCGCGCTCGGCGCGGACGGCGAGATCGAGCCCGTCCTCGCCACGACCTGGGAGCAGACCGACGACGCGCTCACGCTCACCCTGCGCGACGACGTCACGTTCCACGACGGCACGCCGTTCGACGCCGAGGCCGTCAAGGTCAACCTCGAGACCGTGAAGGGCACCCCCGGGCCGTACGCCGGGCCGTTCCAGGTGATCTCGTCGATCGACGTCGTCGACGCGCAGACGGTACGGCTCAACCTCAGCGAGCCGACGCCGTCGCTCCTCACCACGCTGACCACCCGGGCGGCGCCGATGGCGAGCCCCAAGGCGATCGAGGCCGGCACCATCGCCCAGGTCCCCGTCGGGACCGGCCCCTGGGCCTACGACGAGGCCGCCTCCGTGCCCGGCACGCGCCTCGTCTTCGGCCCCGCCGAGGACTACTGGGGCGACCCGGTGGGCTTCGAGACCGTGCAGCTCGTCGCGATCCCGGAGGACAACGCGGCCTCCGCGGCGCTGGGCAACGGCGAGATCGACATCACCGACACGGAGACCAACCAGTTCACCACCCTGGACGGCACGCCCGGCGTCGACCGCCTGTCGTACCCCGCCATCCGGAACAACCCGATCTTCTTCGACCGCGGCCCGGGCGGGATGTTCGAGGACGTGGCCGTGCGCCAGGCCGCGTGCACCGCCATCGACACCGAGGTGCTGGCGAAGCTCGAGCCGGACTGGACGGTCCGCACGCAGCACTTCGCGGAGGGCGAGCAGGGCTACAACCCGGACATCGCCGGGTACACGCACGACGCCGCGAAGGCGCAGGAGCTGTACGACTCCGCCGGCAACCCGCCCGTCGACGCCGACATGCTCGCCACCGTGTTCAACGAGAACCAGATGAAGGTCTACGCCGAGCAGATGGGCGAGATCGGCATGAAGGTCACCGTGCAGAGCGCCCCGCCGCCCCAGTACTTCTCCGAGTGGAACAGCGGCAAGTACCC
Organism: Isoptericola sp. NPDC058082; assembly: GCF_042885055.1. Lineage (NCBI taxonomy): Bacteria > Bacillati > Actinomycetota > Actinomycetes > Micrococcales > Promicromonosporaceae > Isoptericola > Isoptericola sp. NPDC058082. The sequence goes on along the minus strand of NZ_JBHVSQ010000019.1, from coordinate 9,775 downwards.
GCTCGGGCTCGGCGGCAACGACGAGCTGACGCCGTTCGACTGGTACCGGGCGTGGTTCGCCGCCGACGCGCCGGGCAACCCGTCCGGCGTCGAGAGCGACGAGCTCAAGGCCGCCGCCGACGCCGCCATCGCGGCCGGCACCGGCGACGAGGCGGACGCCCTGTGGGCGGAGGTCACGAAGATCATCTCCGACGAGGCCCTGACCTGCGCCCACGTGGCCGGCGAGGAGCTGATCGCCTGGAACACGACCACCGTGACGGACGTCGAGGCGCCCACGCAGCCGTGGGAGACCAACCTCGTGAACTACCGCGCGCTGCGCCCGGCGAGCTGAGATGGGCAAGCTCGTCGCCTACCGGCTGCTGTTCGCCGTCCCGCAGCTCCTGGTCATCTCGATCCTGGTGTTCTCGCTGACGTACCTCGTGCCCGGCAGCCCCGCCGCCGCGATGCTCGGCACGTCCGCGACGCCCGAGGCGATCGCCCACGTCGAGGCCCAGCTGGGCCTCGACCGGCCGCCGCTCGAGCGGTTCGTCGAGTGGTTCGGCGCGATGCTCACCGGGGACCTCGGGACGTCGTTCCGCGCGGGGATGCCGGTGACCGACCTGCTCGCGCAGCGGCTCCCGGCCACCCTGTCGGTGGTGGCGGGCGGCATCGTCGTGGCGCTGGTGCTGGGCGTGGGGGCCGGGGTGTTCACCGGCACCCGCCCCGGCACCCTCGCGGACCGGCTGGTCACGGGCGGCACCGTGCTCGGGCTCGCGATCCCCGAGTTCTGGCTCGGGCTGCTCCTCACGACTCTCTTCGCGGTGCAGCTCGGCTGGGTGCCGATCGTCGCGTGGACGCCCCTGACGGCCGACCCGCTCGCCTGGCTCCGCGGCCTCGTCCTGCCGTCGCTCGCCCTGGGCGTCACGGGCGGCGCGATCATCGCCCGCCAGACGCGGGCCGCGATGGTCACCTCGATGGCGGCGCCGTACGCCGACACGCTCACCGCGGCGGGCGTGCCCCGCCGCACGCAGATCGCGCGCTACGGCGTGAAGAACGCGCTCGTACCGGTGCTGGCGTCGACGGGCGTCACCTTCGCCATCCTCATCGGCGTCAGCTTCGTCGTCGAGAAGGTGTTCGCGCTCCCCGGGCTCGGCAGCCTCATGCTCACCAGCGTCATCGGGCAGGACTTCCCCGTCGTGCAGGGCGTCGTGCTCGTCACCGCGACGCTCGTGATCGTCGTCAACCTCGTGATCGACATCTGCTACGGACTCATCAACCCGCAAGCGAGGCCCCAGTGAGCAACGCCGTCATCCTCGACCCCGCCGACCGGTCCCCCGCCGGCGCGCAGGCGCGCGGCGTCGCCCAGGCGTGGCACCGGCTGCAGCGCCAGCCGTCGACGCTGTTCGCCGTCGTCGTGGTCGCCGTCCTCGTCTTCGTCGCGGTCGCCGCGCCCCTGCTCGCGCCCTACGCGCCGGCGGCCACGGACTTCGACGCGCCCCTCTCCGGCCCGACGGCGGACCACCCGCTCGGCACCGCCGACCTCGGGCAGGACCTGCTGAGCCAGCTGATCTACGGCGCCCGCACCGCGCTGGTCGTGGCCGGCGGCTCGGTGCTCGTCGCGATGCTCATCGGCGTGCCCGTCGGCCTCCTGCTCGGGTACAAGGGCGGGTGGTACGACCGGATCGGCTCGCGCGGGCTCGACATCGCCGACGCCCTGCCCGGCCTCATGGTCGGCTTCGTCGTCATCGCGGTCCTGGGCCGCGGCATGGCGGTGCTGGTGCTCGCCATCGGGCTGGTGTTCTGCATGAACTTCGCCCGCATGACGCGCGCCATCACGCTCACCGAGCGCAAGAAGCTGTACGTCGAGTCGGCGCACGTGTCCGGGCTGCGCGAGCGGCAGATCGTGTTCGGCCAGGTGCTGCCCAACCTCGCCGGCCCGCTCGCCGTGCAGGCCGCCGTCTTCCTCGGCTCCGCGATCAAGGTCGAGGCGGCGCTGTCGTTCCTCGGCCTCGGGCTGGGCGACGACCAGCCGTCGTGGGGCGGCATGCTCGGCGCCGCCGCGGAGCACCAGGCCGACAGGCCGCTCATGGCCGTGGCCCCCGGCCTCGCGATCCTGCTCACCGTGCTCGCGTTCAACCTGCTCGGCGACGGCATCAACGACGCGCTGTCGGGCCGTCGGACGACCGGCCGCCGGCGCACCGCGCTGCTCGGCCGCCTGCGCCCGCCCGCGTCACCCACGCTCGCCGAGGTCCGTGCGGCAGGGGCGCCCGGGCGGTCCCAGGACGCCGCGCCCGTCGGGCCCGCTCCCGCAGCCGCACCGGCCGGCGCCACGCCCGACGACGACCTCGAGGCCGCCGCAGACACCGTGCTCGACGTGCGCGGCGCGACGATCGTCGCGGACCGTCCGGACGGCACGAGCGTCACGCTGGTGCACGACGTCTCGCTGCGGGTGCGCCGCGGCGAGATCCTCGGCCTGCTGGGCGAGTCCGGCTCGGGCAAGTCGATGCTCGCGAAGGCGGTGCTCGGGCTGCTGCCGCCGGGCGTGCGGCTGGCGGAGGGGTCGGTCCGGCTGAACGGCACCGAGCTGGCGGGCTGCTCGGAGCGCGAGCTGCGCGCCGTGCGCGGCACCGGGCTCGGCGTCGTGCTGCAGAACCCGCAGGCCAACCTCTCCCCCGTGCACACGGTGGGTCGTCAGCTCGTCGACGTGCTGCGCGCGCACCACCCGCTGTCGAGGCGCGACGCGCGGGCCCGGGCGGCCGAGCTGCTCGACCTCGTCGGCGTGAACGACGTGCAGCGACGGCTCGACCAGTACCCGTACCAGTTCTCGGGCGGCATGGCGCAGCGCGTCGCGATCGCCATCGCGCTGGCCGGCGAGCCGGACCTGCTCATCCTCGACGAGGCGACGTCGGCCCTCGACGTCACGACGCAGAGCCAGGTGCTCGACCTCGTGCTGGACCTGCGCGACCGACTCGGCATGGCGATCGTCAACATCACGCACGACCTGGGGGTCGCGGCCGAGACCTGCGACCGCGTGGCCGTGCTGTACCGCGGCGAGCTGGTCGAGGTGGCCGGCGTCGTCGCGCTCTTCGACCAGCCGCAGCACCCGTACACCGCGGCGCTGCTCGCCGCGCACCCGACGGCCCACCACGACGTGGAAGTGATCGCGTGAACGACTCCCAGCCCCTGCTCGACGTCCGAGACCTGCGCGTGGACTACGACGTCGCGGGTGCGGCGGGGTGGCGACGCCGCACCCTGACGGTCGTGCAGGGCGTCAGCTTCACCATCGCGGCCGGCGAGACGTACGGGCTGGTCGGCGAGTCCGGCTCGGGCAAGAGCACGACCGGCCGCGCCATCCTGCGCCTGGCGGACGTCAGCGGCGGCCAGGTCCTCGTCGACGGCCGGGACGTCGCCGCGCTGGGACGGCGCACGCCGCTGTCGTACCGTCGCGACGTCCAGGCGGTCTACCAGGACCCGGCGGCGTCGCTGAACCCGCGCCACCGGGTGGGCCGGGCCCTCACCGAGACGCTCGCCCGGCACGGGCTCGGCGACCGCGACAAGCGGCGGCGTCGTGCCGCCGAGGCGTTCGAGCAGGTGGGCCTCACGACCGGCCACCTGTCCCGGTACCCGTCCCAGCTGTCCGGCGGGCAGCTGCAGCGCGTCGCCATCGCGCGGGCGCTGGTGCTGGGGCCGCGGCTCGTGGTGTGCGACGAGGCGGTCAGCGCCCTCGACCTGTCCACGCAGGCCCAGATCCTCACGCTGCTCACCGACCTGCAGGCCGCGAGCGGCGTCAGCTACCTGTTCATCACGCACGACCTCGGCGTCGTGCGGCACGTCGCGCACCGCGTCGGCGTGCTGCGCGGCGGGGAGCTCGTGGAGCAGGGCGAGACGCGGCAGGTGCTCGACCGCCCGCGGCACGAGTACACCCGGGCCCTGCTCGCGGCGAGCCCGTCGTCGCACCCCGACGGCCGGGAGGAGCGGCGTGCCGAGCGCGCCGCGCGCCGGGCCGCGGCGGCCCAGGACCTGTCCCAGGAGGCGGCATGACCGAGCAGCTCGACGACTTCTTCTCCACCGCCCGCGTCACGACGGGCGGCGACGCGCCCACGTTCGGCACGGAGAGCTACCGCGACCACCTGTACCGCCTCGACGACCCGGTGCTCGCGCAGTGGCGCGGCCTCGGCTACGAGGAGTTCTCGGCCCGCAAGCGCGAGCCCGGCTTCGTGCAGGAGCTGCTGGCGTCGTGGCGGGCGCTGTACGACGAGCCGTTCGTCGGCGTCACCACCGACGGCACGGTCCGCGACGTGCACCGCCTCGAGCCCGTGGTCGACGTCGACCCCGCGCCCTCCGCGGCCGCGCGACGCTTCCGGGGCCTGCTCGACGTCGCGCAGCGGGACGCCGTCGCGTACCCGGTCGACGCCCGCGAGTGGCAGGCGTGGAGCAACCCGGAGTTCGTCATCCACCGCACGGGGCTCCGGCTGGAGGAGCTCCCCGCCGAGACGGTCGACGCCGCCCTGGCGATGGTCGAGGCGTCGCTCAGCCCGGAGGGCTACGCCCGCGTCCGCGAGGCGATGGGCCTCAACGCGTTCCTCGGCGACCTGGTGGGCCTGCCCGACCTCATGAACGAGCGCAGCTACTGGGTGGCGCTCTTCGGCGAGCCCTCGCCCGACGGCGCGTGGGGCTGGCAGCTCTTCGGCCACCACGTGGCCGTGAGCTTCGTGTCCGTGGCGGGTCGGCACGTCGTCGCGCCGGTGTTTCTCGGGGCCGAGCCCGCGGAGTCCGACGGCGCCCGCCCCTCGCTGTTCGCGGCACGGCAGCGGCTCGCGCTGGAGCTCGCGTCGTCGTGGACCCCCGGGCAGCGCGCCGGGGCCGTGGTCTACGCGTCCGTGCTGGACCCGGCGATGCCGCCGGGGCGGCTGCACCCCGCCGACGAGCGGCACGTCGCCGGCGCCTTCCGCGACAACCGGGTCGTGCCGTACGAGGGCCTGCGCGCCTCCGACCTCGACGACGACCAGTGGGCCACGCTGCGGGCGATCGTGGAGGACGCGTTCCTGCTGCTCGCCGCCCCGCAGCGCGCACTGACGATGGCCGACGTCGACGCGCACCGCGCCGAGACCTTCGTGTCCTGGTACGGCGCCACGGACGGGACGCAGCCGTTCTACCTGCGCGTGCACAGCCCCGTCGTGCTCACCGAGCTGGACCACCACGCCGGCGTGTGGCTGAGCAACCAGCTCCCCGCGCGCTTCCACGTGCACACCACCCTGCGCGTGCCGCACGGCAACGACTACGGCCGTGCGTACGTGACGGCGGACCTGCGCTGATCGGGCGCTACGGCCCGGCCACCCGCCGGACCACGGCGTCGAGGGTGGGCCAGGGTGGCCCCGCACGCAGCGCGCGCAGCAGCTCCTCCCCGAACCGCGGCCCGTCCGGGAACTGGTCCTCCCGGTCCCAGCGCCACGCCGCGACCATCGCCAGGACGAGCTCGCGGCAGCGGTCGAGCAGCCCGCGGTCGACGCCCCTGTAGTGCCCGGAGACCTCGTCGGGGACGTGCGCGAGGTCGAACTCGACGGGCCCGCGGCAGCACGTCTCGAGGTCGATGAAGAGCGGCCCGTCCTGCGTGCTCAGCACGTTGCCCGGGTGGGGCTCGCCGTGGAGCACCTGCTCGCGCCCGGCCCCGTCGACCGCCTCGTGGAGCCGTCGCAGCCGATCGCCGAGGAACCGGCGCTCGACGTCGGGCAGCGCCGGAGAGAGCGCCGGGTCGGCGACGATCCGTTCCGCCTCGGCGATCCGCTCGGTGAACCGCGGGAAGCGGCCCTCCACGCCGCGCATCCCGGCGTGCAGGCGTTCCAGCGCCCGGGCGTAGTCGTCCGGCGGGACGACCGGGGCCACCGGCTCGTAGTAGACCCACAGGGTCACCGCGAAGCCGTCGCGCACGTGCACCCGCGGGGCGACACGGGGCTCCAGGGCACCCACCGGCGACCCGGCGCGGGCGAGCTGTCCGGCCAGCCCGACCTCCATCCGTGCGACCTCGTGCCCCACGGGGGCGACCCGCGCCAGCACCCCGCACGGTTCGAGGCGCAGTGCGAGCTTGTTGGAGTCGTGGAGCACGGTGGCGACGTCGACCGGCAGGCCCACGGACCGGACGACGGCGGTCGCGGCATCGGTCGCACGCTCGAGATCGGGCCTGTCCACACGAAGGATCGTGGCACCGGGACAGGGTGGACGACGAGGCTTTTCGACAGGGCCTCTCGGCGCGGTCGTCCGTCGGGCGGCGCCTACCGCGCCTGCGGCGCCGACTCCTGCGCCAGCTGCGCCTCGTGCTCGGCGATGGCCGTCACGGTGTTGAGCTCGTGCCGGCGGGCGGCGGTCTCGATCATGTCGGGGTCGGCACCGCCCTCGATGAGGTCGACGAGCCCGTCGTGCTCGGCGAGCGACGCGTGCGCACGCCCCGGCGCGTACCAGAACGCCGAGCGGCGGATGAGCTCGAGCCGTGTCCACTCGTCCTCGACCAGGCCGGCCAGGCGCTCGTCGTCGCAGCGGGAGCACAGCAGCTGGTGGAACTCGCGGTTGAGCGCACCGAACCGGGCGGGTTCGAAGTTCGCCAGGGCGGCGGCCATCTCCTTGTTGAGGGTGCGGGCGCGCTCCAGGTCCTCGGGCGAGAGGTTCGGCGCGGACAGGGCGGTCGCGTAGCCCTCGAGCCGGGCGAGCAGCTGCATGGTGCGCTCCCAGGACCCGGTGTCGAACGTCTTGACGACCGCGCCCGCGTTGCGCACGATGTCGACCCAGCCCTCGGCCTCCAGCCGCCGCACCGCCTCGCGCCAGGGCACGGAGCTGATGCCGTAGTCCCGCACGAGCTGGTCGATCACCAGCCGGTGCCCGGGCGCGAACGTGCCTTCCATGATCCCCTTGCGCAGGATCTCGTAGCACTGCTCGGCCTTGCTCACGGCCACGGCCACAGGTGCCTCCTCGGTGGGTCGGCGGTGCCCCGTCGCGTCGTCGCGCGGGCGGACCGCCCCGTCGTCAGTCGTCCCGGGAATCATATCGGAGATCACACAGGATCCGGCAGGGTCGCGCGGACGGTCTCCAGCAACCGTGCCACCTTCGGGTCACGTGCCGCAGCCCCGGGCCGCGTGAGCACCAGCGCACGCAGGCCCGCCGGCTCGGGCTCGATCCGGCGCACGGTGAGGTCGAACCGCGCCAGGCTCGCCCGGTCGGGGTCCGGCAGGATCGCCCGGGCCACGCCCGCCTCGACGAGCGGGATCCCCGCCTGGATCGTCTCCACCGTGCGGATCGACGACGGCGCGACCCCCCACCGGCGCAGCGCCGCCTCCACCGCCTCCGGAAGGCTGGGGACGGCGGCGGTGCGACGCGGCAGCAGCAGGAGCTCGCCGTCGAACGCGCGCAGCGGGAGCGGCTCGCCCTCGGCGCCGGCGTCGGGAGCGTCCGGCGGCAGCGCCGCCACGAGCGGCACCTCGCCCCAGTCGACGACGTCGAGCACCTCACGGTGGCGGGCGACGAACCGGCGCGGGTCGGCGACCATCACGGCCGCCACGTCGACCGCGCGCTGCTGCAGCATGTCGATCGCCGTCCACGGCGGCGGGTCGACGAGGCGTACCTCGACGTCGGGGGCCGCCGCGGCGTGCGCCCGCACCAGGGCCGGCAGCCGGTGCCACATGAGCACCGGAACGGCGGCCACGGTCAGCGAGCCCGCGGTGCCCGCGCCGAACCGGCCCAGCGCCGCGACGATGTCGTCGACCTCCCCCAGCACCCGCGACGCCGCGTCGAGCAGGTAGCGGCCGGCGCTCGTCGGCTCCACGCCGCGCGGGGTACGGACCAGCAGCGGGACGCCGACGTCCGCCTCGAGCTTCGAGATCGCGACGCTCAGCGGCGGCTGCGACAGGTGCAGCCGCGCGGCGGCGGCCGTGATCGACCCGGCCTCCACGACGGCGGTGAAGTACCGCAGATGACGCAGCTCCATAGTCCGCGATGGTAGTCGGACGCCTCGCCATACTCCTGAGATATGGCGGCGAGAGGACATCGGTAGTTCCGCGGACGGGTCCGCGTCACCAGACTCGGAGGCATGCTCCCGACCACAGCCCCCGCCCCCCCGTTCACGCTGACGCGCGCCAGCCACGTCGTGCTGGCCGTCACCGACCTCGCCGCGAGCCGCGACTTCTACCGCGACGTCATCGGCCTCGTCGTCACCGCGGAGACCGACGACGCCGTCTACCTCCGCGGGCTCGAGGAGGACGCCCACCACAGCCTCGTGCTCGAGCAGGCCACCGAGGCGAAGGCCGTCTGCCTGGGCCTGCGCGTGCGCACCGACGCCGACGTCACCGCCGCCGAGCGGCACCTCGCCGCGACCGGCGTCGAGCACGAGCGCGTCGAGCGCCCGCACCAGGGGCCCACGCTGCGCTTCCGCGACGCCGTCGGCACCCGCGTCGAGCTCACGTCGTCGATGGACCTGGTGCCGCGCAAGATGGCGGACTTCCACGACTTCCGCGCCGGCGCGCCACAGCGCATCGACCACTTCCAGGCCGTCACCCACGACGTGCGCACCGCCACCGAGTTCTGGACCGGGCTCGGGATGCGGACGTCGGAGTACACGGGCCAGTACCGCGAGGACGGCACCGACGAGCTGTGGGGCACCTGGATGGAGGTGAAGGGCAACACGCACGACCTCGTGTTCACCAACGGCCGGGGGCCGCGCCTGCACCACTTCGCCTACACGGTGCCGGACGCGACGTCGCTCATCCACGCCGCCGACGTCACCGGGTCGCTCGGCCTGGGCCACGAGATCGACCGCGGGCCCGGGCGGCACGGGATCAGCAACGCCCTGTTCCTCTACGTGCGCGACCCCGACCAGCACCGCATCGAGCTGTTCACCACGCACTACCAGCTCATCGACCTGGAGAGCGAGGCGATCCGGTGGGACGTGAGCGACCCGCGCCGCGCGCAGCAGTGGGGCATGCCGGCGTCCGAGCGCTGGTTCTTCGAGGCCAGCGAGTTCCCGGGCGAGCCCGTCCACGAGCCGCTGCTGCACGCCACCCCGCCCACGCTCGAGGCCTTCCTGGGCCTGCACTGATGCGCGGCGACGGGGCCGACCGGGCCCTCGCGGGCCTGTGGCTGGCGGGCGGCAGCCCGCTGCTCGCGGAGACGTGCGCGGACTCCGGCCTCGACCTGCTGCTCGTCGACCCGGAGCACGACCCGCGCGGCACCGGGCCGACCGTCGAGACCGCGCTCGCCCAGGTCCGCGCGACGCGCGGCTACCCGGTGACGACGCTCGTCCGGGCGCCCGACGACGCGACGCTGCACGCGCTGCTGCACGCCGGCGTCCGGGACGTGGTCGTGCCCGTCGCCTCCGTCGACGACGCCGGGGAGGTCGCGGGAGCGGTACGGCGCGCGACCCGCGGCCAGGGCACGGTGCTCGTCCAGGTCGGCACCCCGGAGACCCTGGCGGCCGCCGCCGGCCTCGTCGCCCTCGAGGGCGTCGCCGGCGTCCTCCTCGACACCCCCGACCTCGCCGCCGCCCTGGGCCGGTCGGGCCACGCCCACCCGGACGTCGTGGCGGCCGCGCTCCAGGCCGTCCGCGCGGTGCGCGCGGCGGGCGGCGTCGTCGGCGTCGACGCGTCGGACCCCGTCGTCGCCGACGCCTGCCGGGAGGCGGGCGCGTCGTTCGTCGTCGTGGGGGACGAAGTCACCCTCCTCGCCCGCGAGACGACGAGGCTCGCCGCCCGTCTCGCTGGTCCAGCTCTCGCCGAGGTAGTCCGAGTCCCCGCGAGGTAGTGGACTGGTCCACTAC